>DATNOH010000031.1:0-4353 GCA_035601435.1 Gemmatimonadales bacterium | reverse complement strand
AGTCTAATCATAATCAGGAGGAAGCAGGCGGGGTGCTGTTCCGCGAACGCTGGCGACCCGATCCGGTACGACGCGCTACGCATCGAGCACGACCAGGGCGCCGTGGAGATCGTCGTCTACAAGCGCGCCATCCTGCTGTTCACGACCGACAGCGAGGCGGTGCGGCGGATTCACCAAGTGTGCTGCCGCCTCGATGATCTTGTTGCCCGTTGACAAGGCGCGCTGGCCGACGCGAGATTACGCCCCGAGGGCGTCGTGAGTCGGCAAACACTCGGCCTGCGCGTGGCGGGGACGGTCTTCGGGATCGTGGCAGCGGGGCATCTGCTGCGGCTGGCGACGCGGGCGGAAGTCGTCATCGCTGGCTGGGAGGTGCCGCTGGGATTCAACGCGCTCGGGGTGCTGATCGCGGGCGGGCTCTGTCTCTGGCTCTGGCGTCTGTCGCGCCAGTAAGGCGCCCCTGTCGAAGCCGGCGCCCGAACCGAAAACCGAAGGCGAACGCGATCCAGGCGTGTTGCTCACAGAGCCGGCGGGCAAGTCGTCAAGCTCGGGCGAGATACTTTCCACGAACCCATTCCGGGACGTAGGCGAGGATCGTTCCGCCGACGACGGCGCCTCCGATCCAACTCGACCGCAGCGGCACGAACTCCATGCCAGCCAGTAACGTCGCGATGGCTGCGAGCAAATAGAGCGGCCCCGTGACGTAGCAGTGGACGCGCCCGCAGTGCGCGGCATTCACCACGCACGCCACGCCCGCGACGGCGAAGGCGGGCGTCCACAGCAGCATTCGCGGAAGGGGCGATACCAGACTCCCGAGAATCAACACTGCCGCCGGGACGCCCCACAGGAGCCACGCGACGTTGCTTTGCGTGAAGTCCTTCTCCGTGCAGCCTTGGGGCATGAGCACGCTCGGCCAAACCGTCAGGGCAGCGGGCGGCCCAATCCCGCTGCCCGGAGCGCCGCTTCCTCGGGTCCACGGCCCGCGCAGCAGTCCGCCAGCTTCCCGTCGATGACGACGGCGGGCACGCTGCGGATGCCGTAGGTCTTGGCCTTTGCGGCGACCGCCGGCTGGTGCATGTCCAAGACCTCCACCTCGCAGGATGGACAGGCGATCCGATTGACGAGGGCAATCGTCTCCTCGCACGCCGGGCAACCGGCGCTGAAGACCTCGATCCTTCGCTTCGCACTCATGACGATACCTCCGTGACGGTGGCTTTGGTCGTACCCGTCGCTCCTGGAACGCAGGCGGGACAGGGTAAGACGGTCGCACGGCGCGGCCAGACATTCCACACTGAAGCGGCGACCAGCATCCCGACGCCCCCGAGGGTCGCCGCTGTTGCGTCGAGGACGAACTTTCCAAGCAGGACGATTGCCGAACCCACGAGTCCAAGGGCGAGGGGGCCGTGGCGGCCATGCCTCCTGGCGCCGAAGGTCAACGCCCCGACCGCGATAGCGAGGAAGGTCGCCGTCAACGGCAGGAGGTAGGCAGTCGTCCCGACGAACCCGACCCCGAGGGAAGAGAGCACGCCCGCGTAAGCCGGCCAGCAGAGCGGACACGTCAGGCTGGGCAGAAGTGCCGCCACGATGCCCGGTACAACGAGGACACTCGCCCACGAAGCTCGCCTCCCGCTGCCCGATGCCGCACTGAGATTCGCGATGGTCCTCTCCTTCGCGTGCGAGAGAGCACCTGCGATCAGCCCGACCGGCGGCACACCGCCTCGGCCATCTTCTCTCTCGTACAGCCGGCAGCACGCGAGCCCCTCGACCGGCTGGGCGCCCGCCACGTCGCTTCCCTCGACCAGTACGGTGGGTGATCCGAAGCCGCGTAGATGTCCTGGCGCCTCGGGCGACGACTGCTCCCACTCCGTCCACATCGCCGGCACACCCGCCGCCTCAAAGGCCCGGAGCAGGTTCGCCCGCGTAGCGGCGACGTGCGGGCAGTCCTTGTCGTAGACGAGTTCGACCGTGAGGCTCATGACCTGTCCTCGGCATCGAGGCTCTCCAAGATCGGGCAGTGGCTGACGCGACCGCGCCCCGCGCAGGCGGCCGTCAGCCGCCCGAGCGCCTTCTTCATGCCCAGCAGCATGCGAACCTTGGCCTCGATCTCTCCGATCTTCGCCTCCGCCCGCTTCCGCACGTCACCACAGGAGCTACACGGATCGACGCGGAGGGCGAGAAGCGCCTTGATCTCCTTGAGCGAGAAGCCGAGCCCCTGTGCCCGCTTGATGAAGCGGACCCGACGCACGGCGTCCGAGGAGAAGACGCGATACCCGGAGGGCGTGCGGGGTGGCTTGGGCAAGAGCCCGCGCCGCTCGTAGTAGCGAATCGTCTCGGAGTTCACGCGGCCCTGCTGGGCTAGTTCGCCTCGGGTGAGTGCCTCCATAGGTCTGATCCTTTCCTACACCCTGTACCTAGGTCCAGGGTCAAGTGGCCGTGGTTCGAGGGGGTGCGGGGGAGTCCAATGAACGGAGGCCACGGTCTCTCAGTGCCCATGGCGGTGGTGAAGGTCCGGGGCGTGGGGATGCGCATGAATGAACGGCTCGTGGGTGTGCGGATGGCTGTGGCACGTCTCCACGGGCAAGCCGGGATGGCGATGATCGTGATGGCTGTCGTCGTGCCGATGGCTATGTGTATGGGCGGCCTCGGCGTGGGAATGCACGTGCGCGTGCCGCGACGAGAGCAGGAGGCCAATGCCGGCGAGCATCACGAGCGCCGCGACAAGCTGGAGCGGCTGCACCGGCTCGCCCAGCACCGCCCAGGAGAGGGCCGCCCCGAGAAAGGGCGAGGCCGCGAACAGCATCTGCGACCGCGCTGCCCCCATCTGCTGGGCTCCGCTGACGTAGAGCACGAGGGAAAGGCCGTAGCTGAAGGCACCGAGCGTCAGCGCCGCGAGCACGAGTCGCCAGTCGTATCCCGCTGGTGTGAGGGCAAGGCCAAGACTCAGGTTGACGGTGCCAGCCGCGAATCCCTTGGCGAGCGTGTACTGCGCCGGAGTGAACCCGTCGATCAGCGCCGTGAGATTGTTGTCCAAACCCCAGCAGACGCAGGCGAGCGCCACCATGGCTCCTGCTCGAAACGACCCGACGTGAGACGGCACGGCGAGCAGCGCTCCCGCGAGGAAGACAGCGCCGACCGCGCTCCAGGCTCTCGCGCCCAGGTGTTCGCGGAAGAAGGCCCATGCCAACACCGCCGTTGTGACGACTTCAAGATTCAGCCAGAGCGCGACGGACGCAGCGGGGGCACCTGAGAGCCCGACCAGGAGGAGTACCGGCGCCACGGCCCCGCCCAACACGACTGCGCCGAGGAGCCGCCCGAGGTTCGCTCGGCCACGGCGTAGTGCTGCCGATCCGCCCTGAAGCGAGAACGGAAGCACAGCGAGCGCTGCCCCGAGGTAAAGAAGCCCGGCGAGCGTGATCGGCGGGATTGTACCGAGCAGCGCCTTCGCGGCGGGTGTCGATGCGCCGAACAGTAAGGCAGCGAGAAGGCACCAGAGAGCCGGCGTCCGATACACGGCGTCGTTTCTACCACGATGCCCCGTGCTCACCGAGCACCGGGGTATTGCTCAACACCGAACTGGTCGGTCGAGCGACTCTCCCCCGGCCTCGTTAGGTCAACCCCCCGTGCGACGATGCTGCCGCCGTCCAGCCCCGGTGCTACAGCCCCTTTCCCGGCTCGCGTTTCGGAGGTAGTGGGCAACTGCCCGTTCGGAGGCGACCCACGGCAACGCGCAGAGGCAGCAACGGCGGCGAGGCGAGATGGAGCGGGCTGGCTGCGTTGCCCGACCTCGGCAACCGCGTGCTCTCGGCGTCTGCGGTAATCGCCTACGTCGCAGTCGGCGCGGCGGCAATCCTGGGTACGTCGGTCGCTGGAGCGGCACGTGCCGCGCTCACGTGGGTCCTGCCGCGTAACGGCGAGAGGCAACGCGACAGGGAAGCCCGACCGAAGGCGTAGCCCTCGCGCCTGGCTTTCATTCGTTGCCCTGGTGGTCGCGTCGTCACGCGACGGACATCCGCTCCGGCGTCAAGGAGTGGACGCGATGTGCGCACCTTGCCTGTCCAGAGACCATGAGGCAGACCAAGCGCCGTGGTCGTTGCCTACTTTGACGAGAGCGGCACCCACGGCGACTCGGGCGTGTTCGCCATAGCCGGCTACGTTGCCGCGCAGGAGGACTGGATCAGGTTCGAGACCGACTGGAAGCGGGCGCTGCGCAGGGCGGGCATCTCCTACTTCCACATGGTCGAATACGAGAACCGGCGCGGTCCCTTTGCCTCATGGAGCAAGGAGAAGCGACATGAAGTGCTTGGGGACCTCCTGGCGGTTATCAAGGCGCACGCGCTCATCGGCCTCGCCGGCTGC
>DATNOH010000030.1:0-12973 GCA_035601435.1 Gemmatimonadales bacterium | reverse complement strand
AGCTGGGTGTGCTGGGCGAAGAGGAAGGTGAAGCGGCGGGGACGGCCCGCACGCGGCTCATCATTGATCCCATCGATGGCACGCGGAACTTCGTGCGAGGCATTCCGGTGTTCGCGACGCTCCTGGCGATCGAGCACGGGGGCGAGGTCGTGGCCGGGGTCGCGAGTGCGCCGGCCTTGGGAGCTCGCTGGCACGCGGCGCGAGGCGGGGGCGCATTTCGCGACGGGCGGCGCATCGGGGTGTCGCGGATCACGGCGCTCGAGCGCGCCCTGCTGTTCCATGGTAACCTCGGGCCCGGTGAGGCGGGGCCGCCGCGTGGGATTGCCGGGCTCATCGCGCGGGTCGAGCGCACGCGCGGTTTCGGAGATTTCTATCAGCACATGCTGGTGGCGGAAGGGGCGGGGGAGATCGCGCTCGATCCGGTGATGCAGCCGTGGGACATCGCGGCCCTGCAGGTGATCGTGGAGGAGGCCGGGGGACGGGCCACAAGTCTCCGTGGCGAGCGCTCCATCTACGCGACCAGCCTCGTGAGCTCCAACGGGACGATGCATCAGGCCATATTGGATACGCTCACCGATTCCGTAGAGGGTGCACTATGAATGGTTGGAACAGACGTGGCGTCCTTGCGCTGACGCTCGCGGGCGCGGCGGTCTCCGGCCTCGCCATCGCCACGCCGGCGCCGCGACCAGAGATCATCGTGTACAAGACCTCGACCTGCGGCTGCTGCAAGAAATGGGTCGAGCATCTCCAGGCGGCCGGCTTCCGTGTCGCGGTGCACGACACGGTTGACGTCGCCGGCGTGGCCGCGCGTTATCGCGTGCCGCGCCGGCTCGCGACCTGCCACACGGCGCTGGTGCAGGGCTATGTGGTGGAAGGCCACGTGCCGGTAGATGTGATCGAGCGCCTGCTCAAGGAGGGTCCGGAGATCGCGGGCGTGGCGGTCCCGGGGATGCCGCCGGGGTCCCCAGGGATGGAGTCCGAGACACCCGCCCATTACCAGATCCTGACGTTCGACAAGAGCGGTCGGACGGCCGTCTACGGAAGCCGATGATCGCCGGTCCGTCGGAGCTGGACCCCTTGGACGACGATGACTTTCCTCTTGGCGACGGAACCAGCGAGACCGAGGTGGTCGTCGTCTGTCCCCATTGTGGCGAGACGAACGAGCTGGGCCTCGACCCCGGTGGCGGCCCGCTTCAGGAATACGTGGAAGATTGCCAGGTCTGCTGCCGGCCCTGGCGGGTAACGGTGCGCTACGCTCAGGACGGCAGCGCCGAGGTGTTCACGGAGCCGCTCGACGGCTGAAGCTATTTTCTCGCTGCTTCGAACCGTTTCGCTACCTCCGGCCAATTGACCACGTTCCACCACGCGGCCACGTAGTCCGCCCGTCGGTTTTGGTACTTGAGGTAGTACGCGTGCTCCCACACATCCAGTCCGAGTAGGGGAGTTTTCCCGTCCATGAGCGGGGTGTCCTGGTTCGCGGTGCTGAACACCTCCAGCTTGCCGCTCGCCACGGCGAGCCACGCCCAGCCGCTGGCGAACCGGGTCGTGCCGGCCGTGGACAGCTGCTCCTTGAACGGAGCGAAGCCGCCGAACGCCTGCTTGATCGCGTCCGCCAGCGCGCCGCTTGGCTCACCCCCGCCGCCCTTGCCGGCGGGCGCCATGATCGTCCAGAACAGCGAATGATTGTGGTGGCCGCCACCATTGTTGCGCACGGCGGTGCGGATGTCTTCCGGAACACTGTTGATGCCACGAAGCAGCTCCTCGAGCCGCTTTTCATGCAGCGCGGGATGTTTGTCCAGCGCCGCGTTCAGGTTGCTGACATAGGCCTGATGGTGCTTGCCGTGGTGGATCTGCATCGTCTGCGCGTCGATCTGCGGCTCGAGCGCGGCGTAGTCGTAGGGCAGAGGAGGTAGCGTATGTGCGGTTGTTTGAGTCATCGTCGATCTCCTCGTGGCTCTTTGTTCGTGTCAACCCGCGATCCCAGATGAAGGTTCCCGCTTGATTCCGTTTGAAGCGTCCGTATCTTCCGTCGCGGTCCCCTCACCTGTGAGGCGCACGATGGCGCTGTTCTCCGATGCGGGAATCCAGTTCCTGCTCCGCTGGCTGCACTTTCTCTCCGGTATCACGTGGATCGGCCTGCTCTACTATTTCAACTTCGTACAAGGTCCGTTCATGGCCGAGGCGGACGCGGCCACCAAGAGCGGCGCGACGCAGAAACTCGTGCCGCGCGCGCTGTGGTGGTTCCGTTGGAGCGCGGCTGTCACCTTTCTGTCCGGCGCTACCATCCTGGGCCTGCGGCGTGCCAGCTGGAGTGATCCCTGGGGCCTCACGATTCTCACCGGTGCGGCGTTCGGCACCGTGATGCTCGCCAACGTGTGGCGCGTGATCTGGCCCAATCAGAAGATCGTGATCGCCAATGCGATAGCGCTCGCGGGCGGGGGTCAGGCGAATCCCGCGGCCGCGGGGGCGGCGCGCCGCGCGTTTCTCGCATCGCGCATCAACGTCGTGTTCTCGTTTCCGATGCTGTTCTTCATGGGGGCGGCGTCGCACTTCACGCTCCCAGCGGCCGGGAACCGCGGCCTGTGGGCCGTGGTGCTGCTCGTGATTATCGCCCTGCTCGAGATCAACGCGCTGGTGGGAACGACGGGGCCGACCAAGAAGCCGATCGAGACGGTGCGCGGCGTGATCGTGACCGGAGTGGTGACGGCGCTGCTCGTCTACTGGATCGCCCTGGCCGTGCTGCGCCCGCAAGGGGTCTGACGTTGGCGGTTGCGGCCTCGACGACTCTGCCCGTCGGGGCCGTGGCGCCCGATTTCAAACTGCCGTCCACCGCGGGGACCGACGTCGCGCTGTCCTCGTTTCGGGGCCGGAAGCACGTGCTGCTCGCGTTCTTCCCGCTCGCGTTCACGAGTACCTGTACCGCCGAAAACTGCGCCTTCAGTGAAGACTATGACGCGTTCGAGCGGGCCGGCACGATCGTGCTCCCGATCAGCGTGGACTCGGTGCCGACGCTCGAGGAGTACAAAGCGAAGCACGCGATGCGGCAGGATCTGCTGAGTGACTTCAGGCGCGACGTGAGCCGCGCCTACGGGGTGCTGCTCGAGGATCGCTTCTTCTCGAAGCGCGCCTATTTCCTCGTCGACCAACAGGGCATCCTGCGCTGGCGCCACATCGAGGCGGAGCTCGGGGACCGGCGTGACGATGTCGAGCTGCTCCGGCAGATCGCCGCGCTCTGAGCGGCGTCGCCCCATGAAACACGCAGTGCTCCTCGGCGTGATGCTCGCGGGGGCGTGTGGACCGACGGTGTTCATTCCGCCCCCACCCTCGCCCCAGCGCGTCTACGGTATCGCCGAAGTAGACGAGCGGCCCGAGATCGTCCTGACGCCGCCGCTGCGCTTTCCCCCCGGAGGCAGCGACGGCGTGGTCGTGGTACGACTGGTGATCGACAGTGCCGGGAACCCCGAGCCGGCGACGACCCAGATCGTACAGGGGTCCGATTCCGCGCTGGTCGCCGCCGCCCGGACGCTGGTGCTCAAGACGCTGTTCCGGCCGGCCCGCGTGCGCGGGCGCGTCGTGCAGGCGCTGATCGAGGTGCCCGTCGAATTCTCCGCCGCCTCCCAGCCCGCCGTCACGCTGCACATCGCCGGCGATGTGTACGGCGAAGCCGAGGTGCAGGAGCGACCGCATCTGGTGTCTGGTCCGACGCTCTCGTACCCCGCGTCCTTGCTTCTCTCCCGGATCAGCGGGCGGGTCGTCATTGAGGCCGTGATCGACACGACCGGGCGGGTCGAGGACGGCACGTTGCGCGTGGTCGAGAGCAGCGACGCGCGGTTCAATCAGGCGGCGAAGGACTACGTCCGGGTGGCGCGCTTTACGGCGGGGCGCATCGGGGGCCGGGCGGTGCGCGTGCGGTTCGAGATGCCGGTCGAGTTCAAGCTGCCCACGCGGGACTGAACTTCCGTGGCGTCGGTTACGCTCCGCCGCCTCGCCAAGCGGTACGATCCCGAGGGCCGGTCGGCGCTCGACGGCCTGTCGCTCGAGGTGCGCGACGGCGAGCTCTTCGTCCTGCTCGGACCGTCGGGCTGCGGCAAGACGACCGTGCTCCGCTGCATCGCCGGGCTCGAGGAGCCCACCGCCGGGGAAATCCTGATCGGCGAGCGCGACGTCACCCGCCTCGATCCCGCCGCGCGCGACGTCGCGATGGTGTTCCAGACGCAGGCCCTCTACCCTCACCTCACCGTGCGCAAAAACCTCGCCTTCGGGCTCGAGGTGCGGCGCGTCCCGGCCGCGGAGATCGCCCGTCGGGTGCAGCAGGCCGCGGTGCGACTGAGGCTCGAACCGCTGCTCGACCGTCGTCCGGGGGAGCTCTCCGGTGGGGAGCGCCAGCGTGTGGCCTTGGGTCGGGCCCTGGTGCGCGAACCGCAGGTCTTTCTGCTCGACGAGCCGCTCGCGAGTCTCGAGCCCGCGCTGCGCGGTGAGCTGCGCGATGTCCTGGTCGATCTGCACCGCGCCCTCGGTGCCACCGTCGTGTACGTGACCCACGATCAAGTCGAGGCCATGACGATGGGCCAGCGGATCGCGGTCCTCGAGGGAGGGCGCCTCCGCCAGGTGGGCACGCCCGCCGAGCTGTACGGCCTGCCGGCCGACGTCTTCGTCGCCCGCTTCATCGGAAACCCGGGCATGAACATCCTCACCGGCAGGGGCAGAGGCACCGGGGACGCGGGCGGCGTGGTGGACTGCGGCACTTGGTCTGTTCCCGTGCCGCTGGAGCGTTACGAAGGCGAGATCTACCTGGGCGTGCGGCCGGAGCATGTGAGCCTCGTGGCCTCCGATCAGGGGATCGGGACGGCGCACGTGCGCGGCGTCGAACCGCTCGGCCCGGACACGCTCGTCCGGCTGGACGCGGGCGGCCAGCCGCTCGTCGCGCGTGTGCACGGTATCTCGGATCTCCGTGCCGGCGACCCGGTGGGGGTGAAGCTCGACCGCCGGCAGCTGCACCTGTTCGACGCGGCCGGAGCGCGCCTGCCGTGAGGCGGGTGCTGGCTCTGGGTCTGGCGTGCTGGCTCGGCTGCTGGGGATGCGGCGCCGAGCCCAGCCCCGCGGTCGAGCTGCTGCACCGCGCCGACGACGGCGCGGCGCAGCTCGAGGACCAGCTGCTCATCCCTTATCGTGCCCGACACCCCGGATTGCGCGTAGTGCAGCGCAACGCCGCCCTCTCCCGGGCCGAGTACCGCCGGCTTTTGCTCATGGCGACGGCGCGCGACACCCTCCCCGATGTGTTCCAGCTGGACGACGTCGACCTCCCCGCACTCGCCGACCGGGGAGGCGCTCTCGATCTCGCCCCCTACCTCTCCCGCGCCGGCGTCGACCTCGCGCGCTTCAACCCGGAGGTCCTCGCGATTTTCCGTCGCGGTGCGGCGCTGTACGGTCTGCCGCGAGGATATACGCCGCTAATGGTGGCGTACAATCGGGACCTCCTGGACCGGGCTGCGATTCCGTATCCGACCGACGACTGGACCTGGGATGAGTTCCTGCGGATGGCGCAGCTGCTCACGCGCGACCGCGATGGCGACGGGCGGATCGATCAGTGGGGAGCCGGCTTCGACCGGCGCCCGTCTTTCTGGGTCGCATGGATCTGGTCAGGGGGCGGCGACGTGTTGTGTCCCGGCGGCCGCCGTGCCTCGGGGTGCCTCGATGCCTCCGCCACCGTCGCGGCCATCCGCTGGTACGGGGGCTGGGTGACGCGCTGGGAGATCGCGCCGCGCCCTCATGACCCGACCGCCTCCGGCGTGGAGATCGCCCGGTTGTTCTCGGCCGGCCGGATCGCGTTCATGACCGTCGGACACGACGTGGTGCGCGCGCTTCGATCTCAGGTCGCGGCGGGCCGTTTGCGAGTGGGATTCGCTCCCGTCCCGCATCGCGCCGGTGTGCCGCCGGCCACGCTGCTCTACGCGACCGGATATGCGGTTCCGGCGGGCGTGCTGCGGCGCAAGGCCGGGGTCGAGCTCGCCGCCGATCTGACGGACTCGCTGCCCGATGCGGCGCGCGGTGACGCGGGCATCGAGCTGCCGGCCGTGGCCGCGGCCGCGCAAGCGGTGGCGGCGGCCGACACGACAGGCTGGGAGGCGGCGTTTCTGCGCGCCGCCGCGCACGGCCGCCCGGGGTGGGGAGCGCGCGTCGGCCAGTGGCGCGAGGTGGAGGCCGAGCTTGCCGAGTTGATGGACCGCGTTACCGTGGGCGGTGCCGATCCAGCACGGGCCGCCCGCGCAACCGCGCGCGAGCTCGATCGGCTGTTGGGAGCAACGCGATGACCGGGCTGAGAAAGTGGCGCGCCGTTGCTTCGGTCGCCCTGGCCGCCGGCATCCTCCTGCCGCTTACCCTGGCGCAGCGGGCGCGGGTCCGCTACGAGCGCGCGCTGGCCGGGCGAGAGGCGACGGCGGTGGCCGCGTACCTCACGGTCGTGACTCCGCCGCCGGGGGCAGGGCGCGGCGCGGGATACGACCTGCCGCAGCTCCTGATTCGGGCCCGGGCGCTCGAAGAGCTGCCGGGGTTCTCTGGACGGTTCGAGATCTATCATGCCACCGCGCCGCTGGTGCGCGCGACCGCCGCGCCTTTGCCTGCCGCCACCCTGCAGCGCCTCCGCCGGGAGGTCGCCGTCCGCTGGACCGGCGATGCGGCGCTCGCGTCACTGCTCGATCGCGACGGTTGGGACGTCGTGGGCGCGGTGGCCGCCCGGGCCGCGCCGCTCGCGTGGCCGGTCTCGCCGTGGTCGGCGGGCGCGCTACTGCTCCTCCTGATCGCTGGGGCGCAGGGCCTGCGAGCGATCGGCGGGCCGCGCCGCGCGTGGCGCCAGACGTTCGGGCCGTACGGCGTCGTGGCCCTGCTGTTCGGCGTGGCGCTGTTCGCCGATGTGCGACGCGCCGCCGGCGATGCCACTGATCGCTGGTTGTACGACACGCGGCTCCTCATGCAGGAAGCCGCGGCGCGCATCCCCGACATTCGCAGTGCGCCCGCGGCCCTCACCCCCCTCGCCCGGGGGGCGGGGGCGGGGGCGGGGGCCGAGATCGTGCCGGGCGACTCGGGGTCGGCGACGGCGTGGCGCCGCGACATTGGCGGCGTGATGCGCGCAGGTGTGGCGGTGCGGCTGGCGCCCGGGCGCTGGATCGAGCTGCGAGCGCGCCCCGGGGAGGCCGGCACAGTCGGCTGGCTGCCGATTATGGTCGGCCTCGCGATCCTTGGGCCCGTAAGCGCGCTGTTCGCCGCCTGGAGCCTCGCGAGCGCTCCGCGGGCGAGGCGCGAAACGGTGGCCGCCTGGGGATTCCTGGCACCGTCAGCGCTGCACCTCGCCGTGTTCTCCCTCTTGCCGCTGCTCGTGGTGTTGTATGTCTCGCTGCACCGCTGGAGCCCGATCGAGCCGGTCCGTCCGTTCGTGGCGCTCGCGAACTACGCGCGCGTCGTGCGCGACCCGCTGGTCTGGTCGGCGCTGGGTCGCACTCTGCTGTACGCCCTGTACGTGCCGGTCTCGATGGCGCTCGCGCTCGTGCTTGCCCTCATGATCGGAGGACGACGGAGATCCGCTGCCGGGGCGCCCGCACTGCGCGCGCTGTTCCTGCTGCCGTACGCTTCATCGGTGGTCGCGGTCGCTCTCGTGTGGCAGTGGATGTACCACCCCGATTTCGGGTTGCTCAATCACCTGCTGACACGCGCCGGTCTCGCGCCGCTGAACTGGCTGGGAGATCCCAAGACGGCGCTCTTCGCGGTGATGCTCGTGTCGGTGTGGACGCAGCTGGGTTACCAGCTGACGGTCTTCCTCGCCGGCCTGCGCGCGATACCGCAGGCCTACCTGGACGCCGCGCGCGTGGACGGCGCGAATGCCTGGCAGCGCTTCTGGCGCGTGACGTTTCCCCTGCTGTTGCCCGTGACGCTGTTCGTGCTGGTGACCGGGATCATTGGCGCGTTCCAGGTGTTGGCGCTCGTCATGGTGTTGACTGGCGGCGGGCCGCTCGGCACCACCGACGTGATTGTGTATCGGATCTACCGGACCGGCTGGGAGCTGCAGCAATTCGGTGACGCGAGCGCCATGGCGCTGCTCTTCTTCGCGCTGCTCTTCGGGGCGACGTGGGCCCAGCTTAAGCTGCTCGACCGGCGGGTGGAGTATGCGTAAACGGCGCCCTCAAGCACGGCGGGGCGGGTGGATGGCGTACGCCGTTGGGTTGCCGCTCGCGGGTGTCATGGTCGCTCCTTTCCTCTATATGGTCGGCACGGCCCTGATGAGCGAGCCGGGCTCGCTGCGCCACCCGGTCCCCGAGAACTTCGCCGCGGCGCTCGTGGCAGTACCGTTCGGGCGCTTCCTGGTAAACAGCGTGATCCTCTCGCTCGGGGTGGTCGCGGGGCAGGTCCTGACGAGCGCCACCGCGGCGTACGCTTTCGCGCGGCTCCGCTTTCCCGGCCGGGACCGCGTGTTCCTCGGTTATCTGGGTGCGTTGCTCGTGCCGGCCATTGTCCTCGTGATCCCGCGATTTCTGTTGATCGACGCGCTCGGGTGGGCGGACAGCTACCAGGGCCTGATTTCGACCGAGCTGGTATCGGTCAGCGGAATATTTCTGCTGCGCCAGTTTTTCCGTACGCTCCCGCGTGACCTCGAGGACGCGGCGCGACTGGAGGGTGCGGGAGAGTGGACGATCTTCTGGCGGGTCGTCGTGCCGCTCTCGCGGCCCGCGCTCGGCATGCTCGCCTTGCTCGGGTTCGCCGATCAGTGGAGGAGCTTTGTGTGGCCGCTCGCGGCCACGCGCTCGAGCGCGATGCAGCCGCTCGAGGTGGCCATCGCGAACCTGCAGGGCACAAACGATCTGAGCTGGTCGTACCAAATGGCGACGGCGGTGGCGGCCGTGATACCGCTGATGGTGCTCTACTTCATCGCGCAGCGCTGGTTCATTCGCGGGATCGAGATGACGGCGACCGGAAACTCAGTTCCCACTTGATGTCCCGCCCGTCGCCACCCGCGGCCCATTGCAGCACCGCATGCCCGCTCTCCAGGCGCTTCACCGTGCACGGGACGTCGGCCTTGCAGGCTCCCGGCCGCAACCCCTTCGGGACCGCAATCGTGACCGCGTAGGCGCGGCTATCGAGGTTCGTGGATTTCGCCTTGAGCTTGCGCGTGGTCGCATCCCAGGTCTCGTCCGTGATGTCCACCGCTCCCTGCACGATGTGACGCGTGGTGCCGATCACCTGGGGCCGGGCGACTGCCGGGCGGATCGCCAGCGTGCGTGCGCTGCGCGGCTCGAGGGTGAAGGTCAGGCTGTCCTTCACATCGGTCACGGCTGTGTCGCGCCACACGTCGTAGCCGTCGAACTTCGCACCCACGATGCCGAGCGGCGCGAGCGGGAGGGATACGTCTTGGGGCTCGTCCTCCCAGTTCACGACCGCGACCGTCCACCAGCGCGATGCACCCTCCGCCACCCAGGTACGCGGTGGGCGGCTGCGGCGCGCGCTCCAGATGCCGCCGCTCCCCGAGACGCGCACGGCGAGCACGTTTTCTCCTCCCCAGTTCAGGGTCTCGGGCGGCACACGATACCGGCGGTAGGCCTGTGCGTCGCCCGGTCCGCCCGGAGCCAGCTCACCGGTCTGGCCGACCTTCGCGCCGTTCAGGAACGTCTCGTCGGCGTCCGCGATTTTGCCGAGCTCAACGTACACGTTCCGGGGTTCCGGTTTTCCAGCGGCTCGATCGGGGAGGCGGAACCGCGTGCGATACCAGGCGAATCCGGCGTACTGCGGATGCGCCCCACCGGCCTCGTCCCACCGCTGCGGCACACGGATCGTCTCCCACGCTTCCTCGTCAAACCCGCGGGAGCCGTAGTCGGGATCGTCGCCCGTGCGGAAGCGCCATGGCCCGTTGATTGGGTAAGCGTCGTCGCCGGCCACGAGCGCGGGGGCCGTATCGCGCTCGGCCACGCCCGTCTCGAGCGCGCGGCCGGCGACAGGGGCGACCGGAAGCGTGCGCTGCAGCAGCGCGAGGCGATCGGGTGGCAGCTTCGGGAGGTTATCGGCAAACAGGGTGAGCCCCCCGGTGATCGAGACGACGGACGCCCACACTTCGGCGGCCGCCCGCGAGAGCGGAGGGCGGACCACCAGGCAGTCGGGATCGTTCAGCCAGGTTGATCGGTGGTAGAAGCTCCGCAGGCCGGCGGCGCGCGCCGGCGGCTGGATGCCCGGCCAGCTGGCGTCCACGTCCGGTCCGATCCGCATGCTGGTGACGAGTCCAACGGCGTGTTGCAAGGGCGCGCCGCTCGCGAGCAGCAGTGCCTCGGTGCCGAGGCCGTCCCGGATCGCGCCCAGCCCGGCACGGTACGCTTCCGCGTGCGTCAGTCCGCCATAGTGTGCCGTACCGACCGTCGCCCAGCGCAACCGGTCAATGCGAAGGTAGTCGTAGCCCCATTCGCGCACGACCCGGCGGGCGAGATCGAACAGCCACTGCTGTGCTTTGGGGTGCGCGCCATCGAGCGCGTAGATCTTGCCGCCCCACGTCTCGCGCGTCTCACAAACCACGGGACCGCTCGCATCGCGCAGCAGCCAGTCGCGTTGCGCCGTGGGAACGCCGGACGCCTCGGCCACTCCGAACGGCGCCATCCACAGGCCCGCCTTGAAGCCTCGGGCGTGAATCTGGTCGGTGAGCCAGGCGTGGCCGTGCGGGAAACGATCGTTTGCCCCCCACTCCCCGACGGCTCGCTGATAGCCGTCGTCGAGCTCGATGTTACGGAAGAAGCGACGGTCGAAGTTCGCGGCGCTGAAATCCAGATTCGCGATCACGTCAGCTTCGGCCACGGTGCCCGGCCACTCGGCCCGCGTGCACCAGCCGGTGGGCGCCACCGCCTCGGCGAGGTGCTCCCGATCGACCGGCGAGGAGGGCACGAACAGCGCCCGCAGCGCATCCAGGCCGTCGCCTTCCGGATGGAAGCACAGGCGCATGCGCGACACGTCGCCTTCAGGGCGCAATGGTCTTGTCGGGAGCCAGTTGCTCACCGCCTCGAGCCCGTCTCGCGACAGCTGCACGCGGGCCTCCCCCGGCTCGCCCGCGTCGAACGCAATCGCGAGGCCGCGCCGTCCCCGGGTGAGCCCAGTCGCGGCATGGCTCGCAAGCCCTTCCGCTTCGGGCGTCCCCAGCGTGACCACCCGGCTCGGGTCCGCCGAGTGCGCTCCGTTTACGAGTGCAACGAGCGATCCGTCGCCCACCAGCACCTCCGCGTGCGGCAGCTGGAGGAAGCGCACGCCCCTCACCGTCGGCAGAAACCGATCCGGAAAGAGGGTCAGCGTGACGGAGGCCTGCGGCGTGGGCGCCCCGCCGGAGGTGAGGAGCTCGGCTTCGACCCACACGCCGGCCGCCCGGCCCCGCACCACCACGGCGTCGCCGCCGGGAGGGCGGCGGTTTCCGACCGTGCTATCTTCCAGCTCCGCGAGGGTGACCGGCTGGTCCCCAACCCACGTTACGATCTCGGCGCCGCGGACCAGCGGAACGGGAGAGCCTTCGCCATAGTACCACAGCGACCAGCGGTGATGGTCGTCGAGCTCGAACCGGAGCCGCCCGACGGCCGGTCCGCCCGACCGCCGGACCGCCCCGGTCGGACTGTGGGACTGCCGGACGGGCGGACGGATGAGCGCCCCCGAAGTGGCGCCTGTCAGGAGCACAAACGTGCGTCGGTCCATGCTCACAATGTTGACGGCCCTGGTGGGTTTGTCCACGCCGCTCGCGGGGCAGGGCAACGCGCTCACGGCGGGGCTCGCGTACACGGTCGGCGGCGGGTGGCAGGTCGAGGGATTGGACTTTGGGGTCGCGCGCGCGGTGCACGCAGGCCCGATCGCCGCGCTCTCGCTCACCGCGCGCATCGGCTCGTTCATCGACGAAGGCGCCATTATCGGCGGCGCGCGGGGGTTCATATTCGGCACGAGTCTCGCCGCCCGCACACCGACGGCCACTATTGCGCAGCTCGGCGCGGACACGAGTCGCGGCCAGATAGGCCTCGACTTCACAGTCGAGACGACCGGCTACGTCGGCTCGCACTCGCCCCTTGCGGTGGGTTCGCCGTGGGGCGCCGCCACGGGGCTCGTCGGGCTGCGGTTCGGGGATCCCAACGGCTCCCGCCTCGGGCTGTTGATCGGTCCCACGGTGTTCATGGGCACCGTCACCGAGGTCCGGGCGTTCCTCGGCGTCCGGTTCGAAGCGCCGCTGGCGCGCCGGGAGGGTCATCCCTAGCTTGGCACCGATGGCGGTCCCCTCCCTCGATACCGAGCATCCCGGTATCCGGGTCATTGCCGAGGTGGCGTCGGTGCTGCAGGCGGGCCTCGCGTCCGGCGAGGCCTTGCAGGGGGTGGTGGGCGCGCTGCGGCGTGGCCTCAACCTGCGCCGCTGCCGCATCTGGCTCCGCACGCCCGACGGCACCCGGTTCGCGCCGGTCACGACGCCCGGTGACGAAGCGGAGCAGCCGGGTTACGCCCCGCCGGTGGCCGAGTGGATGCGGCGCGGTCCCCAGCGGGAGGGCGTTCCCGGGGGCTCGATCGTGCGGCTGCCGCTGGTCCACGAAGACGAGCCGCTCGGCGTGCTCGAGGTCATCATTCCCACCGGCCGCTACGAAGCGATCGCCCACGACGTGGTGGTCGTGGTGGCGCGCATCCTCGCTCCCATGATTGCCGCCACTGAGCTGTCGCAGGACCTCGCGTCCGAGGTGGCGCTGCGCACGCACGAGATCGAAGCGCAGCGCAGTTTCGCGGCCCAGATCATCGACTCACTCCCGGTCGGGTTGTACGTGATCGACCGTGCCTACCGCATCCGCGCCTGGAACCGCAAGCGCGAGACCGGGACGCAGGGCGTGTCGCGCGAGGACGCGGTGGGTCGCGAGATCTTCGAGGTCCTCGATCGCCAGCCGCGCGATCTCCTGAAGCGCGAGTTCGACCGCGTGTTCGACACCGGCGAGCTGCAGCA
>DATNOH010000029.1:0-8843 GCA_035601435.1 Gemmatimonadales bacterium | reverse complement strand
CGCCGGATTCCCGGACGGGCCGACCGGCACCGCCACGCCGCCCCGGCTGGTGTCGAGGACCGGCACCGGTTGGCGGGCCTGCTCTTCCAGGCGCCCCCGCAGCTCCGTCAACCGCTGCTGGCTCTGACCCGTCAGCTCCTGCACGCTGACGAGCTGCTGCTGCACGGCGAGCAGATCAGTCTTGACGTCGCCGCGCAGCTGCACCAGGTAGGCCTGCTGCGCCGTCAGCTTCTCCTGCACCGTGCGGAGCAAGACGCGCACCGTGTCGATTTCAGCGGCGCGCTGGCTGTCCGCACGGGCGCGCTCCCCGCGCAGCGCCTCGACCTGGAGCTCGACCCGCCGGACGTCGCCTTTCAGCGCGCATCCGGCGGTGAGCCCCAGGGCGAGCAGGAAGGGCCGCCTCACGGCTGCTTCAGGTTCTCGCCGCCGGAGAGAATCTCGAACTCGTCCCGGCGATTCTGTGCCCACGACTCCTCGTCGTGTCCGGGCGCGAGGGGCCGCTCCTCGCCGTAGGACGCGGTCTCGATGCGGCTGGCATCGATGCCGTGACTGACGACGTACTGCTTGGCGGCCGTCGCGCGCCGGTTGCCGAGCGCCAGGTTGTATTCGTCGGACCCGCGCTCGTCGCAATGACCACTGATGCGGATGCGCAGCGCCGAGTTGGCCTGGAGGATCGCGACCTTCTGGTCCAGGACCGCGGCGTCCCCGCCCCGGATGAGCGCCTTGTCGTAGTCGAAGTGAATCATGGTGGCAAGGAGCGTCTTCACTGCCTCCGTCCCACGACCCATGGCAGCCAGCGAGTCGGCGATCTCCTGACGGCGTTTCGCCTCTGCCTGGGCCCTCCGGTCTGCTTCCTCCTGGGCCGCCTTCATGGAATCGTCGTGCGCCTGCTGGGCCGCGCGGAGCGAGTCCGCGTTGGGCCCGGTCGGGGTAGGCGTCGTCTCTGGCTGCTTCCCGCCGCACGCGGCGAACGCTACGGCGACCAGACCGCTCAGCAGGAGCAAGGGTAGGCGTTTCATCGGTTCAGGTCCTCTCCGATTTCAAGGGGTCGACGATGCGGTCTCCGGCAACCGCGGAGACCAGGCCGGCAGCCGCGCGCCGCTCTTTTGCAGCAGCGGGCGGATGCGGCCGGTTTCCACATCGATGATCCAGAGCTGCCGATACCCCGAACGATCCGACACGAAGGCCATATGGCGGCTGTCGGGTGCCCAGGTTGGATCTTCGTTCCGCCCGACCGAGGTGAGCTGCCGCACCGCGCGCGTCCGCACGTCGAGGACGAACACCTGCAAGGTGCCGCCCACATCGCGGTGGAAGGCGACCGTCTGGCCGTCGGGCGACCACTCCGGCGCGTTGGACGAACCGGTGGCACCGTAGTCGAACGGCGCGAAGAGCTGCGGGTCCGTCCCGTCCGCCGCCATCACGTAAATCTGCGGCAGCCCGGCTCGCGTCGACACGAACGCGATCCGCTGGCCGTCGGGACTGTAGGTCGGAGACAAGTTGTCGTAAAAGCGCCCCACGGTCAAGCGCTGTAAGCAGCAGCCGTCCTTGAAGTTCACCGTGTAGAGGTCGGTGCCCTCCTCGGTCGCGCGGCTGAACGCGAGCGTTTTGCCGTCAGGCGAGAACGCCGGCGTGAAGTCGAGCGCCTGGCCGGTCGTAGCGACCGGCGCCCGCTTGCCGCTCGCGACCTCCTGGACGAACAGCCGCCCATGGCCCTGCCAGAATTCCATGTACGAGAAGCGACGTCCGTCCCCCGCCCACGCGGGCGACATCGCCTGGTGATCGCTCGAGGACACGAGCTTCTGGTCGGCGCCGTCCTGATCGATGGCGTACACCTTGCCGTCCATCACGAACAGGATCCGGGTGGCGCCGGTCCCGCCCACACCGAGCGCCGCTTCGAGCACGCGGTCGGCCAGCTGATGGACCACGAGTCGAAACCCAGGGTCCTTGATCGCCGGCAGGCGCGCCCGGACCTCGCGCCGCACGCCACCCGCCGCCACGTCGTGCACCGTGACGATCGCGCTATCGCCCGGACCGGGGGTCACGCCGACGGCGAAGTCGGCGCCGAGCGCCTGGTACAGCGGATAGTTGAGCGTGGTCGCGGCCGCCGCGCCTCCGGTGGCCGGGCGGGTGGTGGGCGCCGTGGTGACGCGGATCGAATCGCCGCCGGGTAGCGTGATCAGCTCGAACCGGTCGCTGTAGTCGAGATCGCGCGACATGATGGTGCGCACCGAGTCGAGCGCCGCCACGTGCACCGGCAACACGACCATGCCCGGCCGTACCCCGGGACGGTAGACGATACCGATGCGGACGCCGCGATCGATGGCCGAGGTGTCTTGAGCGCCGGACGGTCGCACCGTCGGACCGACGCACAGAACCGCGAGGCCGAGGAACAGCCGTCTCACTGGCGCTTGCCCGAGAAGTAAAACCGGACGAACAGCACGTCGGCAGTCCAGCCGTCGGGCAGCGGCCGGAACGCCTTGACGCGCCCCGCCTGCTCGACCGCCCCCTGCGCTTCGAGGTCGAATGCATAATTCCCCGAGCGCTTGAGGAGCTGGAGATGGCTCACCGACCCGTCGCGATGCACCAAGAACGAGACCTCCGCCTCGAGAGGAGTGCTTTGGAGCGGGCGCTGCCAGACGCGCAGCACCTGCGCCACGATGTTCTGCAAGTACTCGGGGAACGGAAACTCCACCCCCTCCGTGCTCACTGTCGCGACGTCCGTACCCGTCGACGGCTTCTCTCCGGGGAGCGGCGCCACGTTGGGCGTGGTGCGCGGCGCGGCCTCGCGCTTGGTGTTGTCCGCCACCGGGGGCGGCGGCGCCGGCGAGACCGTGCTCTTGGGCGACTTGGCCTTCGGCGCCGGTGCCGGTTTTTCCTCCGCCGGCCGATCCACCGCCTCGGGCGCTTTGCGCGCGTCCGGAGTCGGCTCGGGCGCCGCCACGAGATGCACGCGATACGTCGGAGGCACGGGCTTGCGCGCGGCCGCCGCCCCGGCGATCAGGAACATCGCGGCGAGCGCGTGCACCGCCACCGTGCCCACGAGTCCGACGCTGGTGCTGTCCGACCCCCGGGGCCCGCGTCTCACCGCTGGACCTCTTCCGGCTCGGCGACGAGGCCAACGTCGTTCACACCCGCCGCGCGGATGGCCGCCAGCACCCGCACGACGTCCGCGTAGGGGACCCGACCGTCGGCTCGGAGGTACACCCCAGTGGGGCGTTTGGTTCGCACGAAGGCCGGAAAGGTGGCCCGGAAATCCGCATAGGACAGGGGCGCCTGATCCATGAAGATGCGGCCCTCGCGGTCGAGGGTCACCACGAGACCCGACTTGGGTTCGAGCGGCTTCGCTTCAGCGCGAGGCAGTCGGACGTCCACGCCCCCCTGCATGATCGGCGCGGTGATCATGAAGATGATCAGCAGCACGAACGCGACGTCCACGAGCGACGTGACGTTGATGTCGGCGTTCAGGGGCAGCTCACCGTGCCCGCGCAGCCCACCTCCACCACCGCCCAGGAGCCCGGCCATTAGAGCCTCCCTTCGCGCGCCATCGTGCCGATGATCTCCTGCGCGAACCCTTCCAGCTCGCCGGCGAACAGCCCGAGGCGATTCACGAACAGGTTGTAGGCCATGACCGACGGCACCGCCACCGCCAGCCCGGCCACGGTCGTCACCAACGCTTCGGCGACGCCCGGCGCCACGGCCGCGATGTTGCCGGATCCGCCGACCGCGATTCCGATGAACGCATCCATCACGCCGAGCACCGTACCGAGCAGCCCGAGGAGCGGGCTGACCGAGCCGAACGTGGCGAGCCAGGGAAGGAAGCGCGCCGCGGCGTCGCGCTCCGCCGCGACCTCTTTCGCGAGCACCATGCGCAGCGCCTCGAGCTGCGTCGTGGTCAGCGCGGTCTGGGTCGCCACGGCCGGGCCGTTGTCCTTCAACCCGCCGGGCTTCAGCTCGGAAAAGAAATTGATGCCTTCGCGCAGCAACCGGTTGTAGGGCGAGGCGGGCAGCCGCATGGCGGCGTGGTAGGCGTCGTCCAGCCGCGTGGCCCGCTCGATCTCGGCCATGAAACGGTCGGCCTGCCGGCGCATCCGGCGAAACTGCCACCACTTGAGGAAGATGAGATACCAGGAGACGATGGAGAACACGACGAGGATAGCGAGCACGAACTTGGTCTCGCGGCTCGACGTGAGAACCAGCTCCCAGGGCGTTGTGGGGACCGCCCGGCCCACCTGAAAGAGCACGCTGTCAGCCCTCCTTGAACGAGTGCAGCGTCCGCTTCAGACCCTCCGCGATGGCGACGCTCGGGCGCCACCCGAGCCAACGCGCCGCCTTGTCCACCGCCAGCGCGTTACGACGCAGCTCGCCGGGGCGCTCGGCAGCGTGCCTGATCGCCAGGCTGCGGCCTTCGATGGCGACGAGTGTCTTGGCGAGATCGTTCACCGAGGTCTCGACGCCGGTGCCGATGTTGAACGCAGGGCCGTCGACCGCGTCGACCGGCGGGAGCACGACATCGCTCGCGGCCAGGTTCGCCTGCGCGACGTCCTGAACGAACACCATGTCCCGTGTCTGGTCGCCGTCGCCAAACACGGTCAGCGGTTGGCTTGCGAGCACGCGATGCGCGAAGATCGCGACGACGCCCGCCTCGCCATGCGGGTTCTGGCGCGGGCCATAGACATTGCTGTACCGGAGCGCCACCGTCTCCAGCCCGTACAACCGCGCAAACGTCGCGAGGTAGTACTCCGAGGCGAGCTTGGCGGTGCCATAGGGAGAGGCGGGCAGCTTCGGGGCCGATTCGACCAGCGGGAGCCGCCCCGTGTCGCCGTACACCGTGCCCCCGGACGAAGCGAAAACCACCCGTCGCACACCGCCCACCCGGGCACCCTCCAGCAGGTTGAGCAGGCCCAGGACATTCACCTCGGCGTCGAACAGCGGATCTGCTACGGAGCGCCGGACGTCCATCTGGGCCGCATGGTGGTTGAGCAGCGTGAAGCTCCCCTTGGCTACGAGCTCCCGCGCCGCTGCCGATCGCACATCCGCCTGCACGAACGCCGCCCCCGCCGGCACCCGCTCCCGCCGGCCGGTCGACAGGTCGTCCAGTACCGTCACGTCGTTCCCCGCCGCCAGGTACGCGTCCACCACGTGGGACCCGATGAACCCCGCCCCACCCGTGACGAGGACCCTACGAATCATCGCGCCGCTCCAGGCCAAACAGCCGCTTCAGCGCCTCGAGCAGCCCGTAGCCGCGCCCCGCCTGCGCGGCCTCCTTGAGGGCGATGGTCGGCTGGTGCAGGAACTTGCTAAGCAGCGTGTGGCTGAAATGCTCGATCTCCGCGCGGTCGTCCGGGCTCAGATGGGCGAGCCGGCGCAGCGCGCGCTCCAGCTCGACGGCACGCACCTGGTCGAGCCGCTCGCGAAACTCCTTCAGGACGGGCACGACGACCAACCCGCCGTACCATGCCCAGAAGCGCTCGACCTCCTCGCTCACGATGTGCTCCGCCGCCGGGATGTCGCGGCGACGCTCGACCGCGGCCTGCGCCGCCACCGCCTGGAGATCGTCGATGTCATAGAGGAAGACGTTCTCGAGCTGGGCAACCGCGGGCTCCACATCGCGAGGCAAGCCGAGGTCGAGGATGCACAGCGGACGCCCTCCGCGCCGCGCGATGGCCGGCGCGACGCGATCCCAGGTGACGACGGCGTGCGGCGCCGCGGTCGAGGTCAGCACGATGTCGGCCTGGGCGAAGTGCTCCCACGCCTCGTCCAGCGTGAGGGCGCGCGCCCCGAGCTGCTCGGCGATGGCGCGGGCGCGTTCGTAGGTGCGGTTGGCCACCACCGTGACGCGCACGCCCTCGGACGCAAGGCAGGTCGCGGCGAGTTCCGCCGTGTCCCCCGCCCCCAGGATCAGCGCCGAGCGGCCGGCGAGCCGGGTGAAGATCCGCGCCGCCACCGCGACCGCCGCCGAGGGCGCGGAGGCCGCGCCGGTCGCGAGACCCGTCTCGCTGCGTACCCGAGCCCCGACGAGCAGCGCCGATTGGAACAGGCGATGCAATACGGGGCCCGCCTGGGCTTTCGACGTCTCCCACGCGTCCCGCACCTGTCCCTGGATCTGCGATTCCCCGAGGATCATGGCGTCGAGCCCCGCGGAGACGCGGTACAGATGACGCACCGCATCGCGATCGCGCTGGGTGTAGCCGTACTCCCTGGCGCTGCGACCGCCGCCCAGTCGCTCCGACAGGATCGCCCATACGGCATCCGGGACGGCCTCGTCCGGCTCCGCGAGGTAGAACTCGGTGCGATTGCACGTGGACAACAGCACGCCGCCGCGCGCGCCCGCCGCCAGCACTCGCTCGAGGGACGCCGGCACCTCGCGCCGCTCGTGCGCGAAACGCTCACGCACCTCGAGGGGCGCCGTGCGGTGATTTACGCCCAGAACCGTGATGCTCATGGTCGGCTCACCTAGAGAAACCGCTGGGTGCCCGGCGCCGCGAGCTTGAGCGCGACGTACACGAGCAGCACCGCCGTGAAGCTCGCGATGCTCGCGAACGCGGCGCGCCGGCCGGCCCAGTGGCGGACCACCCGTACCCCCACGGCCCAGCCCAAGACCGCCCAGGTGAGCATACCCCACACGACCTGAGCGGCATCGACCGACGCGCCTCCCGCATACCGCAGGCCGAAGCCGAGCAGCACACCCAAGGTGACGGTGGGGAATCCCAGCACCAGTGCCAGATGATTCAGCTGGTCCAGTCGCTCCAGCGGCGGGAACAGCCGGAACACCGGCCCAAAGCGCTTCGCCTTGAGCTCGCGGAACTGGAGCAGGTAGAGGGCCGCCGCGATGAACGCCAGCGCCAGCATGGCGAGCCCCAGCACGCTCACCGTGATGTGCAGGATCGACCAGGCGCCGCGCTCCGACGCGGGCGGGCCTTCGGGCGCGAGCCCGATGAGCAACGCGAGCCCGAGGAGCCCCGTCGCCAGCGGCCCGGTGAACACGCCTACCGCCGAAGCGCGAAACAGGCCCTCGCTCGCGGCCTGCAGCACGACGAGGAAGAGAGCCAGCATGGAGAGCGTCGGCGCGACGCCAAGGAAAGAGGGGAGCCGCGCGACGCCGATCACATGAGCCGCGATCCCGAGCAGCGGAACGCCCAACGTCAATGCGCGCGGCGCCGGCCGGAGTCCTGCGAACGGTGCCAACACGAGCGCGGTGGCCAGTGCGTACAGGCCCAACGCGATCAGATGCGGAACGAGGACCACAGGGCGGAACGCGACGGCGCCGCGCAACGCGGTCGCCGGCCGCTGATCAGGACGGCATCTTCCGGATGAGCCGCACCGGCATGCCCGGAACGAGTTTGGGGTGACCGATATTGAGGATCAACCCCGAGGCCGAGTGATCGCGCGTGTGCACGATCTGGAGCACCACCTGCATCTGCTCGGACGACGTGCCGGGAATCCCACTGGCCGGTCGGAACACTTCGAAGACGTCGCCGGGAGTCACACCCTCCGCACGTCCCCGATTGACGAAAACGATCTGCTGCGGACCGGCCAACACATGGAGATCGCGCTCGGCCACCACGACGCCCTCGAGTCCGCCGTCCACCGGCGTCGGGCGCACCTCACCCGGATCCTTGAACGGCTCGAGCGGCAAGGCGAGGTGCCCGTCGTGGATGCGCCCGAACTGCATGATCACGTCGGCCAGCACCTGCCGCCGCTGCAGCTCGGTGATGCGCGCGACGCCGAGGGGTACCACGACCCCGCCCCAGCCCGCGATGTCGCGATCGATCCGCACAATGAGCAGCGAGTCACCGACGTGGTACGATGCGCCCCGCGGCGGCTGGATCGAGATCTGGTCGAACGTCGTCGCGGTCGAGCGGTCGGTGAGCCGCGGGATGGCGGGGATCGACGTGTTGCCGAGCACACGACCGTAGGGAAACCGCTGTTGTTCGGTCAGGAAGCCCGCGGCGTAGAACTCGCCCCGCCGCAGCGGCCGGTAGGGCTGATTCGTGTAGGCCCGCAGCACGTCCCGTACTTCCTGGGTGGCGGTGCGGCGCCGATCGAAGATCGTCTGATAGCCCTCGGTGGGCTCGGGCGGAGGCGGCGGCGCTTCCACCACCTGCGCCGTATCGAGCATCGGCGTCGTGTCCGGCCCGACCGCGACGACGGTGTCCGGCGCGGGCGCGGCGTGCACCGTATCTCCCGGGGTCGGCGCAGCCGGCGCCACCGAGGTCGACTCCGGCAGCTGCGCCACACTCGCTCCCGGCGCCAGGCTCAACTGCTGCCCTGGATAGATCCAGTGGGGATCGTCGATCTGCGAGGTGTTGAGCCGGTAGACCTCGGGCCAGAGGAGCGGGTCGCTGTAGTACAGCTGGGCGATGGACCAGAGGGTCTCGCCCGTCGCCACGACGTGGGTGGCGGGCAACTGGCCCAGCGGGGCCGGCGCCGCTTGAGACGTGTCCTGCGGCGGCGTCGAGGTATCCGGTCGAGCCTGCGTCGTGTCCTGCGCCTTGACCGCGGGCGCCAGCCCCGCGAGCAGCCCTGCTACAAGGGCGAGCAGGGCTGCTCGTTCAGAACGGCAGATCGTCGTCCTCCTCATCCAGGGCCTCCGGGAACGCGTCGAGCGATTCCGCCTTGCCCCCACCCTCGGGCGCCACCTTGGCGGCGGCCTTGGCCCGCGCGAACTCGCCGGACCCTTCGCCGCCTCCCCGAGACGACAAGAGGATCACTTCCCGCGCGATGATCTCGGTGGTGTACCGGGTCTGCTTCTCCCGATCTTCCCAGGTCCGGTACTCGACGCGCCCTTCGACGTAAATCCGGTCCCCCTTCTTCATGTACTTCTCGGCCAGATCCGCCAGCTG
>DATNOH010000028.1:0-3486 GCA_035601435.1 Gemmatimonadales bacterium | reverse complement strand
TGCGCTGGGCGATCAACGAGGGGCAGCCCGCCATCGTCAACAAGATCGAGATCTCGGGGAACGACGTCACGCACGAGCGGGTGATCCGCGAGGCGATCATCCTGCTCCCGGGCGATGTGTTCCGCCAGGATGCGCTGATCCGGTCGTACCAGAACATCTCGAACCTCGGCTTCTTCCAGCAGCCGCTGCCGTTCCCCGACACGCGCCCCGCCAACGACCAGGGCGACGTGGATGTGATCTTCCGGGTGACCGAGAAACACACGGGCAACATCAATTTCGGCGCGTCGGTCGGGCAGGGCACGGGCGTGGGAGGGTTTCTCGGGCTGGACGAGCCAAACCTGTTCGGTCAGGGGAAGAAGGGCCACTTCCAGTGGCAGTTCGGCAAGAACATCAGCGACTTCGCCGTCAGCTACACCGATCCCGCGATTCGGGAGTCCCGCATCTCGGGGACCCTCGACGTCCACAATACCCGGCTGCGCTACACCATCGCCGACCTCGGGACGCTGCGCCGCCGGGGCGCGAGCCTCCAGTTCGGCTTCCCGGTCTTCAGCGATCGCTACACGCGGCTGTTCGTCTCGTACGGCATCGACGACCAGAGCTTCACCGGTTCGAGCACGGGACTCGCCGCGCTGCGCTGCAACAACTGCATCCGCTCGACGTTCGGCGTATCGCTGTTGCGGGACACGCGCATCGACCTCCCCTTCCCGACCGGCGGCACCATGCACTCGATCGGGATCTCGCAATCGGGCGGTCCGCTGGGCGGGTCGGGCAACTTCCAGCGGTTGGACCTCGAGGGTCGCTGGTACGCCCCGCTCGGGCAGCTGGGCGGCGCGGCCAGCACGTCGCCCGTTCGATTCGTGATGGGGCTCTCGACGCGCTCCGGATTGGTGTTCGGGAACTCCCCCTTCTTCGACCAGCTCTTCACGATGGGCGGCGTGCAGTACGGCATTCCCCTGCGCGGCTACGACGAGTTCGCGATCACGCCGCGCGGCTATGACCCGAACGCCGTCAACGGACAGGCGACCGCGGCGTCGTTCGGCAAGGCGTACCTGGTGATGACGGGCGAGGTGGGGGCGCGGCTGTCGCAGATGTTCTACATATCGGCGTTCTTCGACGCCGGTAACGTGTGGGCGAATGCCGGCGAGTTCGATCCGACCCGGCTATTCCGCGGCGCGGGGCTGGGAGTGAGCATCATCTCACCGCTCGGCCCGATCGGCATCGATTGGGCCTATGGGTTCGACCGCACCGATGAGTTCGGGCGGCCCGCGCCCGCCTTCAAGCTGCATTTCAAGCTGGGCAACTTCTTCTGATCGGAGCGCCCGCGCGACGGCGCGGCGCTTGGATCGGCTTTTTTTCTAGGGGAGATCGTTATGAGGCGTGTGGTGATAGTGTGGGCGTGGATTGGGCTGCTCGCGGCGTCTCCGGCCGCCACCCAGGCGCGGGCGCAGGCGCAGCCGGGGCTCAAGATCGCGTTCATCAGCTCGCAGCAGATTCTCGAGCAGACGCCGGGCTACGCCGCGGCCGAGTCCACGTTCAAGAAAGAGTATCAGGGCTTTCAAGACGAGGCTCAGAAGCTGCGGGCGCAATTCGACTCGGCCGTGCAGACGTTCGAGAAGCAGTCCATTGCGCTCTCCTCCAGCGCCAAGGCGACGAAGCAGAAGGAGCTGCAGACGCTGCAACAGCGGCTGGAGCAACGGTCCACCGAGCTCCAGGACAAGAGCCAGCAGCGCCAGCGGGAGCTGATCCAGCCCATCCAGGCGCGCGTCAACGCCGTGATCCAGGGGCTGCGCGCCGAAGGCAACTACGCGCTGATCTTCGACGCGGACTCGCCTACCAGTAACATCGTCGCCGCCGACCCGAGCCTCGATATCACCCCCAAGGTGATCGAGCGGCTGAAGCAGGCGAAGTAGGGCCGCCAGCCCGTGCGCGGCCGGCCGGCGTCGGAAGACACAGCGGGCGGCGGGGGGGGGGCCGGCGGGCGGCAGGGGGACGCCGCGCGGCGCATCAGCGCGCGCGAGATCGCCACTCTCACGAACGGCCGGCTGGTGGGCGCCCCCGACGTGACCGTTTCCGGGGTCGCGCCGCTCGATCGTGCCGGCCCGGACGACCTCTCATTTCTTGCCGCGAAGCGCTATCTCCAGTATTTTCAACAGTCTAGCGCGGCGATCGTGCTCTGCAAGCCCGACCTGGTGCCGGAGGATGCCGCGAGCGGTGGGGGGCCCGCGTGCCGCATCGTCGTGCGCGACCCGCACGTGGCGCTGCTCGCGGTCATCCCGGTCCTCTACCCCGAGCCTGCCTGGGAGCCCGGGATCCACCGGACGGCCGTCATCGGCGAAGGCGTCGTCTGGCAGGAGCCGGTGGCGATCGGCCCCTATGTGGTGCTGGGCCGCGGCGTGCGGCTCGGCAAGAACGTGCGCATCGGCGCGGCCGCCGTGCTGGGCGACGGAGTGGTGCTGGGCGACGACGTGCAGCTGCTGCCGCACGTCGTGTGCTACAGCGGCACCGTCGTGGGAAACCGCGTGATCCTGCACGCTGGCGTCCGGCTGGGCGCCGATGGCTTCGGCTACATCCCGGGGAAGAACGGGGAGATGCCGCGCAAGATGCCGCAAGTGGGTCGCTGCATCATCGGGGACGACGTGGAGATCGGGGCCAACACGACGATCGACCGCGGCAGCGTGGACGACACGGTGGTGGGCCCGGGCACCAAGATCGACAACCTCGTCCAGATCGGGCACAACTGTCGGATCGGCGCGCGCTGCCTCATCGCGGGCCAAGCGGGGATCGCGGGCAGCACGCACGTCGAGGATGACGTCTTCCTGGCCGGCCAGGCGGGACTGGCCGACCACGTGACGATCGGGCGCGGCGCCCGCGTGACGGTGCAAGGGGGCGTGATCGGGGACATCGAGCCGGGGGCCACGGTGTCGGGCTACCCGGCGCGCAACCATCGCGAATTTCTGCGGGCCCAGGGCGCGCTGTACCGGCTCGCGCATATCGTGGACGATCTCGAGGCGCTCGTGCGGCGGACCGATGAGTCCCAGCCCTAGACGCGGCATCCGGAAGAAGACGGCCGTCTCGGGCACGGGCCTCCACACGGGAGCCCGCACCGAGGCGGCCTTCGTGCCCGCGCCGGCGGGGCAGGGGATCGTGTTCCGCCGCGTCGACCTCGCCGGCAAGCCGCAGATCCCGGCCCTCCTGTCAGAGGTCGAGGCCGTCGAACGCCGCACGGCCATCGGCAAGGGCGAGTCCACGATCCACACCGTGGAGCACCTGCTCGCCGCCGTGGCGGCCCACGAGATCGACGACCTCACCGTCGAGCTTTCCGGCCCCGAGCCGCCGATTCTGGACGGCAGCGTCCAGCCTTACTTCGAAGCGCTGGAGCAGGCCGGCCCCACGGAAACGAGCGGCGAGCCTCTGATGCTGACGGTCCCGGCGCCATTCACAGTGAGCGAGGGCGACTCGAGCTACATCGTGGCCCCCGCGAAAGAG
>DATNOH010000027.1:0-8494 GCA_035601435.1 Gemmatimonadales bacterium | reverse complement strand
GTGGCGGGTGTTCGGGAATACAGGCTGCATGACGGGCTGTTGCAGGGCGTACACGCCGGCGCGCGGCCGCGCATCGTTCCACTGCTCCAGCGGATGCAGGTCCGGCAGGATCAGGTCCGACGCCGCGGCCGTCTCGTCCAGGTAGGACGAGAAGCTCACCCGGTAGGCGACCTTGCCGAGCGCCTGGGAGAACGCAGCCGGCAGCGAATGCGCCGGATTCGCACCGTGCACGAACAGCAGCCCGACCTTGCCCGCGCTCATGTCTACCACCAGGTCGGTCAACTGCTCGAACGATCCGGCCGACTGCAAGGCGTGGTTGGGTCCGAACTTGACGGTCTTCCCTACCTGCCCCGCGACATAATTCAGGAGGTTCACCGACGCGACGAGCAGGTGGGCACCGTTCCCATAGTGCGTCGACACGCCGCCGGCTACGGCCAGCCCGCCCTTCGATGCGGCGAACTCACGGGACAGCCGGCGGATATCGCGCGCCTCCATGCCGACGAACGTCGCCGCCTGCTGGGGCGCCGGCAGCAGCCGCTCCAGCCCGCGCGCGTCGGCCGGCGAGGGCGCGAGCCGCTCGGCCAGGATGACCTGGGCCATTGCCAGGGCCAGCATGAACTCGGTCCCCGGTTTGGCCGCGATCCACTCGTCCGCGCTCATCCCGGTGAGCGACAGGCGCGGCGCGACCGAGACGAACTTGGCCATCGAGCCGTCGCGTCCACTCTCGAACGCGTGCGCGCGGGTGAACCCATTCTGGTAGCCGACCGGCGAGAGCCAGGTCTCCATGAAATCGGCGCCGAAGGACACGATGTAGCGCGCGTTGGCGAAGTCGTACCAGGGGATGGCCGGCGTGCCGAACGTCAGGCGGTTGCCCTCGCGCAGCGCCTCGAACGCGAACGGCTCATACGTGACGTGGCGGCCGCCGAGCTCTTTCATCCAGGAGTCCACCAACTCGCCGAACGACCCGCTCTCGAGCCCCGTCACGAAGACGATTCCCTTGCCCCGCGCCTCCTTCACCTTCGACTGCAACCGGGCGATCGCGTCCTCCCAGGAGAGCTTCTGCCACTCCCCGCTCGGCCCGCGAGCCATGGGATCGGTGATGCGGTCGGGATTGTAGAGTCCCTGGACGCCGGCCTGGCCCCGCGAGCAGAGCCGCCCCTGGTTGATCGGCGACTCCGGGTTGCCCTCGAGCTTCACCACCCGGCCTTCGCGCACCTTGGCGTGCAACCCGCAGCCCGCCGCACATTCGCGACACGTGGTCGCGTAGTACGTGGCGATCCCGGGGACCTGATTCTCGGGCGGGACAGTGTAGGGAACGAGGTGCTCGGTGGGCTCGGCGTGAATGTCGCACGCCGACGCCGCGGCGGCGGCGCCGCCGGTCGCGCTCAGGACTGTCAGAAACCGTCTGCGGTCCATCGGTCGCGCCTCAGTAGTGACACAGCGTGCAGTCGCGCGAGACGCTGCGCTGCACGTGGCAGTTGACGCACCAGCCCATCGTCAGCGTGGAAACCTGGTACACCTGCGGCATGGTGCGCACGTCACCGTGGCAGGTGCTGCAGCTCTCGGTGCCCAAGACCTTGATGTGCCGCTGGTGCGGAAAGCGTACGAAGCCCGGGAGTGCGTGCACGCGCGTCCACACGGGCGGCTGCTTGGTGGCCCACGCCTGGCGCACCTTGGTGATTTCCGCCTTATGAGAGTCGGTCGAGCCACCGATGATCTGATGACAGCCGAAGCAGGTCTGCACCGCGGGGATCCCCGGTTCGCTCGAGATGGTCACCGTGCTGTGGCAGTACAGGCAGGGGATCTGATCCTGACCGGCGTGAATGTCGTGACGAAAGAAGATGGGCTGGCGGGGACCCTTCAACCGCCCCGTGTCGCTGATGACGGGAGCCTTGTAGCCAGACGCAGACTGACCGGTTTGTGCCGCGGCCGGAAAGCCGATCGACAGCGCGATCGCGACCCCGGCCCCGACCCTCCCACTCCTCTTCGTCATCCAGAGCACTCGATGGCGAATGGTATCGGTCTGTGTTGTCAAACGGTTCGCGGGCGCCGGAATGTAGCGCCAGCGCGGAAGCGTACACAAGGCCCGCTCAGCCGGTCATTCCGGTCGCGCCAGCAGCTGATGCTTCAGCTGAATGATCTGGACGAAGGCGTCGACGGCGTCCAGATCGGGGAACTCCATCCAGCACCAGCGCACGCCGCTCGCCATCCGGCCGTCGCGGATGGCCTGGCGCGACGGGCGCGGGAGACCGTCGGTCACCGCGAGCTCGCGCTCCTCGCTTTCGGTGACAATGAACGTCCCCGAGAGCCCAGTCTCCATGGGATGGAGGTAGCCGAGCTTGCGCCCTCCGACCTCGTACATCCACACCCATTTCCAGGCGGTGCCCATGAACACCACCTGCTCGGTAACGTGCCGGAGCGCTCGGATGCCCTCGCGCGCCCGCTTGAACCGCCGCGCGGCGCGCGGCGGCAGATCCTTGATTGGCGCGTCAGACTTGGGACGCTTGCGCGGGCTGGCGTAGAGATTGGTCGCCCAGTAGCCGCGCGGCTGGTGATCGATGGGAATCATAAGTCCCTATTGTAAACGGCGGGTCACCGAACGGAAACGCCCGGCGTCGAGCAGCCGGGCGATGGACACACCCGGCACCGCCATCCGGCCATCCCGGCTCATGCTCAACTTGATCACGTCGGCGCCGCGCCCGAACCAGCGCGCGCTGGGCTCCACGTCCGACGGGTAGGCGCACGCCTCGAGCGCCGCGACCGCGATGTCCGCCTGCGTACCGATGCCCGACTCGGGCATGGTGCCTGCCCAGAGGCGCGCACCGCATTCCGCCGCGACCCGAAAGATGCGGCACGCTTCCGTGAGCCCGCCGACCCGATGCACCTTGAGGTTCCAGACCATCGGGCCGTCGAGCGCCAAGATCTGCCGCGCGGTTCCCGCATCGCGCAGTGTTTCATCGAGGCATAGCGGCGTGTGAAGCGCGTGCGCGAGGCGCGCGTGCCCCACCAACTCGTCGGGCGCGAGCGGCTGCTCGATGTAAAGCAAGCCGGCATCGTCCAGCCCGCGTAGCGCAGGCTCGTGCTCGGGCCAGGCGTACGCGCCGTTCGCATCCACCGTCAGCGGCACGTCGGTCCCGGCCATCCCGGCGCGGGCCGCCCGTACCGCGACGTCATCCCACCCCGGCGCGACTTTGATCTTCACGCGTCGGTAGCCGTGCTGCAGCGCTTCGTACACCCGGCGAGTGAGCGTCTCGGCGCGGCGATCTTCCGGAATGCCGAGCGCCACGCCGCAGGGGAAGCTCGCCGCCGGCGCGACGTCGAGCCGTTCGGCAACGAGCTGCGGCAATCCCGTGCCGCGGCGATGCGCCTCGAGGTCCCACGCCGCAGTCTCGATCCCCGCCCGCGCGAACGGATTGCCGCGCACGTTGTCCCGCAGGGCGGCGTCCACCGCCTCGGGGGAGTCGAACTCCCGGCCGGCGACCCGCGGCGCGAGGACCCGGGTGATGAGATCGCGAGCGCTGCCGAGCGTTTCCTCGGAGTAGAACGGCAGCTCGTCCGGGGCCGCTTCGCCGTAGCCCACGTGGCCCGCGTCGTCGTGCAGCACGACGACCACCGATCGACGCGCGTCGATCCGGCCGCCGGAGATGATGAACGGCTCCGCGAACGCCAGCTCCAGCGCGTACAGCTCAATGCGTGCGATGCGCATAGGCCGGCAGATCGAGGAAACCCAGCTCGCCGCGCTTCCGCTCGAGCTGCCCGCGCGACTCGAGCTCCAGCATCCCCGCGATCAGACCGTCCTGCGGATGAAACACGAGCGCGTGGAGTGCCCGCTGGGGACGGGAGCCGTGGGTCGCGGGGTATTCCGAGAGGGGTAGCTGGAAGAAGGTGTGCAACTGTACGCTCTCGCAACCGCGACGGGCATAGTCGAGGATCATGCGGCCGGACGTGATGTTGCCGGTGCCCGTGAGTGCCGGGATCCCCGCACTTGCGTGCGGGGTCAGTATTTCCACTGACCCCGGGCGCAAGCCCGGGGTTCCCGGGGTCAGGTGAGTGTCCAGCACTCTCATGTTCCGATCGCTCAAGTCCCAGCCTCCGTACGCGACACCTCGCGCCGCATCGAACAGCCGGTTGAAGCAGACCAGCGCGTCCGCCTCGGCGGAGGCGTTCATCATTTCGATCTGGAAGGCGTCGTCGAAGCGCGCGTTCATGAGCTTCACCGCGACCCGCACCGGGATCGGCGCTGCGGCACGGATGCGCCCGGGCACCTCGCGCAGCCACCGGAGGATCTGTGCGCGATCGTCCCCGAGCGTGTCGCCCGCCAGCGTGGGTGAGAAGTCTTTCTCCAGGAGCAGCGGCGGCTCGCGCCAAGCGCCCGCCAGCTGCGCGGTGGTATGGCGGTACTCGTTTTCGCGGAACGGCTCCGCGAGTCGCGGGAGGTGGTATTTCACCGATGGTACCACCAGCAGCCGGCCGGCTCGGGTGAGGTCCCGTCCGGCGCGCACCAGCCCGAGGTAGTCCCCGAACGAGCCATCCCAGCCCCGCCCCTTCCACGTGACCGTCCAGCCGGCGCGGCCCGTCCCCGCGGTGCGCTCGACTTTCATCTTGGTCTCGTGGATCGCCCACGCCGCCATGGTCCGCGCGCCGGTCTCGTCCTCGGCGATTACCGTCTTGAGCACGGAGAACGCGAGCCCAGCCGCGGCGTCGTCCTCGAGCTGCGCGGGGTTAAGTGACAGCTGGCCCGAGCCCTTGCCGATGGGATGGGGAACGCGCTCGCCCAGATAACGGGCGGTGAGATCGATCCCATACGTTTCGCGCACGTGCGCCGGGAAGTCGCGCGGCAGCTCCCGCTTGAACCGATCGAAGTCCCGCTCGAGCTGCGCGTGCACAGGCGGGTGGACTAACCCCCGGGCCGTGCCCCGGGCTCAAAGCGGGACAGCCGGAACTCTGGCGGCGCCGCTTCCCCGGTCAGCACCAGTTTGGCGACCAGTTCGCCGACGGCGGGCCCGTGCTTGAAGCCATGACCCGAGCCGCCGCCCGCGAGCCAGACATTCGCCGCCGCGGGGTGCCGATCGATGATGAAGTGCTCGTCGGGCGAGTTCTCGTACTGGCACACGCGGGCCTCCACGAGCGGAGCGCCCTTCAGGCCCGGGAACCGAAACGCGAGATACTCCCGCGCCGCCTTCAGCACCTCCGGTGTGGGCACGCGCTCGCCCGAGGTGGGATCGAACGGTGGCCCTCGAGTGTCGTCGGCGACCTTGAACCCGCGCCACTCGTTGCCTGGAATCCCGTAGATGAAACCTCTCCCGTGATCCGCCCAGACCGGCAGCGCCTGCTCGGTGAACCGCACGTCCCCCGGGGGCGTGCCGAAAAAGAAGACCTCCTGACGCGTAGCACGGACCCGATCACCAATGACGTCCGGAAACAGCTGCCCCAGCCACGGACCGCACGCGAACACGAACGCGTCGGCCGCGACGGTGCTGCCGTCAGACAGTTTGATGCCCCGCAGCTCGCCTCCGCTGGGCTGCGGACCGGCCTCGACCGCGAGCTGGCGGTACTCACCGCCCTCGGCGAGAAAGCCTTCGAGCACGGCAGCGCAGGCCCGGCGCGCGGTGAGGTAGCCCGCATCTTGCTCGAAGATGGCCCAGCGCACTTGCTCGCAGTTGATCTGCGGGTAGCGGCGCGCCGTCTGCGCGCCCGACAGCTCCTCGAACGCCAGGCCCGCTTCCTTGAGCACCGGTAACGCCGCCTTTTCGTACGTCTCGTCATTCTCCACCAGCCACAACACGCCGATGGGATGGTACAGCTTGCGTTGCCAGCGGCGCTCGTTCTCCTTCCACAGCTGGAGCGCGCGAGCGGTCAGGTGCGTGTAGATCCCGCGGGGACCGTACGTCGCGCGGATGACGCGGGTCTCACCGCCCGAGCTGGCGCGCGAGTTGCCGGGCCCCCAGGCATCCACCAGCGTGACGCGGGCGCCGCGCCGCCGGAGGTGGAGCGCGGTCCAGCCGCCGAACGCGCCTGCGCCGACCACCACCACGTGCCGTTGCTTGCTCATCGGACTCCAGCCCTTGAAAAAGGGAGATGCGCCGAGCGCCGTCCTCGCGGCGGCGCAGGACTCGAGGAACGACCGCCGTGGGATGCGCCTCACGGGGGGGTCAGGCGTCGGGCGCGCGCCTCGCGCACCGCGGCGCGTACCGCATCCCGCTCGGAGGGCGGCAGGCTCGGCCCCCAGGGATCGTCGCACGCGTCGTCCGGGATCACGCCATCGGCCGCGAGCGCCCACAGCATGCGGCGCACGTAGCCTTCTATGGGGGAAACGAAGGTCGCGCTCGCGAAGCGATCGCACACGCCGGAGAGACGCACGAATTTCCCGAAATCGCCCGAGCGGAACGACTCCATTAGCGCAACGTGGAGGTCGGTGAGCGCCGCCCCCACGCCGATCAACGCCGCCCGCGCACCCATGGTGAGCGAGTAGCCCAAGAACCGGTCCTCACCCGTGATCAGCAGCTTATCCGGGTGATCGCGCATCAGGTCGGCGATCCGCTGAAACGTGACCACCGAGTCGAGCGTGGCCACCTTGATCCCCATCACGTTGGGCAGCGCGAGGATGGCGTGCAGGGTCGGGTTGTCGTACGCGACGCCACCGCCAGCCTCGTAGAGATAGAACGCGATAACCGGGAGCTCGCGGCCCAGCGCCCGGTGGTACCCGACCGGATCGGCCGCCTGCGGAAAGGCGAGCAGCGCGTTCGCGCCGCCGGCCTTCGCCTCAGCCGCCATCTCGACGCTCGTCGCCCCGGCGACGATCTGGCTCATGGGCAGCGCGGTCCGCCAGGCCGCGAGCACTCGGCGCCGCTGGTCGGGCGACAGGTGCGGCCCGCGTCCGGTGTGCGCCCAGACCGCCACGCCGGCGACCTGGTGCTCCGCCATCCACGCCGCGTACGCGCGCAGCGCGTCCTCCGCGAGCTCTCGGCCCCGGAACGGGACCGGTACGGCGGGGATCAGGCCCCATTCCAACGTGCCGCTCAGTGGAGCAGTCCCCCGCGGGCGTTTTCCGAGTCGATGGCCGCGCGCCGTACTGGCGCCAACTCGAGCAGGTCGAGCTTCGCGACGCTGGCCTCTGGAATCCGCAGCGGCTGTCCGGTGCCGAACACGAACCGGTCGAGCCCGACCGTGCCGAGCAGCGTCTCGAGATGATCTTCCGGAGGACCCCAAATCCAGCTCACGTCCCACCAGAGCCGCGCCGCCTCGTCGGGGGTCGATCCGAAATGGACCTCTTCGATGAACCCCCGATCGGCGTGCGTGATCAGCAGCCGCACATCCTCGTCGCTGCGAATCAGTGTCCGTACCGCCGCAGCCGGAAGCTCCGCCGCGTGGTCGTTGGGGTGACGCTGGCGCGCGTCTTCGAGGCGCACCGCCATCATCAACGGAAGCGTGGCGGCACCGCACGCCGCCGCCAGCACCCGCATCTCGGGCCCAGCCGGGTCGAGCCCGTAGCACAGGGGATCGCACCGCCCCGCTGGGGCGCCGCGGTCGGCCGCCTCGCCCACCGCCGTCTCCCAGCCCGGGAGGCCCGGATGCAGCGCGGGCACGGGCTTGAGCCGCGGGTCGCGCGCCACGGTTTCGTACAGCCAGGAGTTCCCCTCCATCGGCTGGCGCCAGAACAGGCTGGGCAAATGGCTCACCCATGCTTCGTCGATCCCGGCGCGCGCCATCGCCCGCAACAGCCCGTCGGGCGACGTACCGGGCACCCGCCGATACGGGTAGGCGCCGAGGAAAGCGTTGACGTCGATCCGCATCAGTCGGCCGGGAACGCGCCGCGCGGGAAGATGCGCGCCGCATTCCTCCACTGCACGAGCTCCAGGTCACTCGGCGGCAGCAGGCGCTCCAGACAGCGCAGCTTGGCCCAGCCGGTGTCCATGGTGAGATCGGTTCCCCAAAGCAGGCGTTCCACGCCGGCGGCCGCGAGGCACGCTTCGAGCATGCCGCCGTCCACACCGCTCCCCGACAAGTCCACGTACACGTTGGGAGTGGCGCGCAGGGCGGCGAGGGAGTGTTCCCAGTCGCCGCCGCCGCCGATGTGCGCCAGGATGAATCGCACGTGAGGGTGTCGCGCGGCCAAGGTGGCGAGCTCCGATCCGTCCGACGCTTCCTGCCCCGGCCAGTCGCGTCTGCGGTGCTGCCAGACGTGGTGCAGCACCGGCACTCCGCGCTCCCTCGCCAGCTCGCAAATCGGATCGAGCAGAGGGTCGGTCGCGCGGCGGCTAGCGGCGAGCTTGATCCCCACCATCCCGGCGCTCAGGCAGCGGGCGATCTCCGCCCGCGCGTGGGAGGTGTAGTTGGGGTTCACGGTGACATAGCCACGGATCAGATCGGGATGGTCCCGCTGCAGTGCAAGAAGCGCGGTGTTACCGGCTTCCACGTCCTGAGGCGACGGGAAGTAGATCGGCGATGTCCGGCCCCAGCTCCCGAGGATCGAGGCGACGTGGATCGTCACCCC
>DATNOH010000026.1:0-17051 GCA_035601435.1 Gemmatimonadales bacterium | reverse complement strand
TGGGGCGTGACGGGTTGCCGATCGACGCCCGCGCGGCCGACGGCCTCGACGCCGAGAACCTGGCCGCCCTGCTGCCATCGGTGATCAACGGGTTGACGCAGCTGGGCCAAGCGGGAGGGCGCGGGGAATTCGGCACCGGCGTGCTCGAATTCGGGTCCGGCCTCGCCGTGGTCTCCGTACTCAACGCCGACGCTTTGCTCGTCGTCCTGGTGCGGCCGTCCACCAACGTGGGCGCCCTGCTCTACGACCTGCGGCGCCACCGCTCGGCGATCGCCGGGCTGCTCTGAGCCGGGGTCGCCCGCCTTGTCGCCGGTCCGGCGGCATCTCCTCGTCGTCGACGACGAGCCGCATATCGGGTTGCTGCTGCGCCCGCACCTGGAGCGCCTTGGCTATGCGGTAAGCCTCGCCCGGACGCTCGCCGAGGCGCGCCACACGCTGCGGGGCGGCGCCCCGCCCCTCGACGCCATGCTGCTCGATCTCCATTTGCCTGACGGTTCCGGGCTCGACCTGCTGCGCGAGCTCCGTGCCGCCGCCGCCACTCGCGCGTTTCCCGTCATCGTCCTGACCGCCGAAGGTGAAGACCGCATCCTGGAAGAGGCGGAGAGCCTGGGTGCCGGGTTGCTCACCAAGCCGTTCAGCCCGAGCAAGCTCACGGCGCGTATCGCCGCGCTGTTGGGCGACGCACCTCCTCCGTCGGTTCCCCAAGACCCGCGATGAGCGTCTGGGCCGCCATCCTGGCCGGCGGGGCCGGGACGCGATTCTGGCCGCTCTCGACCCCCGAGCGGCCCAAGCAGCTGTTGCCGCTCGCCGGCGACCGCCCGCTCCTGCTCCAAGCGGTGGAGCGGCTCGACGGGATGGTCCCTCCCGAGCGGATCCTGATCCTTACCGGGCCGTCCTTGGTCGACCAGGTGGCCCGCCTGGCGCCGCAACTCCCGCGAGCGCAGATCTTCGCCGAGCCCCGCGCGGCCTCCACCGCGCCGGCGCTTACTTGGGCGGCGCATTGGATCTCGCAACGGGACCCGGGGGCCCAGATGCTGTCGTTGCACGCCGACTGGGCCGTGAGCGATGATCGCGCCTTCCGCGCGGCCGGGCGGCAGGCACTCGGCGTGGCCGCCGAGTACGACGTGCTCGTTACGGTCGGCGTGAAGCCGACGCGCAACGAAACCGCCTACGGGTACATCATGCCCGCCAAGCCGCTAGGGGGCGCGCGCGCGGTGCGGCGCTTCATCGAGAAGCCATCGGCCGCCCGCGCTGCCCTGCTGCGCCGCCGGGGCGCCCTCTGGAACACCGGGATGTTTGCGTGGGGTGTGGCGCGCTTCCTGGGCGAAGCCGGCGCCTACGCGCGGGAGCTCAAGCCTGGCTGGCACGCCCTCAATGGAGGAGACGTCGCGGGCTTCTTCGCCGCGATCCGGCCGGTCGCGGTGGATGTGGCGGTGCTGGAGCGCACCAAGCGGCTCGCGGTGGTGGCGGGGACCTTCGGCTGGGACGACATCGGATCCTGGGAAGCGCTGCTGCGCATCCGCAAACCCGACGCGCGCGGCAACGTGGTCGTCGGGAAGGCGACCGTGGCAGATGACGTGCGACGTTCGGTGATCTGGTCCGAAAACGATCACGTCGCCGTCGTCGGAGTGGAAGACATGGTGGTCGTGCGGGCGAACGGCCACACGCTGGTGATGCCGACCGGCCGCGCCGACCGCCTGAAGGAGCTGGTGCAGCGGCTGTGACCCACGCCCTCTACCTGCTCGATCCGGATCCCGCGCCGGCGTGGGCGCCGTTCGCGGGCGCGCGCCCGTTGTGCGAGCTGCGGGCGGGTGCGCATCTGATCCGCGAACGGTGGGAGACGTTCGTCGGCGCCGAGACCGCCGCCATCTTTGCCCTGCCCCATCTGGCCGGTTTCCCCGAGGCCGGTGTCCCGACGGTCGTCCCCCGTCGCCCCGTCCCCGGGCCGGCCGTGATTGGATCATCGACCTTCGCGCCGCGCGGGCTCGCTCCCGCGCTCCCGGACGGCGCCTTCCGCCTCACGAGCGGCGGCGTCACGGTGGGATGGGGCGTCGGACGGGGAGCTACGTGGGACGGTCCGCAGCCGCACGCCGCCGCGATCGAGGTGCCGGGCGTCGTGCTTCACGGCGCCTACGACCTGGTCCCCGCCCTCGAGCGGCTGCTCCCCGACGACCTGCACGGCCTGCTCGGCGACAGCGACCCCATCCCCGCCGGAAGCATCGTGCTCGGCGATCCGGCCGCGATCGCTCTGCGCGATGCCGCCGTGGAACCCGGCGTCGTCTTCGATGTACGGAGCGGGCCGGTGGTGCTCGAAAGCGGCGCCGAGGTTCGCGCCGGGAGCCGGCTCGAGGGACCGCTGTGGATCGGCGCGAACGCGCGTGTGCTGGGCGGCCCCGTGCGCACTTCGGCGATCGGCCCGCGCTCGAACGCGCGCGGTGAGCTCTCGAGCTGCGTGTTCCTGGGATACGCGAACAAGGCGCACGACGGCTTCGTCGGCCATTGTGTGATCGGCCGCTGGGCCAACCTCGGCGCGGGGACGATCACGTCGAACCTGAAGAACACGTACGGTCGGGTGCGACTCGAGCTCGCGGGAACGCGACTCGAGACCGGTTTGCAGTTCCTGGGGAGTCTGATCGGCGACCATGCCAAGACGGCGATCGGCACGCTGCTCAGCACGGGGACCGTGATCGGCACCGGCGCGAACGTGTTCGAGGACGTACGACCGCCGAAATACGTCCCGCCCTTCGCCTGGGGCGGCGCGAGCGACCACCGCATGAGCAAGGACGGGTTCCTCAAGATCGCCGAGCGCGTGCTCCCGCGACGCGACGTCGTGGTGGACGACGCCACCCGGGCCCTGCTGGGGCGGATATACGACTGGGCCACGCGCTGACTTTCGTGCTCAGCCGGTTGCTGTCCGGAGGGGGAATGTGCACATTGATCAGTTCCGGTGGACAGACGCGCGATGCCACAAACAGAGCAATACCGACGGGTCGGTAAGTTCGAGCTGCACGAGCTCATCGGCGAAGGGGCGATGGGCGCCGTGTGGAAGGCGTACGACTCCGTCATTCGGCGCTTCGTCGCCCTCAAGCTGCTCCCGCGTGACGGGCGATCGGCCGACGCGCAGGACCGCTTCATGCGGGAAGCGCGCGCCGCCGGCGCCCTGCAACATCCCAACATCGTCACGATCTACGATCTGGGCGAATCGGACTCGCAGCTGTTCATCGCCATGGAGCTGGTCGACGGGCGAGACCTGAGCTCGTTGATCGCGCTGAGCGAGCCGCTTGCGCTCGAGCGCAAGCTCGACATCGCAATCGAGGTGCTGCAGGGCCTGTCCTACGCGCACGAGCGCGGCGTCATCCACCGTGACGTCAAGCCCTCCAACGTGCGGATCGCCTCCGACGGCTCGGTCAAGATCATGGACTTCGGGATCGCACGCCTGCAGTCCGCCGACGTGACCGGCTCGGGCGCGATCGTCGGCACGCCGACCTACATGGCGCCGGAGCAGATTACCAACGGCGCGATCACCCCGGCCACCGATATCTTCGCCGTCGGCTGCCTGCTGTACGAGCTGCTCGCGTACCACAAGCCGTTCGAAGGGGAAACGGTCCACGGCGTGCTGTATCAAGTGCTCACCACCGACCCGAAGCCGCTCCGCACGATGGCGCCGTCGATCCCCGCGGCGCTCGAGCGCGTCGTCGGCAAGGCCATGAACAAGGTGCCGGAGGAGCGCTTCGAGACCGCGCGCCAGATGCAGTCGGCCCTGTTCAGTATCCGCGCCGCCCTCTCGGGGGCGTCCGACACCACCGAGCGGCTGAACCTGCGCTGGACGCCGATCCCCTCGGCGGTGCTCCGTCTGGTCACCCACGCGCCGATCAAGTGGCGGGCGGCGGCGCTGACGGCGCTGATGGTGACGGCGCTGGTGCTGCTCTACGTGTCGCGCTCCCCCTCCCCCTACGCCGCGCCGTTCCCCGACGCCGAGCTCACCGGCGCCACGCTGGACCAGCTGCTGACGTACCCGGTGCCCGCGCCGCTCAACCTCGCGCTGGTCGCGCAGCGCGACTCGGCGCTGGCGGCGCGCGAGCGGGCGCGGGGCACCGGGGCGATGAAGAACAACGTGCCGTCGCTGATCCTCGCCGAGACCGTCGTACAGAACGCCGAGCGCGCGCTCCGCACCGGCGACCTCGCGCGGGCGGCCAGCGGCTACCTCAGCGCGATCCCCCAGTACGCCAAGGCGCAGGCCGAGGGCGCGGCGCTGCGGCGCGAGGCGGACCTGGCGATCGCACGCGCAACGCCCGTGGTGCACGCCCTGGCGACGCGCCCGGAAGCAGGGCGCGCCGCCACCTCGCTCGCACGGGCCGACTCGCTCTACAGGGCGATGGACTACGTGGTGGCCCGCCTGGCGGCACTCGACGCCGAGCAAGTCGGCGTGGCCGCCGGGGTGGCTCCCCCGTCACCCCAGCCTCCTGAGGCCCGCGGGGCGATCGGCGTGCTGCTGCAGGATCTCGAGCGCGCGGTGTCGAGTGAGCGGGTGGGGAATTTGCAGGTGCTGATGCCCGGCATGGCGGAGAAAGATGTGGCGGGATGGGAGGGCTTCTTCCAGCGCTACACCCGACTCACCGTCCGATACACGCTCGACCAGTTGAGCACGCGCGGCGACACGGCGCACGCCACCGTGCGGACCGTCTACCTGTACGTGCCGGCCGGCGGCGGCGCGCAGCGGGAGACGCGCCTGCGCCAGGCGATCCGCTTCACGCGGACAACCAACGGCTGGCGCGTTGCGAACATCCGCGAAGCGCCTTGAGCGCCCGCGTCAGTCCCAGGCGCGCTCGGTGGGAAGCGGCGGGGGTGGGATGGCCACGGAGTCGGCCCGGGCGGGAGCCGGCCCCACACGGCGCAGCGTCACCGCTTTCTCCAGGTCGCCCCCCGAGAGTGTGAGCTTGTCGCTGTCCAGCTTCAAGCCGTAGACCTGCCAGACGCCGTCCCCCAGCGTCAGCCACAAGCTGTCGCCCAGCACCCGCCACCGCGCCACCTGATCGCCGAACTGCGCCGAGCTGTCGCTGCGGACAATGATGTTACGAATCTCGTCTTCGGTCTTGGCCTGCCATTTTCCTTCGAGACGGGCGCGCGGACCCGGGCCCGCGTGGAGCGTCTGAGCGGAGAGCCCGGGAGCGATCCCGACCAGCAGGACGAGGATGCGGGAGAATAGCGGCACCATTGTACAAAGATACGTATCCCGGAAGGGGGGACCGGGAGGGCTGCCTCAGGTCGGCGGCCCGTCTGCCGCCACGGGGATGGGGGCGCGCTCATCGGTCATGACCGCCACCTGTGGCTCCCACTGGCGCATCATCCGCACAAACGCACCCGCCAGCTCGGGGTCGAACTCCGTGCCGGCCCGATCCTCGATGTAGGACAGGGTCTTCGACTGCGGCCACGCCTCGCGGTACGGTCGATGAGTCCGGAGGGCGTCGTACACGTCGCACACATGGACCAGTTTGCTCCCCTCATGGCAGTCGCGGCGGAATTGGAACGTCGGATAGCCGTCGCCGTTCAACATGATGTGGTGCTCGTAGGCGACCACGGCGGCGAGGTCCAGGTCCTCCTCGGCGCGCAGGATGATGCGTGCCCCCTCGGCGGGGTGCCGGTTCATCAAGGCCCGCTCCGTGTCGGTGAACCGTCCCGGCTTGGTGAGCACGTCGAGCGGGATTTTCACTTTCCCGATGTCGTGCAGCAGGCCGGCCACGCCGAACGCCCGCACGTCACGCGGCGAGAGACCGCGCGATTCCGCGAGGGCCATGGCGAGTACCGCGACGTTCATCGAGTGGGTCGTCGTGTACTGATCGAACTCCTTGAGCTGCAGCAGCGGGATCACGATCTGTCGCCCGCCGTGCATGGCGATCGACAGCGAGCGGACCACCGCCTCCGCCTCGGTGAGCGGCAGGGTCCCCCGAGCCTGTACTTCCTCCTGGACCCAGCGCAACGTGTCCACTTCCTCGCTCAACGAATAACTGATCGTCGCGGTCGGGATCGCGCTGTTGACCTGCTCGTCCCCGCCGCGCACGCCGACGGCACCGTACCGGATGCTGGAGCGGCGCATCTGGCGCGCCTCCGTCGTGTCGATCGCGGAAAGCGTGAGCCGGGCGAGCACCTCGTCGAGGAACTGCTCGAATTCCTCGCGGCTCACGGGATCGGAGAACTCCAGGCGCTGGATCCCGGCGAGCGCCAGCCGCTGCCCCCAGTCCCACGCCTTGAGCTCGCGGAGCGGCAGCCGCCCGAACACGATCTCATCGCCCAGGAACGTGAACAGCGGCCGCGGCTCGGTCGCTTGCAGGTCGCTCAGCTCCCGATACGCGTCGTCGATCGCGCGCTCGCGGGCGGGATGGCCCGGCCGATAGAGCGTCATCGCCGCGAGCGCGTGCGCGAACGCGTTGAGGAAACCCGCGGGGCTGCTCACGGCCGGCTCGCCTGCGGCTCCGCGGCGCGGCGGATCTCGCCGTCGGCCGACGAGGCCGCGATGACGAGGCGGGCGCGCGCCCGCGGATCCCGGCGCCACCCGGTCGCGAGCGCCGCCAGCGCGACGAGGAGCTCGAGGGATTTGGCAGGCAGCTTTTCGCGGCCGAACAGGGTGCGACCGCCCGCCGTGATCTGCAGCAGCGTCTCGAGCGCGGCCGGCGCCCTGGTGTACCCCAGGCAACGCACGGCGAGCGCGCGCAGGTCGCCGGCGAGCGTGCGGTCCGTGGCGCGATTCACCAACAAGGGCACGGCGGCGTCCGGGCAGGCCTGGAGCGCGACCGCGAGGCTCAGAGCGAGGCGCAGCGTGCGCGGGTCCTGATCGCGCAGGCCGGTGACGAGCGCCTCGTCGCGCTCGTCGGGGCGCTTCAGCTGCAGCTTGACCGCCTGCCAGCGCACCCGCGCGTCGGCGTGGCGCATGTAGGAGGCAGCCGAGAACCCAGCCGGAGGGGGCCCCAGCTCTTCGAGCAGCGCGAGCAGATTGCGAGTCACGTACCAGCGGCTGTCGTCGAGCCGCGCGACCACGTGCGGCCCGATCTCGGCCCCCATCTTCGCCAGCTGCGCGAGCAACCCGCGCCGCGCCCCGCGCGACTCTGCCACCGCGAGGGTGTCGAGCAGCGGTGGTGCCGCCGCCGCGCCCACGAGCGGCACGAGCCGCTCGAGCAGCTTGAAGTCGATCGGCTCGCGGGCGACGATCTGCTGCACGGCAGCCGCCGTGGCGATCTGAGCCCGGACCGTCGCGGCGGCGGCGGTGTCCGCCGCCCCGCCCTCGAGGGCATCGAGCAGCTGCGCCAGCCGGCCCTCGGCGACCACCCGGCCGACCGCCGCAGGGAGACGCGGCCCCAGCGTACCGACCTCGAGCGCCATCGCCACGAGACGATCGGGCTCGGTGGCGTAGTGATCCGGGCGCGGCGCCCCGGTCGGCGCGGCCCGCGCCATGCGTTGCAGCGCCGCGCCGTACGCCCCGGGATTGGGATCGGCCAGCGTCCACCCGGCCAGCAGCCGCTGGACCTGCTCCCGCAAGGCCGCGTCCGCCTGGGGTCGGACCGGTGCGGCCCCCGCCTCGGCGTGCGCCGCGAGCTTGGACAGCAGGCGGACGAGCGAGTGGGAGATGGTTTCGTGCGAAGACTCCGCCGCGGCCTTGAGGATATCGAGGACCGCGTCCACGGCCATGCCATCGGCTGCATCGGAGACGAACTGGCGCCGCTGCGCGAAGTCGCCCCCCATCGCCACCAGCCGCTGCAGCGTTTCGGGCTTGAGGGTCCGAATGAGCCGCGACGTCCGCCGCCGCAGCGCCGCAGCCTCGGCGCTGCCCGCCGTCTTGAGCTCGGCGGCGATCTGCAGCAGGTAGCCGACGATCACCTGATCGTACCCCGTGGCTTCGGCCTTCGAATGCTCATTAATGGCCTGCGCGATCACCGCCGGCTCGGTGGGCGTGGGCCGGCTGTCGTCCGGCGCCGTGGCCAGCGCCGCCCGCGCCAAGCCCACCCACAACTGGGCCGCGCGCGCATCCCCTTCCCGGGCCGGGGGACCGTCCTGGTCCGTGAGCTCCAGGCGCTCGTACGTGAGCGGGTGGAGCTGCACGTGCGGCCAGGCCGCCAAGCGGTCTCGATCGCCCAGACCCAGGGGCTGCCCTGTCCGCTCCGCTTCGATGGCGAGCGTCCGGAGCGCATCGGCCACTTCGCCCTGCTCCACGCCGCGCCGAAACGTGATGGCGCCCAGGTGGTGCCGATGCAGCCGGCCCGCGAGCTCCCGCAACACGGGATGCTTGGGATCGGTAGCGACACCCTCGATCACGAGCTGATTGCGGGCCACGCCGAGCGAGACCGTAGCTCGATCCTCCAGCAGCAACCCGGCGCGCCGGGTTACGCCGGACGCCGCCGGAGCGAGCGACGGGTGTCCTTCGGGATACATGGCGTGTTTATGGAGCGCGATCGAGAGCTCGATCAGGAAATCGGCGAGATCGCGCGATAGGGTCGCGCGCTCGCCGGAGGGTGCGGGCATATGGGACGGTAAGATAGCAGGACCAAGCCAGGGCAGACGCACAGAAGCCCAGCGACACAGAGGCGCGGGCGCAACAGGTATGGAATGATCAGGGGCCGGGAGTTTCTCCCGGCCCCCGTTCTCGATTCCTACCTATGCGTCGCTGCGTCGGTGCGTCTACCTGTGCGTACGCGTCTGTGCGTCTAGTTGTCAGTACATATCCACCCAGGCTCGCTGAATGGCCTGCTTGGGATAAGCCGACCCCGAGAGTGCGGACATAACGGCGCAAGATGAGTACTGCAGGGACGTGTTCCCGGTGAGGGTGACGTTGTCGGATACGTCGACGCTCGCGGCCATGACGGCGCCGGTGATCTTGTTTCCGGTCCCGGACATCTTGAGCCCCCCTCGCGCAATGACCACTCCAGTGAACGCGAAGTTGCCGGCCACCGTAACGTTCCCGTCGACCAGCAGCAGGCCCTGACCGCTCCCGGTGGAGACCTTCAGGTCGCCCAGCACGTGAATCGTCGGGAAATAGCTCTCGCACGCCCCCGCCGGGGTCGCGCGGTTCGGGTCTCCCCAGTTGGCCGGGTTCAGGCTGGCCTGGCACACGGCACCGGCCGCGATGGGCCCGACGTTCGTGAGCTGTGTGCCGGCCGGATACGTCAGGTTCGCCGACGCGGCGAGCAACTGGTAATTCGTGTTCCCGTAGTTGAAGTACGTATTACTGTCGGCGGCGGCGGGGGTCACGAGGCTCGGCGGGTTGCCGTTGATGGTGACGCTCCCGGTGACCGTGGCCGTGGTGGTCGGGGATATCGCCGCGCCGGCCACGTTCGGGCCAGTGGGACCGCATGCGGTCCACCCAGCGGGGGTGGCGTCGTTGCCATTCACGCTGACGTTCCCGTTGACCTTAGTATTGCCTTGGGTCGTGATCGCGCCCAAGATGTTCATATCCGGCAGGTCGAGCCGGAACAGCGTGCCATAGCGGCGTCGTCCGGAGGCCTGGCTTCCCATGGCGCCGGCGTACCCTTCGGACACCGCCCAGAAGAATGCCCCGGGGAGTCGCGTGACGATCACCGTGGCGGTGGCGCCGCCCGGCGCGGTGAACGCTTTCTTGAGCGTGTCGCCGGTCCGCAGGCGGGCGTTATCGGCCAGGTTCCACGTCGCCAGGACGCGGTTCAACCCCAGCTCGGCGGCCGCGGCGGCGCGGGTCGAGCGCACTGTGTTGCCGCCGATGCGGTAGTCCTGGGTGGTCACGAACAGGACGCCCCCCATGAGCACGCCGATGATCACGATCGCGCCCAGGGACATTATCAGGGCCATGCCCTTCTCAGACAGCGATGACCTATGCATACCGACCTCGTGAGTGACGGTTACTTCCGGTTGCGCAACCCGACCTCGATGCGCAGCGAGTCGTGGAAGACGGAGGCACCTACCCCGCTCAGATTGACGAGCCCCGCCGACTGCCCACGGACGACGAGACTGATGCGCGCGACCCGAATGGGGTTCGCGGTGACGGCGCCGGTGGAGTCGTAGTAGGCGAACTGCATCCCGCTGGTCGCGTCGTTCGCGTACGGTTGGAACGGGCCGGCGATCGGCTGCGTAGTGTTGCAGACGGGCACGCGTCCGAACAGGCAGTCGAAAAATCCGAGATACCACTGGTTGTCCGCTTCCTGGTAGATGCGGTAGTGCACGCGGCGGAAGAAGCGAATCGACGCGCCCACGGTGATGGTGGCGACGGCCGCGGGCGAGAGGGCGAGCTGGTAGCTCGGATTGTTCACCGAGATGTCCCCTGCCTGCGTCAGCCCGGTGGTGGTCGGGCAGCCGTTGGCGGCGTTTGTGGTTACCGGGGGCATGGCGGTGATCCGGTAGCGTAACCAGCCATCGTCGGCGATGCTGGGGCTCAGTCCGTCGTTGTAGACGGCGATGGAGTCACCAACCACCGGCGGCCTGATCCAGGTGGTCATGTTTGAGCCTCTGGCCAAGACCCGCGGGGCGGTCGAGAGCTGGCCACCGATGTTGGCGCACACCACCGAGCTGCCGAACACGGAGCGGAACTCGAGGGCGGAGTCGGTCATGAAATAGATGTCCCCGCTGATGCTCGAAATTCCGCGGAGATCCGAGGGAAGCATCGCCGCCGCCTGGCGGATCTGCTGTCGTGTCTGGATCAGGTCGTTCGTGCTGTTGTAGAAGCGCTGCTGCCGCAGCAGCAACGATACGATGGCGCTCCCCACCAGGCTCACCAGCACCAGGGCGATGACGAGTTCGATGAGCGTGAAACCGGCCCGGCGCGAGGGGGCTGTGGGCATGGTCAGCATGGCAGAAAGCTCCGGAACGTCTCGGTGCGGGACTGATGGTTGCTCAAGAACGTGACGGCGACGGTCACGTCATCGGCCCGGGCCAGCCGGTCGAGGGTCCACGACTCGGCGATACCCCGGGTGGTGGCCGTGCCGGCCGCCCGCGAGACGCACGCCGTGGCCCGGATCCGTTCGAAGCGCGATTCGGCCACGTTCGTCGCGATCGTGCGCGACTGCGTGCTGGTCAGCGACGTCAGGATCACCGAGCTCGTCCCCGCCAGGGCGAGCAGGCCGACGCTGAAGATCACGACCGCCACCAGGAGCTCGACGATCGTGAAGCCCCGCTCCGAGCGCTGGGACGTGGGGAGTGACACGCGAGAGGTCATGGGCAGCTCCGAGTGGTGATCTTCCCGAGCGTCGTCACGCAGACGGTATCGGTGAGGCCCCCCAGGGCGAGCAAGAATTTGGGCACGGTCGTGACGCCGACGGCGAACCCGCGGGGATCGAACTGTATGGTGTCCTTCGGCGTCGCGGTGAGGTGCGCGCCGTAGCGCTGGAAAAAGTCGATTTGACTGCCGAGCTGCACCGGCGTCCCCGATGAATCGACCATGATCTTTAGGACGTCGCCGCTGCGGACCAACCACGCCGCCCGGCTCTGTTGGATCGCGATCGCGCGTCCCCGGAACAGGTAAGAGACCACGTCGCGGCTGCCGGAGCGGCGCGACGCCGCCACCCAGCTGCCCCGGACGGCCTGGACCATGAACGACAGCATGATCCCCATCACCACGAACACGATGAGCAGCTCGAGCATGGTGAAGCCGGCGACGTGATGCCGCCGTGGATTCGAGGAACTGCGCACGAACGCCTCCAGTGTGACTCGACGTGCCCCTGAGCAAGTGCGAGGCCGCGTTGCTAAGTTATTTATCTGCAATATGTTAGCTAAAGCTTGTTCAACGACTCGGCGGCAAAGGGGTATCGCGATACGCGCGAACGGTCGCACAGCGCGCTGGCGCGTCGCCAGTACAACAACTCTTCGTTGTGTAATATGTAGATGCTATACCACGTGTCGTTGTAACATTCGACCTGACCGAGTGGTGGGGGCACCAGGAGAATCCCTAAAACCCTCAAAATGGCGCCAAAACGAGAACGCCCCGGGAACTCTCCCCGGGGCGCCTCTGTCCGTCTTCGCGTCTGTGCGTCTAGGTGTTAGTACATCCCACCCATGCCGCCGCCACCGGGCATCGGCGGCGCCTTCTCCTTCTCCTTCTTCTCCACCACGACGCACTCGGTCGTGAGCATCAGCGCGGCGATGGACGCGGCATTCTGCAACGCGGTCCGCGTGACCTTGGTCGGGTCGATGACGCCAGCCGCGACCAGATCCTCGAACTCGTCGGTCTGGGCGTTGTAGCCGAAGTTCTTGTCCTTCGACTCCTTCACCTTCCCGACCACGATCGAGGCTTCCGCGCCTGCATTCTGGACGATCATCCGCATCGGCTCCTCCAGCGAGCGGCGGACGATCTCGACGCCGATCTTCTGGTCGTCATCGCTCCCTTTCACCTTCTCGAGCGACTTCTGGCACCACAGGAGGGCCACGCCGCCCCCGGGCACGATGCCTTCCTCGACGGCGGCGCGCGTGGCATGCAGCGCATCCTCCACGCGTGCCTTCTTCTCCTTCATCTCGGTCTCAGTCGCCGCCCCGACGTTGATCACGGCCACGCCGCCCGCGAGCTTCGCGAGCCGCTCTTGCAGCTTCTCCTTGTCGTAGTCCGACGTGGACTTCTCGATCGCGGCCTTGATCTGGGCGATGCGGCCCTGGATCTCGACGTGCTTGCCCTTCCCACCAACGATCGTCGTGTTGTCCTTGTCGATCACGATCCGCTTCGCCTGGCCGAGATCGTTGAGCGTCGCGTTCTCGAGCTTCAGGCCCATCTCCTCCGAGATCACCTGCGGCGCACCGGTGAGCACCGCGATGTCGGTCAGCATCTCCTTGCGGCGGTCGCCGAAGCCCGGCGCTTTGACGGCACACACCTTCAGCGTGCCGCGCAGCTTGTTGACCACCAGGGTGGCCAGCGCCTCACCCTCCGCGTCCTCGGCGACGATGAGCAACGGCCGGCCGGCCTGTGCCACCTTCTCGAGCACAGGGAGGAGGTCCTTCATGGACGAGATTTTCTTGTCGTGGATCAGGATGTAGGCGTCCTCGAGGACCGCCTCCATCTTCTCGGGATCGGTGATGAAGTAGGGCGACAGGTAGCCGCGATCGAACTGCATCCCCTCGACCGTCTCGAGCGTCGTCTCGAGGCCCTTCGCCTCCTCGACCGTGATCACGCCGTCCTTGCCGACCTTCTCCATCGCCTGCGCGATCAGGTCGCCGATCTCCTTGTCGTTGTTCGCGGAGATGGCGCCGACCTGAGCGATCTCCTTTCGGCCGGCGGTGGGCACCGAAATCCTCTTCAGCTCCTCGACGACCACCTCCACCGCCCGATCGATGCCCCGCTTCAATGACATCGGATTCGAGCCGGCGGTGACCGACTTGAGCCCTTCGCGGAATATCGCCTGGGCCAGCACGGTCGCCGTGGTGGTGCCGTCGCCCGCGAGATCCGACGTCTTGGTCGCCACTTCCTTCACCATCTGGGCGCCCATGTTCTCGATCGGATCCTCGAGCTCGATCTCCTTGGCGACGGTGACGCCGTCCTTGGTGACCGTGGGGTTACCGAACTTCTTGTCGATGACGACGTTCCGGCCCTTGGGGCCGAGGGTAACCTTCACCGCCTCGGCCAACTGATCCACGCCGCGCTTCAAGCGGGCGCGAGCCTCAACGTTGAACTCCAGTTGCTTCGCAGCCATGTGTTTCCTCCTAAGAAACCTCAGCCAAGCTTGGCGATGACGTCCGCTTCCTTGATGAGGATGATCTCTTCACCCTCGAGCTCCACCTGGGTACCGCTGTACTTCCCGTACACCACCCGGTCCCCGACCTTCAGCTCCATCGGGACCAGCGCATCCTTCTCCCGACGTCCGGGACCTACTGCGATCACCTCGCCCTGGATCGGCTTTTCCTTGGCCGTGTCGGGGATGTAGAGACCGCCCTTCATGGTCTCCGTCTCCTCCATCGGCCGGATGGCCACCCGATCCGCAAGCGGGAAGATCTTCAGCTTTGTCTTCGCAGCCGTTGCGGTTGCCATAGTGCTCAGTCCTCCACCTCGTTGCCTGGTTCTAAGTGCCTGTGGAACAGTGTCGTTAGCACTCTCGGCTGGAGAGTGCTAATCAACGCCGGGGAATTTCTCCCCGAAGCGGCGGCATGTCAAGGGGGCGTTGTCTGGCGTCCGAGAGCGGGGGAGGCCGCGAGCGAGTCCACGATCGCGCGGGCCCGGTCCAGGGTCGTGGCGCCAAGGGAATCGAGGGGCGCCGAAACGGCGGCCACGACCGTCCCCGTGCGCGTGTCGGCCAAGCGCACGTGGAGCCAGGTCAGAGCCGGCGGCTCCGCCTCCTGGAAAGTGAAGGTCAGCAGGTAGGCGGTAGGCCTGCTCCCGCCCCGCACCTCCCGCCGCACCGTGAACCCCCGATGCCGGAGTTCCTCCGCGACACCCTGGCCCAGGGAATCGCGGCGCGTGATGAGGATCTCGTACCCTCGCAAGGCGGAGGGCTGCTCGTAGCGGGTGGGAGGGGCGCACGATAGGACAAAGGCGTTGCCGACAAAGCCGAGGACGGCAACGGCGTTGCCGAGAAGGGCATTGCCCCCTGCCCCGCTACGCCTCATCCGGGAACGCCTCTTCGGTAACGCTTCACCCGGCAACGTTTCACCTCTCAGGGTATCACCCGCCTCGCGCCCACCCACCGATCCAGCCAGTATGCGCCTTCCGGATCCTGTGGATCCAGGCGCGACAGCTTCACACCCCGGTTGGAGCTGTGGATGAACTTGAGCTCGCCTACGTACATCCCGACGTGCGTCACCCCGGCGCCGGGGCGGGCCGACAAGAGCAGGATGTCACCCGGACGGAGGGCGTCGATGACGGGCGGGACCTCGGCCCCCGCGCGCGCTTGATCGCGGCTCATGCGCGGCAAGCGAATGCCGTGCTGGCCATAAGCGTATTGAATCAACCCCGAGCAATCGAATCCGTTGTCGGCCGTACCGCCCCAGATGTATGGCGTTCCCAACGATTCGAGCGCCGTCTGCACTACTGCGCTTGCGTTGCCCGAGATCATCGCGGGCGGCAGTGGCGGCGGCAGGTCCGGCGGCCCGCCGTTCTCTCCGCCACCCCCACCCCTTCCTCCTCCCCCGCCCCGCCTCCCCAGCCCCAAGGACACGCCGAGCGTCGCACTCACGCCGTCGCGCGCGTCATGACGGGGGTTCCAGAATCCTCGCGGGCCCCGATCCTCGAGGCGATAGCGCAACTCGCTTCCCAGGGCAAACCAGGAGAGGGGCCGCCATTCGAGCCCGCCTCCCACGGTCCACTGTGCGGCGATCTCCTGAGTGGACGTGTCGGTGGAAAGTCCCAGTGCGAGTCCGGCGAGCGCGTACGGCCCAAGCGTGCGCCGCCCTCGTCCGGCCTGGATCTCGTAACCCAAGCCGTAAAAGGCGCGGCGCCGGCCCAGGGCATCGTTGACGAGGATGGAGAGTCCGAACCCGTGAGTAAACGGCCCACCCAGGCGAGTATTCGTGCGGAATTCGTAAACGTCAGCACGATTGCCGTTGTACCAGCGCCCGAGGTGGAGCTCCCATCCGCGGCCCCCACTCTGCGCCCCGAGCGTGGATGGGAGAACGAGGAACGGCGCGAGCCGCCAGGCCTTAGTCAGCCGCGGCAACGGCGCGCTGCTCCTCCGACGTGCGTGGCGCCATATGATGGGACAAGAGGTGGGGGACTCGCCGCATGAAGCGGACCCAGAGAAACAGCGCGGTGAACCCGGCGAGCGTCGCCGCCGCCGCCGCGACGACCAGCATGGTGACGGGGCGTGTGAAACGGGCTGCCACCAGGGCGCCCGCCCACAATCCGACGTACGACGCCGACCACGCCAGGACGGGCGTCAGGAGCCAGCCGACGACTACGAGCAGGTGAGCGAGCCAGCGGGGCACGTCGCCCCTTCCCGCGCCCTAGCCCTTGCGGGCCAGGGCGACGAGGGCGAGCGCCGCGAGTACGAGCGTGAAGGCGGCACCCACGACGACCGGGAAGGCGACGGGGACGCCGGCGAGCCGCACGATGGCCGTCACGATGATGGTTCCGGCGACCGCCGGGAGGGCGCGACGTGCGAGCGTTGCCTCGCCGCTCGCCGCGGTCACAATCCCACCCATCCACGCCAGGAACGTCCCCAGCATCCACCAGATGGGGAGGTACCACCAGGTGCTGCCGCCGCCGATGGCGTCCCACGTCCAGGGATACGCCTTGAAGGGCCGCAACAGGACGATATCGATCGCGCTGAAAACGACGGTGCCGACGAGGCCCACGGCCGCCGCGCCCGCGATGCCCTCGGTGCTCCGCGCAGCGGTCCATTCAGCGGGAAGAAAGGCGGCGGCGAGGCCCGCCGCCAGTATAATGAGAACGAGGACACCACCCCGCAGCCCGCCGGCGATCGGTACGAGCCGCAACGCGGCAAGGAACGCGACGACCGCTATCGCCGTCGCGACGCCGATCTTCGCACCCCCCACCGTGACGGTGCGGAAGTCCGATCGGTCAGAAGCCGCGGGTGCCACAGTGGCCGACATGGGTCGTTTTCTCCTCGTCGATGTGGGTGGGGGCCCGCCGCGGAAATCTAAGCGCGGCCTCTCACCGGGCAAACACCAGCAAGACCACGAGATCAGTGACGGCCCAGGCGACGAGCGCCCGGTACATTCCCCGCTGGTGGCCGCCCGCAGAGAGCATCTCCCGACGCCGATACCAGGGCAGCAGCACCGCCAGCCACGCGACGAACGGCACGGCGAGCAGCCACGCCGGCACGTCGAGCACGGCCGCCGCCCAGCCCAACAGCGCGAAAGCCAACGCGGTGCACGCGATGGCGACCCCGAGGCTGGCCCGCAGCCCCAGGAGCAGGGCAAGGGTCCTGTCACCCCGGCGGCCGTCTTCCTCCATCTGATACAGCTGAGTGAGCGGATAGAGCCCGGCGAACAGCGGGCAGAACGCGAGCAGGACGAGGGCGTGGCCCGCATCGAGCGGCCGCCCCGTGGCGGCCCACCCGGCAAACGGCGTGAGCGTCCCGAAGCCCCACATGTTGATCACCCAATCGACGCCCGCCACCGCCTTGAAGCGGAACGGCGGTACCGAATAGAGAATCGACAGC
>DATNOH010000025.1:0-22577 GCA_035601435.1 Gemmatimonadales bacterium | reverse complement strand
CCGTAGCGTACGCCTACAACAAGAGAGCTAGAGCTTCGGGAGCGTAATTCCCGTCTGCGCCTGATACTTGCCTTTCTTGTCTTTGTAGCTGATCTCGCACTCGTCCCCTTCGTCGGCCGTGAAGAACAGCACCTGGGCGATTCCCTCGTTGGCATAGATGCGTGCGGGAAGAGGCGTCGTGTTCGAGATCTCGAGCGTGACGAAGCCCTCCCACTCGGGCTCGAACGGCGTCACGTTGGTGATGATGCCGCAGCGGGCGTAAGTGCTCTTGCCGACGCAGATCGTGAGGACGTTGCGGGGGATGCGGAAGTACTCTACGGACCGGGCGAGCACGAAGGAATTCGGCGGCACGATGCACACATCGCCCGAGAACTCGACGAACGACTTGGGATCGAACTGCTTGGGGTCTACCACCGCCGAGAGCGCGTTGGTGAAGATCTTGAACTCGGGCGCGACCCGCATGTCGTAGCCGTAGGACGACACGCCATAGGAGATGACGCCCGCGCGTGCCTGGTTTTCCGCGAACGGCTCGATCATGCGGCGCTCGGTCGCCATGCGCCGAATCCAGCGGTCGGACTTGATGGACATGGGGCGGCAATATATCGGCGGCATCGGCACTTACGCCACTCGATTCGGTTGACAAGGGTGTGGCGGCCGGATACGTTTCGGCGGGTCAAGTGAAATTTTTCACGAACTCACATGAACCAGCCCTATCTCTCGTTTCTCCTCCTGCTCGGGTTCGTGGCGTTCAACGCGGTACTGTTGATCGGGCTGTCGCATCTCCTCGCCCCCCGCAAGCCCACCGCCATCAAGGACAGCCCGTACGAGAGCGGCATGCCGCCGCTCGGCAACGCGCGCGATCGGTTTTCGGTGAAGTTTTACCTCGTCGCGATGCTGTTCATCGTATTCGATATCGAGACGGTGTTCTTGATCCCCTGGGGGACGATCTATTTCGGGGGAACCGGAGGAGGGCCGAGCATGGGGTTCCTGCTCGTCGAAATGCTGGTGTTCATGTTCATTCTGGCAGTCGGGTACGTGTACGTGTGGAAGCGCGGAGCGCTCGAATGGGATTGAACCGGGAGGGCTTGGGGTCGTGAAGCGCGTGATCGAGACCAAGGAAGTGTCGGGACAGAGTCCCAATTACCTGCTCGCCAAGTTCCAGGACCTGGTCGACTGGGCGGTGAACTCGTCGCGTGCCAACTCCCTGTGGCCGATGCCCTTCGGGACCGCGTGCTGCGCCATCGAGTTCATGGCCACCGCGGCCAGCCGCTACGACTTCGCGCGCTTCGGGATGGAGCGCCAGGCGTTCTCGCCACGACAGGCGGACGTGCTGATCTGCGCGGGCCGGCTGCCCTTCAAGCTGGCACCGGTCATCCGGCGGATCTACGATCAGATGCCCCAGCCCAAATGGGTGATTTCGATGGGCGCGTGCGCCTCCACCGGCGGCATCTTCGACAACTACGCGATGGTGCAAGGCATCGACACGATCGTCCCGGTGGACGTCTACGTCCCCGGGTGCCCGCCCCGGCCGGAAGGCCTGTTGTACGGCGTGCTCCTGTTGCACAAGAAGATCAAGGGCGAGTCACTGTTCGACCACGTCCCGCGCCGCGAGGAGCAGCCGCTCGACGCGCGCGGCCTGCGACTCCCCCCCGAGCAGATCGACGAGATCTCGGAGCCGTTCGGCAACTCCGTCCACCAGTTCCGCTCGTCGTGAATCCGTCCGTCGACGCCCTGCGAGCGACCTTCGGCAACGCGATCGGCCGCGGGCTCGAGTCGTGCGGCGACACGATTGTCTACGTCGCGCGCGAAACGCTGTTCGACGCGATGACGTGGCTGCGCGATACCCCGCAGCAGGGCTACGACTACCTGGTCGACGTCACGGCAGTCGAGTATCGTGACCGCGAGCGCCCGCTCGAAGTGGTCTACCTCCTACGCTCGCTCGCGCGCCGCGTCGACCTGCGCGTCAAAGTCGAGCTCGACCCGCGCGGGGATCTGACCGTGGACTCCGTGGTGCCGCTGTGGCGGGGCGCCGATTGGCTGGAGCGCGAGACGTACGACATGTTCGGCATCACCTTCCGCGGCCACCCCGACCTGCGCCGCATCCTCATGTGGGAGACCTACGCCGAAGGCTACCCGCTGCGCAAGGACTTCCCGCTACGGGGGCGCTTCAGCCGCTCCGAGCAGGTGCGGCAGGCGCTGGGCGCCAACCCCGAGGCGCACTACTCCATGGAGGAGTTGTCGATCGCCGAGGCGTTCGACGAGCTCCCCGCCGACATGAAGGAGCGGCTGCGCCGTGGTGAGCGCGGTAAGCTCCCCAATTCCGAATGAGCAAGCGCACCGTCGAGCTCGAGCTCGCGACCCCGGGCCTGGACGCGCGGGGTCAACCGGTCCGGGTCCCGTTGGGCGCGGCGGACGTTGCTCCCGAGCCGGATCTCGCGGGCGAGCACATGCTGATCAACATCGGGCCGCAGCATCCGGCGACCCACGGAGTGCTGCGGCTGGTGGTCGAGCTCGACGGCGAGACCGTGGTGCGGGTGATCCCCCACCTGGGCTATCTGCACTCGGGGTTCGAGAAACTGGGAGAGTATCGCCACTACAACCAGATCATCCCGCTCACCGACCGTACCGACTACCTGTCGCCCATGGCGAACAACGTCGGCTTCGCGCTCGCCGCGGAGAAGCTGATGGGCATCGAGATCACCCCGCGCTGCACCGTGCTGCGCGTGATGGCGTGCGAGATGAGCCGGATCATCTCGCACATGGTGTGGCTCGGCACGACCTCGATCGACCTTGGCGCGTTCACCCCGTTTCTCTGGGCGTTCCAGGAGCGCGAGCGGATCTACAACCTCCAGGAGATGTGGACCGGCGCCCGGCTCACCACCAGCGTGACGCGGGTGGGCGGCCTGATGGCCGACGTCACCGACGATTTTGTCGCCGGGCTCCGCGAATTCACCCAGACCTTCCCGCGGACCCTGAACGAGATCGATCGCGTGCTGACCCGGAACGCCGTGTGGGTCGGGCGCACCCAAGGCGTGGGCGCGCTCACGGCCGCGGAGGCGACGAACCATTCCCTCTCGGGCCCGATGTTGCGCGCTTCGGGCGTCGCGTACGACGTGCGGAAGGACAATCCGTACCTCGACTACGAGACGTACGACTTCGACGTCGTGGTGGGCGAACACGGTGATGTCTACGACCGCTACCTCGTCCGCCTCGAAGAGTGCTCCCAGTCGACTCGCATCCTGCAGCAGGCGCTGGTGCGCCTGCCCGATGGTCCCATCAACGTCGCCGACCCGCGGGTGATCCTCCCTCCCAAGTCGCGTGCGATGAACGACATGGAGGCGATGATCTATCACTTCAAGCAGGTCATGGAAGGCGTGAAGGCGCCGGTGGGCGAGGCCTACGTCGGGATCGAGAACCCGAAGGGCGAGCTCGGGACCTATCTGGTGTCGGACGGCACCGCGAAACCCGTGCGGTGGCGCATCCGGCCGCCCTCGTTCATCAACCTCTCGGCCCTCTCCAAGATGGCGGAGGGGCACCTGTTGAGCGACCTGATCGCGATCAACGCGTCGGTCGACATCGTCATGGGCGAGGTGGATCGATGAGTGTCGGCGCGCATCCGGCGCAGCAGCCGGGCACGGAGGAGTACCAGCCCGTGTTCGTGGGCAAGACGCTCGAGCAGCTGAGCGAGATCCTCACGCGCTATCCGACTAAGCAGGCGGCCCTCCTGCCGGCCCTGTGGCTCGTGCAGCAGGCGCGCGGCTGGATTTCCGACCGCAACATGGCCGAGGTCGCTGAAGTCCTGGGGTTGACGGCGGCGTACGTGAAGGGCGTCGTGACGTTTTACACCATGTATCACCAGCACCCGGTGGGGAGGCACTTCGTGCAGGTGTGCACCACTTCACCGTGCAATATCTGCGGCGCCGAGGCCGTCGTGAAGGCGCTGCTCGACGCGACCGGCGCCAAGGAGCTCGGCGCCACCAGCCCCGACGGTAAGTGGACGGTGATCGAGGTGGAGTGTCTGGGGGCCTGCGGGTTTGCGACGCCGGTGCTCGTGAACGATGACTTCATCGAGTCCGTCACGCCGGACAAGGTGCCGGATCTCGTGAAGCGGTACAAGTAAATGGGGTACCCGCATAAGCCGCACGCGAAGGAGACGGTCATCCTCTCCAAGCATTTCGGCGAGGCTGACGCCCGCACGTACAAGGGCTGGATGAAGCGGGGCGGCTACGAGAGTCTCGCCCAGGCGCTCACCATGGAGCCCGCCCGGGTGATCGACGTCGTGAAGGAATCGGGGCTGCGAGGCCGGGGCGGTGCCGGCTTCCCCACGGGCCTGAAGTGGTCCTTCATGCCGAAGGAAAAGAAGAAGCCCCACTACCTCTGCGTGAACGCCGACGAATCGGAGCCCGGCACGTTCAAGGACCGCGAGATCATGCGCTGGACGCCACACGCGCTGCTCGAGGGCGCCGCCATCGCGGCGCACGCCATTCAGGCCGAGGTGGTCTACATCTACATTCGCGGCGAGTTCACCGAGCCCTGGGCGGTCATGGAGCGAGCCCTCGCGGAGGCGAGCGCCGCCGGCGTGTTCGGCGCCATCAAGCTCTATCTCCACCGCGGCGCGGGCGCCTACATCTGCGGTGAAGAAACGGCGCTCATGAACTCGATCGAGGGCAAGCGCGGCAACCCCCGGATCAAGCCGCCGTTCCCGGCCGCGGCCGGCGTGTTCGGGATGCCGACCACGATCAACAACGTTGAGACGCTCGCCGCCGTGCCCCTGATCCTCAAAAAGGGAGCGGCCTGGTACAAGGGACTGTCGCTCTCCTCCCCGAAGAGCACGGGCACCAAGCTGTTCTCCGTGTGCGGTCACGTGCAGAGGCCCGGGAATTACGAAGTCACGATGGGCTTCCCGCTCAAAGACCTGGTGTACGACTTGTGCGGCGGGGTCCCGCCCGGCCGAACGCTCAAGGCGTGCATCCCCGGAGGCTCGTCGGTGCCGATCCTGAATCGCGAGCAGACCGAGAGCTGCCTCCTGGACTACGAGGGCGTGGTCGAGAAGGGCTCGATGCTCGGCTCCGGCGGCGTGATCGTGTTCGACGACTCGTCCGACATGGTCTACCAGATCATGCGCCTCGCCCGGTTCTATGCGCACGAGTCCTGCGCGCAGTGCACCCAGTGTCGCGAAGGCACCGCTTGGACCACGAAGATCCTGGAGCGGATCCTGTCGGGGCAGGGCAAGACGGCCGACCTGGATCTGCTGCTCGACCTCGCCGACAACATGACCGGCAAGACGATCTGCGTGCTGTCGGATTCGTGCGCCGCCCCGGTCGTGTCGGGGATCAAGCAGTTCAAGAATGAATTCGAAGACTACATCGCGGGACGTCGGAAGCCCGTCATGGTGGCTTGATGCCCGACGATCTCGTCAACCTCACGATCGACGGAGTCGCGGTGAGCGTCCCCAAAGGGACGCTCGTGATCGAGGCCGCCAAGCAGGCGGGCGTGCTCGTGCCGCACTATTGCTACCATCCGGGACTGGCGGTGGCCGGCGTGTGCCGCATGTGCCTGGTGGACATCGAAAAGGCACCGAAGCTGCAGATCGCCTGCGCCACCCAGGTGGCGGAAGGCATGGTCGTGCGCACCCAGTCGGCTCAGGCAAAGAGCGGCCGCATGGGGGTGCTCGAGCTGCTGCTCATCAATCACCCACTCGACTGTCCGATCTGCGACCAGGCGGGCGAGTGCGAGCTGCAGGATTTCACGTTCCAGGAAGGCCGCCCCGCCACGCGGTACAGTCCCGACTACGCCAAGCGCTTCAACCCCGTCGAGGACTTCGGACCCGACGTGCTGTACGTCCCGAATCGCTGCATCCTGTGCACGCGCTGCGTCCGCTTCATGGAGGACGTGGCGCAGGAGCCCGTGCTCAACGTCTCGGAGCGCGGTGACCGCGCCTACATCGGGATCCATTCCGAAGGACGCCTGGACCATCCGTGGGCGGGCAATGTCGTGGATCTCTGCCCGGTCGGGTCGCTCCTCTCCAAGGATTTCCTGCACAAGGCGCGCGCCTGGGAGCTCGACAAGGCGGCCTCCATCTGCACCGGCTGCTCGCAGGGGTGCAACATCACGCTCGACACCCGCGAGAACGTCGTGGTGCGCGTGCGCCCGCGGTCGAACCTCGAGGTGAATCGCTACTTCATCTGCGACCACGGGCGGATGAACTACCGCTGGATGAACCGCGGCGACCGCATCGAAGCCCCGCTGGTGCGGCGGGGGAGCGAGCTGCACGCCACTGACTGGGACGAGGCGTTCGACGTCGTGGCAAGCCGGCTGCGTGGAGCGGGCGGCAAGGCGGTCGCGCTCGTCTCCCCCAAGGCTTCGACGGAGGCGCTGCATTTCGCGCGGGAGCTGTGCCGCGGGCTCGAGTGGAGCGGCGCCTTCCAGCTGGTCATGGGCGAGGAAGCGCCCCTCCCCGGGGTCCCGAGCCTCGCGCTCCGCGCGGAGCGGGCACCCAACCGTCGGGGGGCCGAGCTGCTGGGGTATGGCCAGGATTATGCGGCGGCCGTCGCGGCGGCCGAGACGGCGTCGCTGGTGTTGGTGCTCGATGAGCCCGACATCGCCGTTCGCACGGCAGGATCGCTCATCTACGTCGGGACGGTCCTCCCCGAGGGCGCCCGCGACGCCCAGGTCGTGTTGCCGATCGCCAACGTCGCCGAAGAAGAGGGCACGTTCGTAAACCGGGACGGCCGCGTGCAGCGCTACTTCCAGGCGAAGGTCGCACCGGGAATGGCGCGGCCGGCCTGGTGGGTGTTCTCCGAGCTGGTCGCGACTTTGAACGGCGGCGGTCACGTCGGCACGGCCGCGGAGGCGTTCGACCGGCTTGCCGCATCGGTGGAGGCGTTTCGCGGGCTCTCGTACTCGCGGCTCGGTTTCGCGGGTGCGTCGGTATGAGCTTCTTCCTGATCAGCTCGATCGTCAAGATCCTCGCGGTCTTCACGGCGATCATGGTGGGCGTGGCGCTGCTCACGCTGGCGGAGCGGCGCATCTGCGCCTGGATGCAGGACCGGCTCGGCCCGAACCGCGTGGGCCCGCAGGGTCTGCTGCAACCGGCGGCGGACGGGCTCAAGAACCTCATCAAGGAGGAAACGCTCCCCGCCCAGGCCGACAAGGTTCTGTTCATGCTCGCGCCGGCGATGTCGTTCATCCCGGCGTTGTTGACGTTCGCCGTCATCCCGTTCGCGGCCCCGCTCCCCACGCCGTGGGGCGACGTGGACATGGTCGTGGCGAACCTGCCGGTGGGATTCCTCTACATTCTCGCGTTCGGCTCGCTGGGCGTGTACGGCATCGTGCTGGCGGGGTGGTCGTCCAACAACAAGTACTCCCTGCTGGGCGGGTTGCGGGCCAGCGCGCAGATGATCTCCTACGAGATCGCGCTCGGCATGAGCACGGTCGCCGTGCTGCTGGTCGTGGGAAACGTGACGCTCACCGACGTCGTCGCAAAGCAGTCGGCGTCGCTCTTCACGTGGAACGTGTTCCCGCTGTCGCTCGCCTGCTTCATCTTCATCGTCGCCGCATTCGCCGAAACCAACCGGCTGCCGTTCGACCTGCCGGAAGCGGAAGGCGAGCTGATCGCCGGTTACCACACCGAATACAGCGCGATGAAGTTCTCGATGTTCTATATCGCCGAGTATTCCAACATGGTGACCGCGTCGGCCCTGATGACGACGCTGTTCTTCGGTGGCTGGGACATCCCCTTCACGACCTGGGATAACGCGCCTCCTTGGAGCGTGCTCAAGACGCTCCTGACGCTCGGTTCGTTTACCCTGAAGACGCTCTTCTTCTTGTTCCTGTTCATCTGGGTTCGCTGGACGCTGCCGCGCTTCCGCTACGACCAGCTGATGGCACTCGGATGGAAGGTCATGCTGCCACTCGCGCTCACCTACCTGACGGTGATCGCAACCGCGATTTGGTTGCTGCACGACCAGCTGGGCTGGACATACGACACGCGGTTCGCGCTCGCGTTGTTCGGGCTGAACCTGCTGCTCGCGGTACCGCTGTTCTTCGTGCTCGACCGCGGTCATATCATCGCCGGCTCGGTGGCGGCGGAAGGGGCAGGGGGAGGGGGAGGACGGGCCTGATGGCGATCGGCGTGAAGGTGATGAAACGACCGGGGACGGAGGTCTCCTACCTGCGCGCCACGCTCAAGGGCATGGCGCTGACCTTGAGCCACTTGTGGCGGCCCAAGGTGACCATGCAGTACCCGGAGGAAAAGAGCAGCAAGGACTGGACGCTCTCGCCGCGCTGGCGGGGCACACACCGCATGCTCACCGACGAGCAGGGGCGGGCCAAGTGCGTCGCGTGCGGCTTGTGCCCCCAGATCTGCCCGGCGAACTGCATCAAGCTCGTGCCCGGGGAGGACGAGCAGGGCAACCGGTATCCGCTGATCTACGAGATCGATGAGTTCCGCTGTGTGTTCTGCGGCTACTGCCAAGAGGTCTGCCCCGAGGAGGCGATCCACGTGGGCGTGCACTATGAGAACTCGGAGTACTCGCGCGACCGGTTCGTGTACGACCTCGAGCGGCTGTGTGCGCAAACGCACCCTGTCTCCACGCTGTGGGATCCCTCCGACCCGAAGGGTGAATAGGCGGTGGACGGGACGCTGATCATCTTCTGGGCGTTTGCCGGACTGGCCGTGGTGAGCGCCCTGGCGTGCATCACGCGGCGCAGCCCCGTGGCCAGTGCGCTGTGGCTGGTCGTGACCCTGTTCTCGCTCGCTGCCTTGTTCGTCCTGCTCGACGCGCAGTTCATCGCCGTCCTCCAGGTGCTGGTGTACGCCGGCGCCATCATGGTGCTGTTCCTGTTCGTCATCATGCTGCTCAATCTCGGCCGGCCGGGACCCACCGACCTGAAGGGCCCGGCAGGCCTCGGGGTAGGCGTGCTGCTGGCAGGGCTGCTGCTCGTGCAGCTGCTGGGGCTGCGCCAGTCGGCGCCGCCGTCAGGGCTGACGCTCGCGCCCGGGGCGGTGGCGCGCGCCGCGGCGGAGCAGGGGATGGTGCCGGCCGTGGCCCGTCCGTTGTTCGGCGCCTATCTCGTCCCCTTCGAGATCACCAGCATCCTGCTGCTCGCGGCCATCGTCGGCGCCGTCGTGCTCGCCAAGCGGAAGCTGTAATGCTCCTCGGACCGTCGTTGGCCGTCTCGGCCGTGTTGTTCGCGCTGGGCGTCGCCGGAGTGCTGCTGCGGCGCAACGCCATCGTCATCTTCATGTGCGTCGAGCTGATGCTCAACGCCGTGAACCTGACGTTCGTCGCGCTCGCTCAGCAGCTCGGTGTCGCGGGTCAGATCTTCGTCTTCTTCGTCATGGCCGTCGCCGCAGCCGAAGCCGGCGTCGGGCTCGCGATCATGCTGGCGATCTATCGGCACCGGCACACGGTCAACCTGCAGAACATCAACCTGCTCAAGGGCTGATGCCGACGCCGCCGCTGTCCCTGCTCTGGGTGGTGCCGGCCCTGCCGTTGCTGGGCTTTGTCGTGAACGGCACGCTCTCGCTCACCCGGCCCACCGCGCAGCGCGCCGTGTCGATCGTGGGCGTCGGCACGCTGGCGCTGGCGTTCGCCGCGGCGGCCCTCGCCGTGGCCGAGCTGGCGCGCCTGCATCCGACCGGGCCGCTGGTGTTCCGCTACTGGGAATGGATCCCCGCCGGCGACCTGCAGGTGGCATTCGCACTCCAGCTCGACCAGCTCGCGGCGGTCATGATCCTGGTCGTGACGGGCGTCGGTGCGTTGATCCACGTCTTCAGCGTCGGCTACATGCACGAGGACCCCGGGTATGCGCGCTATTTCGCGTATCTGAACCTGTTCGTGTTCTTCATGCTGATCCTGGTCCTGGGCGCGAGCTTCCCGGTGATGTTCGTAGGCTGGGAAGGGGTCGGGCTCTGCTCCTACCTGCTGATCGGATTCTGGTTCAACGAGCAGGTCAACGCCGACGCGGGCAAGAAAGCGTTCATCGTCAACCGGATCGGGGATTTTGGATTCCTGGTGGCGATGTTCCTCATCTTCACGCGGTTCGGAACCCTCGATTTCGAGACGGTCTTCGCCAAGGCGCCCGCCGCTCTGATCCCGGGGGGAGCCCTGGTCACGGCGATCACCCTGTTCCTATTCCTCGGCTGCACCGGCAAGTCGGCTCAGATCCCCCTGTACATCTGGCTCCCCGACGCGATGCAGGGCCCGACGCCCGTCTCCGCGCTGATCCACGCCGCCACCATGGTGACGGCGGGCGTCTATCTGGTGGCCCGGTGCGGCGCGCTGTTCGCGCTGTCACCGCTCGGCAGCGCCGTGGTCGCCGGAATCGGCGCGCTCACCGCGCTGTTCGCCGCCACCATCGCGCTCAAGCAATGGGACATCAAGCGGGTGCTCGCGTACTCCACGGTGTCCCAACTCGGCTACATGTTCGTGGGCGTCGGCACCGGCGCCTACGCGGCCGGGATGTTCCACCTCGTGACCCACGCGTTTTACAAGGCGCTGCTGTTCCTCGGCTCGGGGAGCGTGATCCACGCCGTCCACCATGCCTACCACGCGACGCATACCCATGAGGACGCGCAAGACATGCGCAACATGGGCGGCCTGGCGCGGTACATGCCCTGGACCGCGGCGCTCATGTGGATCGCGACCCTCGCGATCGCGGGGATCCCGCCGTTCGCCGGATTCTTCTCCAAGGACGAAATCCTCGGAGCCGCGTTCGCGGAGGCAGCGGTGCACCCCGCGTGGTACGCCTTCTGGGCCATGGGCATCGCGGCCGCCTTGCTCACCGCGTTTTACATGACGCGGCTCATGCTCTACACCTTCCACGGCCCCAACCGCACCGGCGAGCGTGAGCGCGAGCACCTGCACGAGGCGCCGCCCGTCATGACGGGGCCGTTGGTCGTGCTCGGCGTGCTGAGCGTGATCGGCGGCGCGCTCAACATCCCGGAGCTGTTCGGCGGCAACGCTTTGCTCGAGCACTGGCTCGAACCCGTGACGAGCCTCGCGCGGCGGCTTCAGCCGGCGGTCGAGCTCGCGCACCGGACGGAGTGGGCGCTCGTGGTGGGGGCGGTCCTGGTGGCCGCGCTGGGCATCGTCGGCGCGTTCCGGCTGCTCAAGCCGGAAGCGCTCGTGCCGGCGCGGCTGGCGCCGCCCGAAACGGGTCTGGGTCGGCTCCTGTGGAAAAAGTGGTATGTGGACGAGCTGTACGATGCGTTGATCGTGCGGCCGCTCATGTGGCTGTCGCGCGAAGTGCTCTGGAACATCGTGGACCAGCGAATCGTCGACGGCCTGCTCGTGAACGGTACAGCGAAGGCGGCGCGGGCGGCGGGGTGGCTGGGTAGCCGGCTGCAGACCGGTGAGGTGGGCGCGTACGTGGTGCTGTTCGTCCTGGGCGTCTGGGCCGTGATCGTGGCGGCGGTGCGCTAGCCATGTACAGCCGGTGGGTGGTCACCGCGCTGCTCGTCTGGCCGGCGCTCGCCGCGCTGGTCGTGCTGCTCGCTCCGGCACGCTGGGCCAAATATTTGGCGCTCGTGGCCAGCCTCATCGAGTTCGCAATCTCGGCACCGTTGTGGTGGGTGTTCGTGCCGGCCGGCGGCATGCAGTTCATCCTCGACGCGCCGTGGATCCCGGGGTGGGGGATTCGCTACACGGTGGGTGTGGACGGGATCTCGCTGTTCATGGTCCTGCTCACCACTTTCTTGGTGCCGCTGTCGGTGCTCGGAAGCTACGCCTACATCACGACGCGCGAGCGCGGGTTTTACGCCCTGATGCTCGTGCTCACGACGGGGATGATCGGGGTGTTCGTCGCGCTCGATCTCTTCCTCTTTTACGTGATGTGGGAAGTGATGCTCATTCCGATGTACTTCATCATTGGGGTGTGGGGCGGGGAGCGCCGCCTCTACGCGGCTATCAAGTTCTTCGTGTATACCTTCTTCGGCTCGCTGCTCATGCTGGTGGCGATTCTCGCGCTCGTGTACCTCGTGGCCCAGCGGACCGGCGTGTACTCGTTCGCGTACACCCACCTAACGTCGCACATCGGCGGGCTCGGGCCCCTCGCGTTCTGGCTGTTCGGCGCCTTCTTCCTAGCGTTCGCGATCAAGGTGCCGATGTTCCCGTTCCACACCTGGCTCCCTGACGCGCACGTGGAAGCTCCCACGGCGGGCTCCGTGCTGCTCGCCGGGGTCCTGCTCAAGATGGGGACCTACGGATTCCTGCGGTTCGCGCTGCCCCTTTTCCCGGCCGTTGCCCTGCATCCAGCGGTGCAATACGCCATCGTTGGCCTCTCGCTGATCGGCATCCTGTACGGCGGGCTGGTGGCCATGGTCCAGCCCGACTTCAAGAAGCTGATCGCCTACTCGTCCGTCGCGCACCTAGGCTTCGTGATGCTCGGCATCTGGGCCCTGACGCTGCAGAGCGTGCAGGGCGCTCTGCTGGTAATGATCAACCACGGCATTTCGACGGGCGCGCTGTTCTTCATGGCGGGTATGCTGTACGAGCGGCGCCATTCCCGCCTGGTCGAAGCCTTCGGCGGAATCGCGAAGGTGGTGCCGCTGCTCGCGGCAGTGCTCACGATCGTGTCGCTGTCGTCGATCGGCCTGCCGGCCACCAATGGGTTCGTCGGCGAGTTCCTCGTGCTGCTGGGGACGTTCCGGACCTACCCCCTGGCGGCCATCATCGCCACCGCGGGCGTGATCGTCGCCGCGATGTATCTGCTGCCGGCGCTGCAGCGCGTCATTTTCAATCCGCTCGACAAGAGCGTGAACGAGAAGCTCCCCGACCTCTCGCTCCGCGAGATCGCGGTGCTCGTGCCGTTGCTCGCCTGCATCGTGTGGATCGGGGTGTACCCCAAGCCGATCCTCGAGCGGATGGAGCCCAGCGCCCGTCAGCTCGTTCAGTCGGTGCGGTTGAACGCGGCGTCCTTTTCGGCTACCCGGTGAGCCTCGACCTGGCGAACTCGCGCGACCTGCTGCGGGCCCTGCTGCCCGAGCTGGCGCTCACCCTGGCGGGCTTGGTGCTGCTGCTCGTGATCGCGTGGCGACACCGCACCGCCGCCGACGTGCGGCTGGCGGGGTGGGTCACGCTGGCGGGTCTCGCGGCCGCGGGAGGGGCGGCGTGGTGGCTGTGGTGGCATACGGCGCGTGCGATCGGCGTCCCGGCCATGATCGCGGTCGACGATTTCCGCTTCGTCACCGACTGGCTGCTGCTCGGGACCGCGGGCCTGACGGTGCTGGTGTCGTTCGACTACCTCGAGCGCGAGCGCCTGCTCGTCCCCGAGTATTTCGCGCTGCTGCTGTTCGCCACGCTGGGCATGATGCTCATGGTCGGGGGCGATGACCTGATGGTCGTATTCCTCGGCCTGGAGCTCATGTCCGTCGCAGTGTACGCGCTCGCCGGGATCAACCGCCACAGCGCCGCCTCCGCGGAGGCGGCACTCAAGTACTTTCTGTTGGGCGCCTTCGCGTCAGGGTTCCTGCTGTACGGGATCGCGCTGGTGTACGGCGCGACGGCCACCACCAACCTGAGCCAGATCGGGGTGCAGGTCCGCACGCTCGGGTTGGCCGGCGGTCCAATGCTCCGCGTCGGCCTCGCCCTGCTGCTCGTGGGGTTCGGGTTCAAGGTGGCAGCCGTTCCATTCCACATGTGGGCGCCGGACGTGTACGACGGCTCGCCCACGCCGGTCACCGGCTACATGGCGACCGCCGTGAAGGCCGCCGCGTTTGCGACGCTGCTCCGCGTCCTGGGCGAAGCGTTCCCCGGGGTTCCGGCGTGGCACCAGATCGTGTGGTGGCTCGCGGTCGCGACCATGGTCGTGGGGAACCTGGTCGCGCTGGCCCAGCGGACGGTGAAACGCATGCTCGCGTACTCGTCGATCGCGCACGCCGGGTACCTGCTCGTCGCCGTGGCCGCCGGGACGAGCGCCGGCTCGGCGGCATTCCTGTTCTATTTAATCGCATACACGCTGACGACGCTCGCCGCCTTCGCGCTCCTCGCCGCCAAGGGACGCGAGGGTGAGCGCGACGTGCTGATCGATGATCTCGCGGGCCTCGGGACCCGGCGCCCGTGGCTCGCGTTCGCACTCGCGGTGTGCATGCTGTCCCTGCTGGGCTTCCCCGGGACGGCCGGATTCATCGGCAAGTGGTACATCCTGCTCGCGGCCACCGCGGCGGGACAGCTCCCGCTCGCCGCGATCCTCGTCCTTACGAGCGTCATCTCGACAGGCTACTATCTCCCGGTGATCATGGCGATGTACATGCTGCCCGAGCCGTTCGAGCAGGCCCACGCGGGCATGCGCATCGGTCGGTGGGCGGGTGCCGCGGTGGCGGTGTCGGTCGCCGGCCTGTTGCTGCTCGGCATTCGCCCGAATCGCCTGCTCGACCTGGCAAAGACGAGCGGTGACGGGTTGGGCGTCGCGCCGGGGGCCACCGCCGCGGCGCCGCCGCTCCAAACGTCGACCGGTCGCTGACGACCGGGGCCCCATGAAGCTCCCCGCCGCCATCTTTCGCGAGTACGACATCCGGGGCACCGTGGGCGACCAGCTCACGCCCGAGGGCGCGCGCGCCATCGGGCAAGCCGTCGCCACGCTCGCCTGGGAGCGCCTGGGGCGCGCGCCCCGGCTCGCCGTGGGACGGGACAACCGCCCCTCCGGATCCGCGCTCGCGCACGGTCTCCTCTCCGGCATCGAAGCCGTCGGCGGTCACGGGGTGGACGTGGGCGAGCTGCCGACGCCGGCGCTCTACTTCGCGACCCACGTGCTCAACGTGGACGGCGGCGTCCAGGTGACGGGCTCGCACAATCCGCCCGAGTTCAACGGCTTCAAGTGCGTGCTCGGTGGCGAGGCGGTTGCCGGCACGGACATCCAGGGTCTCCGGCGTCTCATCGAAGAGGGACGTACGCCCGGCCGGCCCGGCGGCGGGCGCAGTGAGGACGGCTCGGTGCTGCCGCGTTATCGAGACGCGATCGTGCAGCGCAACGGCATGCTGCCACGCAAGGTGAAAGCCGTGGTGGATTGCGGCAATGGAGTCGCGAGCGTCATCGCGGTGGACACGCTGCAGCGTCTGGGCGCCGAGGTCGTCCCCCTGTTCTGTCAGTCCGACGGCACGTTCCCCAATCATCATCCCGATCCCACCGTCGTCGAGAATCTTCGCGATCTGCAGGCGGCGGTCCGCCGCGACAAGGCGGAGCTGGGGATCGCCTTCGACGGCGACGGCGATCGCATCGGCGCGGTGGACGAGCAGGGTCGCCCCGTGTTCGGCGATCAGCTGCTGGTGCTGTTCGGCCGCGACCTGGCGCGCCGTATGGGTCCGGGCCATGCGGTGATCTTCGACGTGAAATGCTCCGAGGTGTTACCGCGCGAGTTGACGCGGGCGGGCCTCGTGCCCACCATGTGGAAGACCGGCCACTCCCTCATCAAGCAGAAGATGAAAGAGACCAAGGCGCCGCTCGCGGGCGAGATGAGCGGCCACATGTTCTTCGGCGGCGACTGGTACGGATTCGACGACGCGCTGTTCGCCGCCGCCCGGTTGCTGCGCTACGTGGCGGAGGTGGGGGGACCCCTGTCCCGGCTGCTCGCCGATCTTCCGGTCACAGTCGCCACCCCGGAGCTGCGTGTCGACTGCGCCGACGACCGGAAATTCGAGATCGTGCGCCGCGCCGCGAAGCATTTCGCCGACAAGTACCCCGTCTCCACCCTCGACGGCGTGCGTATCACGTTCGCCCAAGGTTGGGGACTGCTGCGCGCGTCGAATACGCAGCCGGTGCTGGTGCTCCGCTTCGAAGCGGCCACCGACGCGGCGCTCGCCTCCTACCGGACCGAAGTCGAGAGCTGGCTCGCCGCCCAGAGCCCCGGCGCGTGAAGCCCGTCGTCCGCCGCCGGGCGCTGCTCGTCGGAGTGGGACTGTTGGTCGCGGTGCTGGTGGGGGGACGCTGGCTCGCCCTCGAGACCGCCGAGCGCGCATGGGGCGCGAGTCTCCCCGGCGGCAGCGCGTATCTCACGGCCCGGGACTTCGCCCGGCTGGTGTCGGGGATGCTGCTCATCGGGGCGGTCGCCTGGGCCACCGCGAACCTGCTGTTCGTGTACCGTTCCATCGGCTCGATGCAGCTGTCGCGTCGGCTCGGGGACCTGGAGATCGTCGAGGCGGTACCCCAGCCGTTGCTGCTCGCCGGCACGATCGCCTGCGGTCTGGTGTTCGGATTCCTCCTCACGCTCGGCACGGGGGACTGGTGGATGCCGGCGGCGCTCGCGTCGCGCCCGCCGACCTTCGGCGTCACGGACCCCGTGCTTCACAAGGACCTGGGCTATTACCTGGGACAGCTGCCGTGGAGTGAGCGGCTGCTGGACCTCGCGCTGCTGGCGATGTGCACCGCGACCCTGGTGGTCGCCTTGCTGTACGTGGGGATCGGTTCGCTGCGGTTCCGTCGCTGGCTGCCGTACGCCAATGCGCACGCCCGGGCGCATCTCGGAGTGCTGCTCGCATTGCTCGCGCTGACCCTCACGTGGGGTGCGATACTCGATCCCGCCGAGACCGTCGCGGGCCTGCACGGAACAATCGCCCGGCGCGCGCTCGACGCGCGTATCGCCGCCGCCCCGATCGTCGCGAGCGTCGGTGCCGCCACCACCGTGGTGAGCCTGGTGTGGGGCCTGCGCGAACGGCCGGTCCTGCTCGTTACCGCCTGGGGCGCACTGCTCGCCGCGTCGCTGCTGGGATTCGCGCTCATTCCCGGCTTGCTGGCGGGCTCTCCCGCTGCGACGCGCAGGCGGGCGGATTCTGACACGGCCCTCGCGGCCGAACGCCGACGGCTGGAAGGGCTCGCGTTCGGGGTCACGACGCTCGACGACCGCGCACCACCGGGGTTCCCGAGCCCTGAGGCGGCGACGACGGCGGTGCCCATCTGGGACCCTCAGCGGGTTCTCGCCGCGACCGCGTCGCGACGGGAGTTCGTTCGCCCGCAATCGACACCCGCGGCCGCGGGGCTTTGGCCGCACTCCGTCGGCGACGGCAGAGCCACGTGGCTCGTCGCGCTCAGGCCGGACGTGGACAGCGTCGTGCTGCAGCAGCCCTCGCCCGGCTGGGCCGTGATGCACCGCGGCCCGCTGGCCCGGGTCGGGCGGCCGGTCGCGGCCGTGGAGGACGACACGCTGCTCACGTTCGCGGCGGTCGCGACGCGCGACTCCACCACCTGGTTCGGCCCGCGATTCACGGACTTCGCGGTGGCCGCCCCCGATAGCTGGCCGGCGCTGCGCCACTCGGGAATCGAGTTGGCAGGGTGGTGGCGCCGAACGGCGCTCGCCTGGGCCCTGCAGAGCCCCGCGCTGGCCCGCCGCGAGACCGACGGCCTGGTGCTCCTATGGCGACGGGACGTGCCGCAGCGGCTGGCGCGGCTGGCCCCGTTCGCTTCGTTCGCCGACGCCGTTCCCGTGCTGGCCGACAGCGCCCTGTGGTGGGTGGCGTACGGGTATCTCGAAGGGGACGCGTTCCCGCTGGCGCGGCCGGTGGCCGACGGGGGAGGCGTGGGCGATTCGCTGCGCTACCTGCGCGCGGGTCTGCTCGGTACGGTGAACGCCGCCAGCGGTGACACACGGTTGTACCTCGCTCCGGGTGCCGACTCGCTCGCGGCCGCGTGGGCGAGGTTGCTTGCGCCGTTGATCCGACCGCTCGACAGCCTGCCGCGGGCTCTGCGCACGCAGCTCCCATTCCCCGCGCGAACGTTCCGCACGGCGACGGCTCTCGCGGAGCGGTGGCGCAGCGACACCACGATTTGGGGTCGGCGACCGAGAGAGCCGTTCGAGGTCGTGGCCCCAACTATCGAGGGGGCGCCGGACGCACCCCGCGTCTGGATGGGCCAAGCGTTCGAAGCCGGAAGCACGCTCGCCGCGCTCGTGACGGCGACCATGACACCCGACGGGCCACGGCTCTCGGTGTGGCGGCCGAACCCGGCCCCGCGCCTGCCGCCCGTGCTCGTCGGCTCCCCCAACACGACGGCGCCCGGCGTGCCCAGACTCTGGAACGCGGCCCGCGCCCTCTTCTTCGAGCAGGCGCTCTTCAGCCAGTCGGCCGCCGCCAGCGCGCCCACCGGGATCGACACCGTGTTCCTCTCGTGGGGAGAGCACCGCGGGCAGGGCAGGAGCGTGGGCGCCGCGCTCCGCAACCTGCTCGCCTCGGGAGGCAACGCGCCCGCGCCCGCCGATACGGCGCTCGCCGCGCGCTGGCGACAGGCACAACGGCTCGCGGCGCGGGCCGACGCGGCCCTCGCCGCCGGCGACCTGGAGCGGTTCGGCAAGTTGTATGCCCAGTTGAAGGAACTGCTCGGCCTGGGGCGCCGCAAGCTTGCTCCCGCCCCCGAGCGCCGCTAGGTTGCCCCGCCGTGAACCCCGGTACCATCGTGGTCGCGCTCGGCGGCAACGCCGTCGCTCCGCCCGGGGAGCGGCCCACCATCTCCAACCAGTTCCGCCACACCCGGGCGAGCCTCGCACCGATCGTGGATCTGGCGCGTGAGGGGTGGCGCATCGCCCTCGTCCACGGCAACGGTCCGCAGGTGGGAGACGAGTTGGCTCGCAACGAAATCGCCGCCGATCAGGTGGAGCCGCTTCCGCTGGGCGTGCTCGTCGCCGCGACCGCGGGTTGGATGGGGTACATGATCCAGCAGTCGCTGCAAAACGCGCTGGCGCGCGCCGGGGTCGAGCGGCAGGTTGTCACGTTGATTACCCAGACGCTGTGCGATCCGCACGACCCGAACCTGCGCAGTCCCACAAAGCCGATCGGCCACGCCCTCGACCCGGTGCGTGTGGCCCGACTCCAGGCGCGGGGCGTTCCCGTGAAGGAAGAGCAGCCGGGCCGCTGGCGCCGGCTCGCCCCGAGCCCGAGGCCCAGCGCCGTGGTCGAGCGCGATATGATTCACCATTTGGTCGCCGCAGGCCACATCGTAGTGGCGTGTGGCGGCGGCGGGCCCCCTGTATACGACGACCCGAACCTGCGGCTCGAGGGCCTCGACGCTGTGGCCGACAAGGACCGCGTGGCGGCGATCCTCGGGCGGGAGATCGCGGCTGACGTACTGCTGATTCTCACCAATGTGGACGCCGTGTACCACGCCTACGGCACGCCGCAGCAAAAGGCAATCCGCCGTCTGAGCCTCGGTCAGGCGGACCACTTGCTCGCCGGGAAGGAGCTGGGCACCGGCAGCATGCGTCCCAAGGTCGAAGCGGCGGCGGACTTCGTGCGCGCGCGTCCGGGTCCGCAGCGCGCCATCATCGCCGAGCTGGCGCAGGGGCTCGCGGCGTTGCAGGGCGATGCCGGCACCACCATCACGAGGGACGGAGCGTGAACCTCCACGAGTACCAGGCGCGCGATATCCTGCGACGGCACGGCATCCCGGTGCCTCCGGGAGAGGTCGCGACGACGGCGGACGAAGCCCGCGCGATTGCCACACGGCTCGGGGCGGGCCCCGTCGTGGTGAAGGCCCAAGTGCACGCCGGCGGACGGGGCAAGGCGGGCGGCGTGAAGCTCGCCGCGAATCCGGCGGAAGCCGCCGCCCACGCCGCCAAGATCCTGGGCATGACCATCAAGGGTCTCCCGGTGCGCCGCGTGCTCGTGACGCCCGCCGCCGACATTGCGTCCGAGAGCTACGTGGGCGTCATCGTCGACCGAACCTCGCAGCGCCCGGTGCTGATCGTGAGCGCCGCGGGCGGCATCGACATCGAAGAGGTCGCCGCCAAGACACCGGAGAAGATCCATCGGCTGGTGGTTGACCCGCGCTATGGCCTGCTCGCCCATCAGGCGCTGGGGCTCGCGTTGCAGCTCTACCGCGACATCGCGCAGGCGCGCGCCGCGGCGGATATCATGCAACGCCTGTATGCGGCCTTCTACGCCGTGGGCGCGTCGCTGGCCGAGATCAACCCGCTCGTCACCACGCGCGAGGGTGCGGTCGCCGCCCTCGACGCCAAGATCGTGGTGGACGACAACGAGCTGGACCGCCACCCCGAGATCGCCGCGCTGCGCGACGCGAGCGCCGAAGCGCCCTCGGAGGTCGCGGCGCGCGAGGCGGGGCTCACCTTCATCAAGCTCGACGGCGCCGTCGGCTGTTGCGTGAACGGGGCCGGGCTCGCGATGGCGACCATGGATCTCGTGAAGTACTACGGCGGAGAGCCGGCCAACTTCCTCGACATCGGCGGGAGCTCGAACCCTCAAAAAGTGGTCACGGCCCTCCAGATCATCACGGCGGATCCGAGCGTTCGCGCCATTCTGTTCAACATCTTCGGGGGCATCACCCGCTGCGACGACGTGGCGAACGGCATCGTTCAGGCCACGCGCCAGTTTCCGCTCAAGGTGCCGCTCGTCATCCGGCTCACCGGCACCAACGAGGAGCTTGCGGTACAGATCCTCACTCAGGCGGGCTTCCCCGCGCTCACCGACATGGACGAAGCGGTGAAGCAAGCGGTCGCCAAGGCGAAGGCCGCGTGAGCGTCTTCATCGATCAGCAGACCCGCCTGGTGGTGCAGGGCATTACTGGCCGCGACGGATCGTTCCACACGCGGCAGATGATCGGCTACGGCACCAAGGTGGTGGCGGGTGTCACACCCGGCAAAGGCGGGCAGCTGTTCGACGGCGTGGTCCCGGTGTTCGACACCGTCGCCGCCGCGGTACGCGAGACCGAGGCGAACACATCCGTGATCTACGTCCCGGCCGCGGTCGCCGCCTCGGCGATCTTCGAGGCCGCGGACGCCGGCATTCCGCTCATCGTGTGCATCACGGAGGGCATCCCGGTGCTGGACATGACGCGCGTCCTGCCGTATCTGCACGAGCGCGGGGCGCGCCTGATCGGTCCCAACTGCCCCGGGCTCATCTCCCCGGGCAGGAGCAAGGTCGGGATCATCCCCGGCAACATCTGCCGGCCCGGCCGGGTGGGCGTGGTGTCGCGCAGCGGCACGCTCACCTACGAGATCGTGCACCAGCTGTCGACGCAGGGGTTGGGGCAGTCCACCTGCGTCGGGATCGGCGGGGATCCGCTCATCGGCACCAACTTCATCCACTGCCTCTCCGCCTTTCAGGCCGACCCGGACACGGATGCGGTCGTCATGATCGGCGAGATCGGGGGCATCGACGAGCAGCACGCCGCCGACTTCGTGCAGCAAGCGATGACGAAGCCCGTGGTCGGCTTCATCGCGGGGCAAACGGCACCGCCGGGCCGCCGCATGGGCCACGCCGGCGCGATCATCTCGGGATCGAGCGGCACCGCCGCCGAGAAAATGGCCGCGTTCGCGCGGGCGGGCATCGCGGTCATGAAGCGCCCGGCCGATGTCGTGCCGCTCCTGAAAGAACGGCTATGAAGCTGCGCGACGTGCTCAAGGCCGAGCACATCATCGTGCCACTCCGCGCCGCCACCGTCAAAGAAGCCACGGAGCGGCTGGCCGAGCGTCTCATCGAATCGGGCGCGGTGGCCGACCCGCAGCGCCTCAACGCGGTGATCCGGCACACCTGGCCCGAGGACATGGTGAGCGTCGGGGAGCACGCGTTTCTGCCCCACTTCCGCACCGAGGCAGTGCGGGGCCTCGTGACCGCCGTCGGCATCTCCGCCACCCCGATCCGCTGGGAAAAGGATCCCCACCGAACCGCGCGGGTCGTGATCTTCATCTTGGCGCCGATCCGCGACGCCGCCCTCTACCTCCAGGTCGTGGGGGCATTCGCCCGTACGCTGGCGCATCCCGATACCGTGCTCGCGCTGCTCGCGGCGCGCACGCCGGAGCAGGTCGTGGCGCTCGCGGCGCTCGACGCGGTGGAGCTGCCGAGTCAGCTCACGGTGCGGGACGTTATGACCGCCCAGGCGATTACCGTCGGGCCGGAGCGCACGTTGGGCGATGTCGCCCGCCTCATGGTGGAGCACGACATCCGTGCCTTGCCCGTGGTGGATGACGGCGGCTCGCTCATCGGGATGATCACCCATCGCGAGTTATTGCGCTTCCTGATCCCCCACTTCGTGCAGCGCACCAAGACGGGGGAATTTCACGCACCCACGCGCTCCCAGCTGCAGCGCGGCTCGGCCGATCCGCAGCTCATCCTGGCGAGGGAGGCGATGGCGCGGTCCGTCCTCTGTCTCGCAGAGGACCAAACGCTCGCAGATGTGGCCAACCTCATGAGCTCGAAAGACGTCGACCGCTTCCCGGTCGTACGGGAGGGCTTAGTCGTCGGGTTCCTAACCCGCGCCGACGTGGTCCGCCGCCTCATCGCCCCTTAGCCCCTTAGCCCCTTAGCCCCTTAGCCCCTAGCCCCTTAGCCCCTAGCCCCTTCACATGCTCACACTGGCCATCATCAAGCCCGACGCCGTCAGGCGAGCCCTCACGGGAAAGATCGTCGCGCACCTCGAAGCCGCGGGGTTCGCCGTTCGTGCCGCCCGACTCATCAAGCTCAGCACCGCTCAGGCCGAGGCCTTCTACGAAGTGCACCGGGAGCGTCCCTTTTACCGCTCGCTGGTGACCTTCATGACGTCGGGGCCCGGGCTGGCTCTCGCGCTCGAGCGGGACGACGCCGTCGCGCGCCTGCGGGAGGTGATCGGCGCGACCGACCCCGCGGAGGCGAAGCCCGG
>DATNOH010000024.1:0-6595 GCA_035601435.1 Gemmatimonadales bacterium | reverse complement strand
ACGCCGCCCGCCCTCCGCTTCGTCTCGGCGTCGGTCTGACTGTCGACGAGCGTCCCGACCTCGGCATTGGCACCGAAGTTCCAGCGATCGTCGGGTGCGAACGTTACACCCGTCGAGTGCGTGAGACCGGACGCCGAGTCGATGTCCTGGTAACGCTCCTCGACGAAGACACTGCTGCTGTCCGACAGGCGCTCCTTCATTCCTGAGACCAGCGTGCCCTGACGCTGGAACACGCCGGTGTCCGCGCGCTCGTTCTCCAGCGAGTAGTTGAGGTACAGCGTGGTGTGATCCGAGACGAGATAGTTGGTGCCGAGCTTGCCGCCCGGTCCGAGACTGCCCTCGGATCCCTCGGCCTCGATGGTCAGCTTGTTGCTGACCCGATACGACCCACCGATACCGGCGCGTCCGTTCTCGTCACGATCCCCGGTCTTTGACACCGTGTCCTGGACAAAGGTGTAGGCGCGCCACGCGGCGAGCGAGTCGTACCCCACCTGCCCCACCACATCGGTTCGCTCGCCCTGCTGCTGTGTCACCGGCACGACCGCAGAGTTGTCCTCGCGGTCGTCGCGCCGCACTCCGGCACTGACGCTCCAGTTCTTGCTCAGCTTGTAGCCGACGTCGACCTCTTCGGCCGTGGTGTGGAGGCCCTGGTCCTGCGCCTTCTGGTCCGCCTTGGCACTCAGGGTCCAACTGTCACCGATCGGTAGCTTGAAGGTGCCGCCGTAGTACTGGGTGGCGGTGAGCGCGTCGAAGCCCGGCGCCGAATAGCCGGCGTCGAGGTGCTGGGTATAGAAGGTCACGCGACCCTTGTTCCCCGACAGGAAATCACCGAGCCCGAGGCTGACGTCGGCGCGGTAGGCTTCGGCGCTCGCGTTGGCGAACGAGCCCGGGTTGTCGCTCGTGAAGCCGTAGCCGCCGTCGGTCGAGTAGCTCGAGCCGGATGCCAGCCCGTCGCTCTTCCCGCTCTGCAGCTTCACCCAGGAGCCGGCGCTCTTGCGCAACGTCAGATCCGCCCCGCGCAGGCTGCTGCCGGAGACACCGGCGTCGTTGGAGCTGGCAGTAACGCCGAGTCGGATATAGTCGTTGAGCCACGCATCCGCCTGCCCGCCCGTTGTCCAGGTGTGAATGTCCTGAAAGGCGGGCGTGTACTCGTAGCGAACCACCAGGTACGCCAGCTGCCCGCTGAGCCCGCTGGTGCGGACCAGCAGGTTGTCGGCCGCGGTCGAGGACAGCGGCTCGGCGAGCACGATCCGGCCCTGCAGATAGTCGATCTCATAGTCGATCGAGGGCCGCAGGTCCACAGTTCCGGTCACGAGCCCGGAGTCCTTGTCGCGCAGCTCGATGCGCAGGCGCTCCGAGCCGGTGAGGATGTCCTGGAAGTGGAGGAAGTACAGCGAGCCGCCCGTTCCCAGGAACTCGTCGCGGCTGGCGATCGTGCCCGGCTGGGCGGCGAAGCCATCAACGGTCACGCGCTTCTCGCCGAAGCTCGTCGTGGCATCGGACACCCAGTGGAGATTTCCGCCGTACAGCCCGCGGTCGACCTGTGCGAGCTCGTTGCTCACATAGTCGATCCGGAAATTGCCCCACAGGCCGTAGTCGTCGTGGCGCTCCGCTTTCACGTAGAACTTACCGAGCGTCGGCGCGAGCTCCTGCGTGACGCTGTCATCGCCGTAGGTCGGGTAGTAATAAGAGGGATCGATGCGCCGGAACAGCGAGTCGGGCGCCTTGTTCAGGAAGTTGCTGAACAGGTCTTTGACCGGCTCCTCGCGGGTATCCGCGCTCGCCGTCACCCGCCAATCGTTGGCGAATTTCTGCGTCGCGAAGAACGACAGGCTGCCGGAGACCGTCGCATCGTAGTCGAACGGCGCATTCGCGCCCTCCATCTGCTGCTGGGCGGTGCTCGTGTGGCTCCTCGAGACGGTGAGGTCCGCCATGCCGAAGTAGAAGCGGTCGTTCGGCTGGAACTCCAGGTCGCGCAGGTAAAGCGTACCGTTGCCTTCCTCGTCGAGCACGGCGACTTCGACCGTGTGCGCGCCCGGCGGCAGCACTTCCTCGGCAATGAAGTTGCCCTTGGCATCGACCGGCACCTCGTGACCCGCCGCCCACACCCTGTGCTTGGGCGCAATACCGCTACCGCGCACGGTGACCGTGCCGCCGCTCACCCGGATGTTCTGATCCGAGAGCGCGCTCTCACCATAGGCGGCGAGCAGCTCGGGTTCCTTCAGCTGCGCGTGCTTGACAGTCGCACCCTGCGGCCCTGGGTCTTCGGCCTCCGGCGCCGCCGGGTTGGCGCCGCCGGGTGGGTCGGCGTCGGCGGTTGGCGCACCGCCGGAATCACTCGTGGCCTGCTCGGTTCCATGGTTCGGCGCGGCAGCCGCAGGATTCGCGGCCGCGCGCGATCCATCCGCAACCATCCACAGCGACCGCGGTTTCGTGTCGTCAAACTTGCCGTCCTTGCTGTAGCCGCGGACCAGGTACTGCAATTCCCGCCCCGCGGCGGAGAACTGCTTCATGCTCGGCTGCCACTCCGCCGAGCCGTCCGCATCGAGCGCGACCACGGCAAGGGGCGTGCTCTGCGTCGACCGCCCCGCCTCGAATATCCGCACCTCGGCGCGCTCGATGAAAGCCCCGTAGTTGCTGTACATGTGAAAGCGCACGGGCGCTGCAATCAGACCCTCGTCCGGGGTCTGCTGGAACACGATGACGCTCGAGGCCACCGCCACACTCAGCCGGCGCCGCGCCTTGAGATTGTCGAACTGGAACTGGATGTCCGCCTTGTCCAGGGCGACGTCCGTGCAGCGCTGCACGTCCGCGGAGCTCCGGCCCGGGTCGTCGATGGGCACGCCGTCCACGGTGATGTGCATGGTGTTGACGCCGAAGGGGCTCCGTGGTGTGAGCTCGTGTGTCAGACGCGTGACGTTCACACCTTCGTAGTCGTCGAGCACGGCGGGCTCGTCGTACACGACCTGCACCGCGACGTACGAAGACTCTCCCTGGGTGAAGCCCACATTGACCACGTCGCTCGACTGCACGAAGCCCCGGCCCTCGTGCTCGGCCTGCGCGGGTGTCAGATGCATTTCGTCCGTGATGACCTGCATCGCCCGACGCGCCCGGGCGGCGGACAGGCCGAGGTCGTCGCCGTACACCGCAGCGGTGCGCCGATCGAGCCGCTGATTGCCCGTGTAGCCCACGAAGCGCAGCCGCACGTGGGCCTTGTCGTGCAGATCCGCCATGGCGCGCCGCAGGCTCTCGACGTAGTCGGGCGGGATGATCGCGCGCCCGTTGGCGAGCTGCAGCGGGGCAATGGTGCCCCACGCCGGCTCATAGACCTTCGTCACCACCTCGGTACCCGCACTCGGGCACATCTGCGGCTCGTCGGGCAGCTCCTGCAGCGGGTCGTCGTACCAGAACTGCACCTCCACGCGGCGGTTGAGGGCCCGTCCTTGAGCGGTGTCATTCGCGGCGAGCGGAGCCGCGGCACCGCGCCCGTCGCTCGCGATCGCCGTACCAGGGAGCTTGAGCGCTTCCTGCACAGCGAGCGCCACCCGACGTGCCCGCGCCTTCGAGAGCGCGACGAGATCGCCGTAAATGCGCTCGTCGCGTTCGGTCAGTGTCGCATCGTCCGTGTAGCCGATGAACTTGACCACCACGCCCGACTTGTCCTGCAGGTTGTTCAATGCCTTGCTGATCTGCCCGATGAAATCCGGTGAGACCTGCACGTTCTCCTGATCGTAATGCAACGGCGGAACGACATTGGTGAGGCGCGCGCGGCGCGCCGCGCCTTCCTTGAAGCTCAGCTTACAGAGCGTCTGCACCCGGCAAACCTTGACCTGCTTGATCTGTTGCCGCACGAGCACTTCCTGATCCGCTTCGCGCGCCTTCGGCTGGTCGTACCAGACTTCCACCTCCACGCGGCGGTTGAGCGCCCGGCCCGCGGGTGTGTCGTTCGAGGCAATGGGGTGGCTGTCGCCGGCCCACTCGTAGGCGATCGCCTCCGGTTTCAATTGCAGCGCCCGCTGGAGGAATTCCGCCACTTCGCCGGCACGCTCGCGTGACAGCCCGGCGTTATCCTCGAAGGCTCTGACAAGCGCCGGGGACAACCGCTGGTTGTCGGCGTGACCGACCAGGTGCAGACGCACGTTGCGGCGATCGCGCAGGCTCTCAAGAGCCTTGCGCAACGTCTCGACGTACGTGTCGGGAATCTTCGCCACTCCGGATTCGAAATGAATGGGCGGAATGACATTCTTGAGCTTCACGGTGTCGAAGCTCTCGGCCAGCACTTGCTGCTGCTCGAGCCTGTCGCCCGCCTCGGTCTTGATCTGCTCGGGGTCGCGCGCCCAGGGCAACGGCTGCTCAACCGACAATTGCCGCTCGACCGCGCTGCCGAGCGGCGTCTCGCCGGCGGTCTGTGCCCGCGCGCCCGTTGCGAGGAGCGTGAGCCCGACGAGCAGCCAGGCGCCACGCCTGCCGGGGCCCTTCATTTGGCACCCCGCAGTCGCTCGACGGGCTTCTTCGGCGGGCCGCCGCGCAGCCAGAAGATCTCGCGCTCGATCGTGAGCTCGTAGCAGCAGTTCGCCGCGCGCCAGGCGTCCCTGATCGCCTTAGCGACCGCTTCAAGCCGCCGATCGACCAGCCGAGCGTCCTCGACGTCGGCGACATAGGACAGGCGCAGGATCGATCGCGACTTGCGCAGCTCCGCGAGCAGCAGGTCGAGTCTCGGCTGCCACTGCGGACGCATGTCGGCGGTTCCCTGCTCGAACACCGCGTCCGCGAGATCGAGACTCACGACGCGGTGGATGGAGGCGCCGAATTCGAACCGCAGCGCCTTGCCGCGCGTGGCGCGCTCCACGAGCACCTGAGGTGTCGTCAGGCGATATCCGCTCGGCAGCGTCCGGTCGTCGAGCTTGAGGGCGAAGTTGCTGCCGCGGCCCTCGAGCGGCGTGATCGCGCAGCTGATGTGGAATCGCCCGAACTCGTCGGTGACGGCGGCCAGACCCCGGGTGGTCACGACCCGCACCCCGGGTATCCCCGGCTCTCCCGGATCCTGCTGACCGCTGCCGTTCCGGTCGTCGAAGACCTTGCCGATCACGTCCGTGCAATCGAAGGTCGTATCCGGCACCACGACGAGCGTGGCGTTGGCCTCAGCCGACACCGGACTGCCGATAACCGCGGCGGGAGCCTGGGCGCGGTTTGGCGCAGTGCGCCTGACCGCGGCGGTTGCCTGAGCGCGGTTCACTGCAGGGCCGCTGACCTCGGTGAAAGCCTGGGCGCGGTTCACGAACTGGCCTTCGCCCACCCCGGCGCCGACGGCCAGCAGCAGCACGACGGTGTGATGCGCACCGGCTGCGAAGCTGAGATTGCTCCAGGTGAGCTGGAACCCGGACAGGGTGGGTTCCGCTGGCGTGCCGTCGAGGCGCGCTGATCCTGCGATGTAGCGAAACCCTGCGGGGAAGCCGTCCACGAGCGCCACGCCCTGGACGACCCCGCTGAGCACGTTGGTGACGGTAATGGTATACGGCACGAGCTGCCCGCGCGTCACCTCGACCAACGGGGTCGTCTTACTGACGGTCAGTGCCCCGGGGGGAGTGTCCAGCTGAACTGAGACACTCGCCGAGGCGGTCTGCGCCGGGTTGCCCCAGGTCACGACGCCGGTGTTGGTGACCGTCGTGCCGGTGGCGAGCGTGCTGCCGAGCGTCGCGCGGAAGCGCAGATCGATCGTCCCCCCGGGTGCGAGCGGTCCGTAGGTAGCCGAGTAGCTCGCGGTGATGACGTTGCCGGTGACCGTCACGCCCGTCACCGAGCCGTTCATGGTCGCCGTACCGGCGACGTAGGTGAGCGCCCCCGGCCCCGCCGCGTTGAGATCGTCCGTGATCGCGACCGGGCTCACGGGGTTCGCCGAGGTGTTGGTCACGTGCACCAGGTAGTCGAGGGTTGCGCCCGGCGCCGGCGCGCCGCCTCCCACCACCGTCACCTGCTTGGTGATGCTCACCGCGGCGGTGGTCACCGTCACCGTGTGCGCGTCCTGACAGTCCAGCACCCCGGGCGTGCCGTTGGTCAGCGTGCAGGTGGAGCTCTGGCGGCTGGCGTCGCTGCTCGGGCCGCTGTACCACTGCGTCGCCCCGGCCACGTTGGTGAGCGAGGCGCCGTTCTGCGTGTTCGCATCGAGCTGTGTCTGGTAGGTGACGATGAGGCGCTGCGTCGGGCCGATCGCCGCCGCGGCACTCAGCAGGTTGAGCGTCAGCGTGCAGGTAGGCGCCCCGGCATAGCTGACCGTGTAGTCGGCGCCGGCCGTGAGCGGCCCCTTGCCCGGCACCGGTGTCACGCCGTCGGACTGGAACACCTGCGCGGAGAGGATCTGCGGGGTCGCAGTGCACATGCCGCCCGTCGCACCCGTCGGCAGCTTGTCCACGATGGTCGCGTTCCAGGCGTCAGCCGTCCCGGTGTTCTGCACGTCGAGCGTGAACCGCCCCAGCTGCCCGAGGTACATGGTCGCCGGGCCGCCCTTGGTCAGCGTGACGGCGGAGATCGGCACCGTCACCGTGTGCGCGTCCTGGCAGTTCAGCACCCCGGGCGTGCCGTTGGTCAGCGTGCAGGT
>DATNOH010000023.1:0-3042 GCA_035601435.1 Gemmatimonadales bacterium | reverse complement strand
CTCGCGTACCCAAACGTTTCACCCCGCGGGGCGCTCCCCGTGCGTCCTGAGCGGCACGTGCCGGAATCCATCGCCACGATGTACCGCCTCCTCGCGACGGCGCTGGCGCGAGGCTTGCCCTGCGTGATGTGTGGTCATCGGTCCCGGGCTTATTTAGTGACACAGTAGTGCTAGCAGGCTGCTGAAAAAGCGGATGACGACAGCACTTTTGTTCTCCACCTGGCGCACGGCAGGCCGTGAAAGCGGGGCGGGCGATGGCGCGTCGCCGTCATCGGCCGCCGATCACGGGCCGCGGCGGTCCCGCGCGGAGACCTCGGAGACGATCGCCCCGGGCTCATGCCTCTTGCGCGGTGAGATTACGGAGGCGAACGAGGTTATAGGCAGCGAGGGCCAAGGTGAACATCCAGTCCACGCGGCGGGCCCCGCGATGCCGCGTCTTACGCATCAGTCCGACCGTCTTGAGCCAGCCGAAGATCTCCTCCACGCGCTTGCGCCGCTGCTGGCTGACCGCGTAGCCCGCATGCCGAGTGGTGCGACCGTCGATCGCGCTGGCGCGATGGCGGGTGTTCTGCGCGACATGCGGGGTCACTCCGAGCAGGCGCACCGCCGCGACGAAATCGCGCGTGTCATAGCCCTTGTCGGCCCCGAGCGTGACGCCTCCGCCCCGATCGAGCGCCCCCAGCAGGTCCAGCGCCGCGGCCCGTTCGGCGTAGCCGCTGGCCGGAAGCACGCAGCCACCGACGGCGAGGCCGTTGCGGTTCTCCATCAGCACGTGACCGGTGTAGAAGAGCTTGGCTTCCTGCCCTTTGCCTTTGCGGGCGAGTCGGGCCTCGGGATCCGTCGTCGAGGCGTGGGTCGCGTTGCTGCGGCGCTCGCCGTGGAAATCCACCGTCGGATTGCCCGGGTCATCGGGAGGCGCCAGCGGCTCATCTTTCCGTTTGAAGCTTTTGAGACTGGCCCACGCCTCCACCAACGTCCCGTCCACGGTGAAGTGCTCGTCGGAGAGCAGCCCGCGCTCTCGGGCTTGGGCCACCACCCGGTCGAAGAACCCACGGGCGATGTCTCCCGCGAGCAGCCGCTCCCGATTCTTGGTGAACACCGTGGCGTTCCAGACCGGGTCGTCCATCTCCAGGCCGACGAACCAGCGAAACAGCAGGTTGTAGTCGAGCTGCTCCATCAGCAGCCGCTCGCTCCGGACCGTGTACAGCACCTGCAGCAACAGCGCGCGCAGCAGCTTCTCGGGCGCAATCGAGGGGCGGCCGACGCGCGAGTACAGCTCGGCAAAGCGGGGCGACAGCTCGCGCAGTACCGCGTCGACCAGTGGCCGCATCGCCCGCAGCGGGTGATCGGGCGGGATCCGTTGCTCCATGGGAACGTAGCTCCACATCGCGCCCTGGTTCTCCAGATCGTCGCCGCGCATGTCCACCTCCGTGGGAGTCGTCATGCGCATCGTAGTTCAACTCTCACGTCGACCCGATACCTAAAGTTGGGTTTTTCAGCAGCCTGCTAGCACTACTGTGTCACTAAATTAGCAGGCGGCTGATGACCGCACACCAGGCAAGGCCGGCGGTGCGCCAAGACCCAGGCGAGGAGTCGATACATCGTCGCGATGGAGGCCCGCACGTGCCGTTCAGGACGCACGGGGAGCCCCCCGCGGGGTGAAACGTTTGGGTACGCGAGGGGGCTGGAGGAAGGCGAGCGGCTCAGGGGGGAAATGCGCGAGCCGCTCGGCGGCGAGAAAAGCATACGCCGCAATGCACAGCGTGGCGTGATGGTGGAAGCCCCGCCAGCCCCGCCCTTCGAAGTGATCCAGCCCCAGCTCGTCCTTCAGCTCTTGGTAGTCCCGCTCGATCCGCCAGCGCAGCATCGCGAGCCGGACCAGATCGGCGCGCGTGGCCGTCGGCGGGAGCGTGGCCAGCCAATACTTGATCGGGGCGGCTTCGGCGCGCGGCCACTCGATGAGCAGCCACTCTTCGGGGCGCGGCGTCGAACGCCAGTCGTCGCGATGCGCGGGCCGCACGCGGACCGCCGCGAAGCGCGAGCGCATTGCGCCCCGCGTGCCTTGGCGCCAGGTCACGGTGCGCCAGGCCCGCGCCGGGAGTTGCTGGGCCAGTGTCCGTACGCTGAGTGGCCGATGCCGCCCCGTGCGGCGAACCAGCGTCGGCGGCCGGCCGTGGCCTCGATACTTCGGGGGTGGCAGCGGTGCGCGGCCAGGCGCCCAGACAGTCGTTTCGGTGCTGATGCCCACGACGTACGGAATGGCCCGGGCAGTCAGCGCATCGCGAAACGCCGTGACCACGCCATAGCCGGCATCCGCGACGACCGGCGCGACCGGCACGCCCTCGACCGCGAGCTGCGCAATCTGCTCGAGCGCGATCTGCCATTTGGTGCGGAACTCGAGGGCGTCGGGCACGCCCGCCGCCCGGCGGCGGCGCTGGTCCTGCGCCCACGCCTCAGGCAAATACAACCGGTAGGCCACCGGGACGCTCGCGCGCTCGTGAGCCACCGAGACGCTCACCGCGACCTGACAGTTGTCCTGTTTGCCGAGCACGCCGCAATACTGGCGGGCCACGCCCACCGAGTGACGCCCCTTCTTGGGCATGCCGGTATCGTCGACGACCCATGCCGCCACGGGGCCGTGTCGCTCCAGGGCTGCCAGCACGGTCTCCCGGCCCGCGCGCAGGACAGCGGCATCGTCCCAGGCAGCATTGGCGACGAAGTGATGCATCGACTGATGACGGGCTCGCACGTGGCGGGGATCGACCCGCGCGGCCATCGGCTCGATGCTCTTCCGCTCACCCGGCAGACAGAGGCCGGTGACATAGGCCCGCAGGGGGCCGTGCCGATCCCGGTGGCCGAGGGCGGTGGTGAGACGCTCAACATACGCGTGAAACCGCTGGGCGCGCGCGGTCGCGAGGGTGGGCATACGCTGAGGCTGCCAGCGTACCCCATGAATTTCCTAACTTTTATGACACAGTAGTGGTAACCGGCTGTAGCACAACTCGGCAAGTGCCGATGGTAATCGTTGCGCCGGAACCTGCC
>DATNOH010000022.1:0-18674 GCA_035601435.1 Gemmatimonadales bacterium | reverse complement strand
TCGATGTCTTCGAGTCGCTTGACGCCCTTGAGCACCTCCTCGGCGAGGAGGCGCGCCGCCCGGGCCAGCTCGCCGCGCGACGAGTAGGAGATGCAGAGATTGAGCGCCAAGCGCGCGCCGTCGCGGGTTTCCCGCTCGATGCGCTCGACCGCCGCGCGCGCGCCGGGCGCGAGCCTGGTCCGGTCGCCCAGGACGTGGACTGCGACCCCCTGGCCCCTGAGCTCCGCCACTTCCCGCGCGATATACTCCTCGAGCAGCCGCATCAGGGCGGAGATCTCGGTCACCGGGCGCTGCCAGTTCTCTTCGGAGAAGGCAAACAGGGTGAGCACCTCGAGACCGGCTTCGAGCCCGCCTTCCACCACCTCGCGCACCGCCCGCATGCCCGCCCGGTGGCCCAGCGGCCGCGGCAGGCTGCGCTCGCGCGCCCAGCGGCCGTTCCCGTCCATGATGACGGCCACGTGCCGGGGCACGGCCCCATTGAGCCGAATCTGAGAGAGCAGCTCGTCCGCCATCTCAGACCTCCATGATCTCCGCTTCCTTCGCCTTCACCGCCTCGTCCACCTGTCGCAGATGATCGTCGTGCAGCTTCTGAACGTCCTTTTCAGTGTGCTTCTTTTCATCCTCGGAGACGTGCTCCGTCTTCTTGACCTTGCTGATCGCATCGGTGCGCGCGCGGCGGATCGCCACCCGGCCCTCTTCGGCGAACTTGTGCACGACCTTCACCAGCTCCCGACGCCGCTCTTCGTTGAGCGGGGGGAGCGGAATCCGGATGAGGTTGCCGTCGTTGGAGGGGGTGAGGCCCAGATCGGACGCGAGGATCGCCTTTTCGACCGCCTTGAGGAGGCCCTTGTCCCACGGCTGGATGGTCAGGAGCTTCGGCTCGGGCGCCGCTACGCTGGCAACCTGGTTGAGCGGCATCTCGCTGCCGTAGGCGTCTACGCGCACCAGGTCCAGCAGTGACGTCGTCGCCTTTCCCGTGCGGACGGTGGAGAACTCGCGCTTCACCGCTTCCACGGCCTTGTCCATCGAGTGCTTCGCCTGCTTGACGTGGTCCGCGAGCGTTGCCGTAGGAGGGCTCATTGGACGATCGTGCCGACGCGCTCTCCGGCCAGAACCCTGGCCGTCGCGCCGGGCTGGTTGATGTTGAAGACCACGATGGGAAGCTTGTTCTCCTTGCAGAGGCCGAAGGCGTTGGCGTCCATCACGGCATAGCCGTTCACCAGCGCGTCGCGGAACGACAGCTCCTTGAGGAACTTCGCCTTCGGGTCCTTCTTCGGATCGGCGGTATAAACGCCGTCCACATTCGTCGCCTTGAGGAGCACGTTCGCCTCGATCTCGAGCGCCCGCAGCACGGCCGCCGTATCGGTCGAAAAGTACGGGTTTCCGGTCCCGCCCGCGAAGATGACCATGCGTCCCTTTTCGAGATGCCGTACAGCGCGGCGTCTGATATAGGGCTCGGCCAACTCCTCCATGCGGATCGCCGTCATCACCCGGGTATCGACGCCCTTCTTTTCGAGGATGTCCTGCAGCGCCAGGGCGTTGATCACGGTCGCCAGCATGCCCATGTAGTCGGCGGACACCCGATCCATGCCCTGCTCGCTCGCGGCCGTGCCGCGCAGGATATTCCCCCCGCCCACCACCAGGCCCAGCTGGACGCCGAGCCCGGCGACGTGCTTGAGCTCGTCCCCCAGCTGGTCGATGACGGAAAAGTCGATCCCGCCGCCGGCGCCTCGCGTGCCGGCGAACGCCTCACCCGAGATCTTGAGCAGGGCCCGCCGATACGCCAGCGCCACTCAGCCTTCCCCGACCTTCAACCGGGCGAACCGGCGCACGTCGATCTTTTCGCCGGTCTTGGCCGCGAGCTCTTTCACCAGCTCGCCCACCGTGCGTTTATCGTCCTTCACGAACTTCTGCTCGAGCAGGACGTTCTCCTCGTAGAACTTCTTCAGCATCCCCTCCACGATCTTGGCGCGGATGTTCTCGGGCTTCTTCTGCTCGGCCACCTGAGCCTCGTACACCTGGCGCTCCCGTGCGACGGTTTCCACCGGCAGGTCCTCGATGCGCACCGCGAGCGGATTGGTGGCCGCGATGTGCACGGCGAGGTCGTGCGCCAGGGTCTTGAACTCCTCGGTGCGCGCCACGAAATCGGTTTCGCAGTTCAGCTCCACCAGCACGGCGTTCTTGCCGTTATGGTGGACATAGTGGCCGATCAGGCCCTCGGACGCCTCGCGCCCGGCGCGTTTATCGGCCTTGGCCGCGCCCTTGGTGCGCAGCACGTCGACGGCCTTCTCCAGATTGCCCGCCGTTTCCTCCAGCGCCTTCTTGCACTCCATCATGCCGGCGCCGGTGCGGGCGCGCAGCTCGGCCACGAGCTTGGCCGGAATCTCTTTCACGATCGCCACTCCTCCTCCTCCTCATGAAAACGCCGCCCTCGCGCCGTTGGGCTGGGAGGGCGGCGGTCGGTTGTCCACCGGAACGCATGCGTCCGGTGTGCTTAGACCTCGCCTTCGCCTCCGCCGCTCGATTCCGCTGGAGCTGGGGCCGGCGCCTCGTCCGTCTTGAGCCGTGCGGCGATCGCCTCCGGCTTGGGGCGACGCTTGCGCCGCGCCGGCTTCTTTTTCTTGTCACCTTCCGCCTCGCTCTCGACGCCGGTCTCCGTCGAGTAGGTCACCCCTTCGCCTTCCTCGGCCGCCTCGCGCAGCGGCATCTGGTGGCGGGCTTCCGAGATGACATCGGAGATGGCCGCGGTGATCAACGAAACCGCCCGGATTGCGTCGTCGTTGCCGGGGATCGGGATCGTGATCAGCTCCGGATCGGCGTTGGTGTCCACGATGGCGACCACGGGAATGCCGAGCTTGTTCGCCTCGGCGACCGCGATGCGCTCCTTCTTCGAGTCCACGATGAACAGCGCCCCCGGCAGCCGGCTCATGTTCTTGATGCCCGACAGGTACTTCTCGAGCTTCACGCGCTCGCGCTCGAACAGCAGCTGCTCTTTCTTAGTGTAGTTCTCGAACTCGCCCTCGGCGGTCCCCTGCTCCAGCTCCTTCAGCCGCTTGATCTGCTTCTTGATGGTCTGGAAGTTGGTGAGCGTGCCGCCCAGCCAGCGCTCCGTGACGTAGAACGCGCCGCAGCGCTGCGCCTCCGCCAGAAGGATGTTCTTGAGCTGCTTCTTCGTGCAAACGAAGAGGACGTTCTCACCCTTCAGGATGACACCGCGGAGCAGCTCTTGCGCGGCCTCGATCTGTCGGAGCGTCTTTTGGAGGTCGATGATGTAAATCCCCGACCGCTCGGCGAAAATGAACCGGCGCATCTTGGGATTCCAGCGGCGCGTCTGGTGGCCGAAATGGACGCCCGCTTCCAGCAAAAGCTCCAACGTAGGCTGCCCCATGCACTCCCTCTCGTGGGTTCGATCCGCCGCCGCCCTCATCTCCGATGCAACCCCTCGGGGGGGACCCAGCACCGGATCAGGCGACGTGTGTGATTTATCGCTTACTGAACTGGAACCGCTTGCGCGCGCCCGCGCGGCCCGGCTTCTTGCGCTCGACCACCCGCGGATCCCGCGTCAGCAGTCCCTGCTCCCGCAGCTTCTTACGGTGCCGCTCGTCCGCCAGGCACAGTGCTCGAGCGATCGCGAGCCGCATCGCCCCCGCCTGCCCCGTCACACCGCCGCCCCGGCACAGCGCCCGCACGTCGAAGGCGCCCAGCGTGTCGGTCGCCGTGAACGGCTGCTGGATATGCGACACGAGCGAGGGCCGGGGAAAATAATCGCCCAGCGTGCGCCCGTTGACGTTCCACTTCCCCGAGCCCGGCGTGAGATACACGCGCGCCACCCCCACCTTACGGCGCCCAACAGCGTGCCAGCGCAGCTCCGGCGTTATGGCCGAACTCATCAGGCCTCCGCCAGACTGAGCGGCTCGGGCTGCTGGGCCGCGTGCGGGTGCTCGGGACCGGCGTAGACTTTCAGCATCTGCTTCACCTTCTGACGTGAGAGCGTCGTCTTCGGCAGCATGCCCCACACCGCCTTCTCGATCACGCGCTCGGGGCGCGTCTCGAGGACCTTCTTGACGGGCGAGAAACGTTCGTGGCCCATGTAGCCGGTATGACGGAAGTAGCGTTTCTGCTCCAGCTTGCGTCCCGTGAGCTTGACCCGAGCGGCGTTCACTACCACCACGCAGTCGCCGCCGTTCAAGTGCGGCGTGAACGTGGGCTTGTGCTTGCCGCGCAGAATCTGCGCCACGCGGCTGGCCAGCCGGCCGAGCGGCAGCCCTGCCGCGTCGACGAGGAACCAACGACGTGTCACGTCCTCTTTTCTCAGCGTGAACGTCTTCATTCCAGCCCTTCCAAATGGAAACCCGGTCGGTGACAGCCGCGAACTATACCCGAGCCGTAAGGGCCTGTCAACCCGAGGGTTCCGGGCTCGCGAGGGTCACGAGCGAGGCGCCTTTTTCGACCGCTTGCCCAACCGCGACATGGACCGTCTGCACCGTCCCGGGACGCGGCGCGCGCAGCTCGTTCTCCATTTTCATCGCCTCCACGACCACGAGTCCAGCGCCGGCATCCACCTGCTGTCCCTCGGCGACTTCGATCCGCACCACCAGACCAGGCATTGGCGCGCGCACCGTCCCGCCGCCGGGGGCGGGCTGGCTCTTCCTGCCGATCGCCTCGCTCCTGCTGCTGCGTTGGTCCTGCACCACCACCTCCACCCGCTCCCCCAACACTCCCAGCGCCCACCGCCCATCGCCCTCCAGCGGCTCGGCCGCGACGGTCCACGACTCTCCGCCGAGCAGCAAATGATAGAGCGGCGTCCCCGATACCGCGGCGAGATCGCTGTCGAGCCCCACCCCATCCACGGTCACGCGGTTCCCGTCCACCTCGACCTCGTGGGTCTGCGAGCCAATCGTCACGAAGTACTTCATTCCGCCTCCATCACGGCCACCGTCTCCACGTCTGCCGTCTGGGGGAACAGGTCGAACGCCCGCACCGCGGTCACCCGGTAGGTCGCGCTCAAGCGGTGCAGGTCTCGAGCAAGGGTCGCCGGGTCGCAAGACACGTAGATCAACCGACTAACCGGCTGGCCCGTGAGCCGAAGGGTGACATTCCAGTGCAGGCCCGCCCGGGGGGGGTTCACCACCACCGCGCTCGCTTCGGGAAGCGTGGGCAACACGTCCTCCGCTTTGCCGGCGATGAACCGGACCGGACGCGCCGCCGGGCGCCCCCGTGCCCACTCGATTGCCTTCTCGTCCGCGTCCACGCTGACGACCTGCGCCCCGCGCTCCGCCAGCGCCACGGCCGTGTCCCCGATGCCCCCGTACAGGTCCCAGACCACCGCGCCCCGTACGTCGCCCACTTGGTCCACCGCCCAGGCGCGCGCGATCATGCCCATCTCCGGATTGACCTGTTCGAACGCGGTGGGCGGGAATCCGGTGGCCGGGCCGGCCACGACGCGCGCGGCGCCGTCCACTGGCTGCCACCAGCAGATCACGTTTCCGCCGTCAGGGAGCGCGGCCCGCAGCGCCTCTGCGGTACGCCAGGGCTCACCGCTCGACTCCGCGATGATGTGCCGGTGACCCTCGCGGTCAATCCGCAGCGTGAGTTGGGTGAGCCGCGGCGGCAGGAGGTCCAGCCGCTGCTTCACCTCTCGCCACAGGGCCATGAGCTTGAAGTCCGCGATGTGACAATCCCTCAGGTCGAACACCGACCCCGGGCGGTCGTATGGATGGAAACCCACCGTCCTCCCCCGCCCTCCACCGCCGCCTTTCACCGCGAGGCTTATCTTCGCCCGATAGCGCCACTCCTCGACCGCCTCGACGATCTCGGGGTCGCCGACGTCGAGCTTGGCGATCCGTCGCAACGCGTCGCCCACGATTGCCCGCTTGGCGGCCAGCTGCGCTTCGTACGTCACGTGCTGCAGCTGGCAGCCGCCGCAGTGATCCTGCACGTAGTGCGGACACGGTGCCGTGACGCGGGCCGCGCCGGCGGCGACGATCTCGGCCAGCTCGCCGCGGGCGAAGCTTTTGTGCAGCTTCACCCCCTCCCGCAGTCGGATCCGCTCGCCTGGGGCGGTGCGCGCGACGAACACGGCTCGCCCGTCCGCGAGCCGGCCCACCCCCTCCCCACCCGCCGCGATCGCCGTGATCGCCACGACGTCGCTCATTGACCCACCGCCTCCCGGCGAGCCGCGAGCAGCCAGGGGGACGGCCGGACCAACGGTCCGGCGGTCGGCGTCGGTGGGGGTGTGGCCGCACCCCGCTCTTCGGCGAGCAGTGCGGCCACCACCGCGAGCGGCCGGGTCAGGGCGGCCGGCGGCTCGCCTACCAGCAGGCGTGCCCCCGCGCGCTCGAGGTAGGTGACATCGATGTCGCCGCGCTGGAATTCGGGGTCGTCCATCACCCGCAGGTGAAACATCTGGGACGTTGGGATGCCGACGATCGCCAGCTCGCGGAGGGCGCGCCGCATGCGTTCGAGCGCGACGGCGCGCGTCTCGCCCCACACGATCAGCTTCGCGATGAGCGGGTCGTAGTAGAGTGTGACCTCGTTGCCCTCCTCGATCCCACCGTCCCACCGCACCCCGGGGCCGCCGGGAACCCGCAAATAGCGCACGACGCCCGTCGCGGGGAGAAAGTCGTTGAGCGGGTCCTCCGCGGTGATGCGACACTCGATTGCGTGGCCCCGCGGCTGCAGTGTACCCGCGTGCACGCGCAGCGGCTGGCCCATCGCCACACGCAGCTGCTCGCGCACGATATCCACCCCATACACGAGCTCGGTCACCGGGTGCTCGACCTGAATCCGGGTATTCATCTCCAGGAAGTAGAACTCGCCACTCGGCGCGAGCAGGAATTCGATGGTCCCGGCCCCCAAGTAGCCCACGGCGCCCGCGGCGGCGGTGGCGGCATCGCTCATGCGGCGGCGCAGTGCGGGCGTCACGGCCACGGACGGCGCTTCCTCGATGAGCTTCTGGTGCCGGCGCTGGATGCTGCACTCGCGCTCGCCCAACGCGACCACGCGTCCGAACGAGTCCGCCAGGATCTGGATTTCGACGTGTCGCGGCCGCTCGAGGTATTTTTCGAGGTACACTTCGCCGGCCCCGAACGCCTTGACCGCCTCGCTCGCCGCCGCCTCGAATCCCGCTTCGAGCTCCGCCTCCTCCCGGATCAGCCGCATGCCCTTGCCGCCGCCGCCCGCGGCCGCCTTGAGGAGCACCGGGTAGCCGAGCCGCGCCGCCTCGGGCCGTGCCTGCACGTGGTCAGCGAGCGGCCGCGTGGTCCCCGGAACGATCGGCACGCCCGCCTGCTGCATGCGGCGCCGCGCTTCGGTCTTGTCGCCCATGGCCCGGATGGCGGCTGCCGGCGGTCCGATGAACTCGAACGACGCCGCCGCCACCGCCTCCGCGAACGGCGCGCGCTCCGAGAGGAAGCCATATCCGGGGTGCACCGCCTGGCAGGCCGCGCTCTGCGCCGCGGCAATCAGCTTTCCGATGTCGAGATAGGACTGGGCCGCCGCCGGGGGCCCGAGCGGCACGGCGAGGTCGGCGGCGCGCACGTGCGGCGACAGGCGATCGGCCTCGGAATAGACCGCCACCGCCTCGAGGCCTTCCTCGTGGCAGGCGCGGATGATCCGCAGGGCGATCTCGCCGCGGTTGGCGACGAGGACGCGTTTGATGGTCGTCATGACGCCGTTCTCAGCGATGACAACTCCCCACCTCGCTCGACACTTTGAACGTCGCCATTGGCTCGCACAGCGCCGGTATGATGCGGGCGGCCCGCGTGTACGCGGCGAGCGCCGGCTCGGCCCAGGGGTCATAGGCGTCCAGCGCTACCCGCAGCGCCCCGAACACGAAGTCGCGGGGCGGGACCGGTGGGCTCTTCCCCTCCGGACCGGCCACCCAAACGAGCGACCGGGCCTGCCAGCGCAGGCGCGGGCGGGTTTCGGGTGGCCGCTCGAACGCCATGCTCACGCACACCGGGCGTCGCCGCGCCAGCTCCGTCAGCCAAGCATCGTCGCTGCTTCCGCGCCGCCCGAGCTTCAAGTCGGCCGCGAGTCGCGCCCGCAGTGCCGGATCGGAGCGCCATGCGGCCAGCGGGACCACGAGCAGATCGGGCCGCAAACCGCGCGCGAATCGCATGTACCAGGCCGCGTAGAAATCGGCATCTCCGGCCGTCAGCAGCACACCGGCGGCGGGACAGGCGCGCAACAGGTTCTCGCCCAGCTCGTCCAGCACCGGTGGCAGACGGAGATCGATGGGCAACGGCCCCCAGGTCTCCACGCCGGCATCCACGCCGCCGGACTCCCAGGCGAGCCAGGAGCGCGAGGCCCACGCGCCGACCCGCAGCACCCGGGCACTGTCGCCCACCGCGCTCGTACCCGGCGGCCCGGCGAGCGCGGCCGCGCGAGCCAGAGCCGCTTCCGCGGTGTCGAGCACGGCGCGCGTCCACTCGCTGTCCTCGCCCGAGCGGTGCGTCGCGCCGTGGGCCTCCGCACCCAGGCCCAGATACGCCCGCCCCATCAGGAGCCACAGCTGTGCGTCGGTCGAGTCCCGCGCGGCCCGGCCGCGCAGCGTGACGAGCGAGTCTGTTCGCGGCGGCGGGGGCGCTTGCAGCAGCGTCACCAGCGCCAGCGCGCTACAGAGGGATGTTGCCATGCTTCTTCGCGGGATTGCGATCGCGCTTGGTAGCCAGGGTCGCGAGCGAGTCGATCAGCCTGGGCCGGGTGTCGCGCGGATCGATGATGTCGTCCACGTAGCCGCGCGCCGCCGCGAGATACGGATGGGCGAATTTCTCGCGGTACTCCCTCTCCCGCGCCTCGGTCGCGTCCTCCTTGTAGAGGATTTCCACGGCGCCCTTCGGCCCCATGACGGCGATCTCCGCGGTGGGCCACGCGACGTTGTAGTCGCCGCGGACGTGCTTCGAGTTCATCACGTCGTAGGCGCCGCCATAGGCTTTGCGGGTGATGACCGTGAGCTTAGGGACGGTCGCCTCGCAGTAGGCGAACAACAGCTTGGCGCCGTGCTTGATGATCCCGCCGTGCTCTTGCGCCACGCCGGGAAGGAATCCGGGCACGTCCTCGAACGTGACGAGCGGGACGTTGAAGGCATCGCAGAACCGGATGAACCGGGCGCCCTTGAGCGAGGCGTTGATATCGAGCACGCCCGCCAGCACCGCGGGCTGGTTCGCGACGACGCCCACCGGCCGGCCTCCGAGGCGGGCAAACCCGACCAGCAGGTTCCCCGCGAAGTCCCGGTGGACCTCGAGGAACTCGCCGTCGTCCATCACGCGTCGGATCACGTCGTGCATGTCGTACGCCTTGGTCGGCTCGTCGGGGACCACGTCGAGCAGCTCTTCGTCCCGCCGGTCCACCGGATCGGTGCAGGGGCGCAGCGGTGGATCATCGAGATTGTTGGAGGGGAGATAGGACAGGAGCATCCGGATCGCGGCGAGACTCTCGCGCTCCGAGCCGTGCACGAAGTGCGCCACGCCCGATGTAGCGCCGTGCACATCGGCGCCTCCCAGACCCTCGAAGTCCACCTCTTCGTGCGTCACGGTCTTCACCACGCTCGGCCCCGTGACGAACATGTACGAGATGCCTCGCACCATGAACACGAAGTCGGTGATGGCCGGGCTGTACACCGCGCCGCCGGCGCACGGGCCCAGGATCGCGCTGATCTGCGGTACCACACCCGAGGCGAGCGTGTTGCGCAGGAAGATGTCTGCGTAACCCCCCAGGGAGGCGACGCCTTCCTGGATGCGCGCGCCGCCCGAATCGTTCAGGCCGATCACGGGCGCGCCGTTCTTGAGCGCCAGGTCCATCACTTTGCAGATCTTCTCGGCGTGCGTTTCGGAGAGCGAGCCGCCGAACACGGTAAAGTCCTGCGAGAATACGTATACCAGCCGCCCGTCGATCCGCCCGTAACCGGTGACCACGCCGTCACCCAGGTACTTCTCGTCCGCGAGCCCGAAGTCGGTCGAGCGGTGCGTGACGAATCGGTCCAGCTCCACGAACGTCCCGGCGTCCAGCAGGACGTCGAGCCGTTCCCGGGCGGTCATCTTGCCCTTCTCGTGCTGCGCCGCAATCCGCTCGGCGCCGCCGCCCAGAGCGGCCTCGGCGCGTTTCTGCTGCAGGAGGTCCAGCTTCTCGCGCATAGTCATGAAGGCAGAATCTAGACGGCTAGACGTCGAGACGGCTAGCGGATTTCAGCGTTGAGGGGCCAGGAAAGCGCGTCCCTGACCCCTCACCCCTACAACCCGCTAGCCGTCTAGCCCTCTAGCCGTCTGCCTGTCCGTCTGCCTGTCCGTCTGCCTGTCCGTTTGCCTGGCCGTCTTGCTTTGCTGCTTCCTGTATGTCGTCCTTGGGCCAGCCGGTGGCCGCCAACACGATCCGATGGTGGATCGGATCCACCTCCAACACCTTGAGCTCGACCGCCTGCCCGTCTTTCACCGCATCCCCGGGATTCTGAATGTCGGGAATCCCGAGCTGGGACATGGGGACGAACCCTTCGATGTCGCTTCCCAGGTCCACCACCACGCCCTTGTCCATGAGCCGCAGCACCCGGCCCCGCAACTCCGTGCCGACCGGGTAGGTCTCACCGATGCGCAGCCACGGATCTTCCTGTGCCTGCTTCAGGCCGAGCGAAATCCGTTTATTCTCGGCGTCCACGTTCAGGATCAGCACCTCGACCTCGTCGCCCTTCTTCACCACTTCGGAGGGATGCTGCACCCGCTTGGTCCACGACATGTCGGAGATGTGGATCAGGCCGTCGATGCCGGGCTCGATCTCCACGAACGCGCCGAACGAGGTGAGGTTGCGCACTTTCCCCTTGATGCGCATGCCGACGGGGTACTTCTGCGGCAGCGCCATCCAGGGGTCTTCCTCGGTCTGCTTCATGCCGAGCGAGACCTTCTCTTCGGTCTCGTCCACCTTCAGCACCACCGCTTCGATGGTCTCGCCGATCGACACGATCTTCGACGGGTGCCGCACGTTGCGTGTCCAGCTCATCTCGGAGATATGGACCAGCCCCTCGATCCCCGGCTCGAGCTCGACGAACGCTCCATAGTTCGTGATCGACACCACTTTGCCCTGCACGCGCGTGCCCACCGGGTACTTGGCGGCGACGTTCTTCCAGGGGTACGGCTGCAGCTGCTTCAGGCCGAGGCTGATGCGCTCGCGCTCCCAGTCGATGTCGAGGACTTTGACTTCGACCTCCTGGCCGATGTGGACCATCTCGGACGGGTGCGACACGCGGCCGTAGCTCATGTCGGTGATGTGGAGCAGTCCGTCCACACCCCCGAGGTCGATGAAGGCGCCGAAGTCGGTGATGTTTTTCACGATGCCCTTGCGGGTCTGGCCGACCTGCAGCTCCTTCATCAGGACATCGCGTTTGGTCTTGCGCTCGGCCTCGAGTAGCACGCGGCGGCTCACCACGATGTTGCGGCGCCGCTTGTTCAACTTGATGATCTTGAACTCGAAGCTCTGGCCCAGCAGCTCGTCGATGTTGGGCACGCGCCGCAGGGCGATCTGGCTGCCGGGGAGGAACGCGTCCACCCCCATCAGGTCCACCACCACGCCGCCCTTGATCTTCTTGACGAGCGTGCCCGAGACCGCCTCGTCCTTCTCGTGGGCTTCGCGGATCCGCTCCCAGACCCGCATGAAGTCGGCCTTCTTCTTCGAGAGGACGACCGCGCCTTCCTGATCCTCGAGATGCTCCAGGAAAACCTCGACCTCGTCCCCTTCCTTGAGAGAGCGCGCGTCCTTGAACTCGTCGATCGGCACGGCGCCTTCCGACTTGAATCCGACGTCGAGAATGACGGCGGTGTCGGTCACGCGCAGCACCTTCGACTTGACGATCTCGCCTTCTTCGATGTTGGAGAGCGTTCCCTCGTACAGCTCCGTCATCTTCGCGATTTCGTCCGACGAATACTCCTCGTGCAGGTCGGAGCGGACGCGGAGGTGGGAGTGAGCGGGAGCGGCGGCTTCGGGCTTCGACTCGGGCAGGTTTTCCGTATCTACCAGCATTCAGGACACCGGTTCGGTTGCGAGTTTGGACCAATGGGCCCGGGGACGATCCCCGGGCTCCGGAACACAAGCAGGAAAACCTAGCCGGGCAGCCGCGTCCGCGCCAGCGCCACGACGGCCTGGACTTGCTGCTCGAGTGAAAGCCGCGTGGTGTCGAGCACCACCGCGTCCGCGGCGGCCTTGAGCGGCGCAACCGCCCTGGTGGAATCGGCGCGGTCTCGCGCCGCCAGCACTTCGGCCTCCCGTCGCAGCTCGTCGCCCCCGCCCCCGCCCCCGCCCCCCACAACCCCCGGTTCGCGACCGTGGCGCTCCGCCACCCGGCGCCTGGCCCGCTCCTCAGGACTCGCCGTGAGAAACACTTTCAACGGGGCGTCCGGGAACACCACTGTCCCGATGTCACGCCCGTCCACCACCACCCCCCGAGCATGGGCCTGCACCGCCTCCCGCTGCTGCACATTCACCCAGTGGCGCACCTCGGGGATGGCGGCGAGCTCGGAGACCCGTTGCGTGACCCGCTCGGAGCGGATCGCCTGCGCTACGTCCACGCCCGCCACCTCAGGGCGGAACACGTCGCCCACGAGCACCAACCGCACCGGTAAGCCTTCGGCGAGCGCCACGATCTGTTGGGCGGACCAGGGGGAACCGCTCCCGGCTCCCCGCTCGCCGATGTTGTCGAGCACCGCCAGCGTAATCGCCCGGTACAGCGCCCCCGAGTCCAGGTGCGCCCATCCCAGCCGGCGTGCGACCAGCGACGCCGTCGAGCTCTTTCCTGACGCCGCCGGGCCGTCGATCGCGATCACTCGGAGGGTCACGTCTCCTGAAGGCTCCGCAGGTCGTGGAAGAACCGGGGATAACTGATGGCCACCGAGCGCCGTTCCGACAGCCGGACGTCCGCCCCCGGCACGGTCCCGAGCACCGCGAACGCCATGGCCAAGCGATGATCGCGCGCCGTGTCGATCCGGCCGCGCGGGGGTCGCTTCGTGCCGCACACGAACAGATCATTGCCGCGGGCTTCCGCCTCCGCGCCCACCGCCCGCAGGTTGGCCGCGATGAGCTCGAGCCGGTTGCTTTCCTTCACCCGAAGCTCGCCCACCTCGCGGAACACCGTCTCACTCCCTACGGCGGCCCGGCTCGCCAGGACGGCGAGCACCGGCACCTCGTCCACCAGCGTCGGCACCTCAGCGGCGCTCACTTCCGTCCCGCCCAGCGCCGCCGGGCGAGCCACGAGATCGGCCACCGGCTCGCCGCCCTGGTCCCGCAGGTTCACCCGCTCCACCCGCGCGCCCATGCGCCCGAGGACTACCAGGAATCCCGTGCGGGTCGGGTTGACGCCGACATTCTCGATCACCAGCTCGCCGCCTTCGGCGAGCACGGCGGCCGCGACCAGGAACGCCGCCGACGAGGCGTCACCGGGGATAGAAAGACGGAACGGGGGAAGGTCGGAGCGACCGGACGGCTGGTATACGATCGCTCCCTGGCGCTCGTGCAGCCCCAATCCCAGATGCACAAACAGCCGCTCGGTGTGATCGCGTGAGCGATACGGCTCGCGAATCGTGACCGCGACCCTCCCTGTGAGTCCCGCCAACAGCAGGGCGCTCTTGATCTGCGCGCTCGCGACTGGCGTCGTGTAAGTAAGCGGGCGGAGCCGGCCGCCCCGGATGGTGAGGGGCAGCGCGTCTCCGCCCCGTTCCTGGATTTCCGCCCCCATGGCGCGCAGCGGCTCCGTGACCCGCCGCATTGGGCGGCGGCGCAATGAGGCGTCTCCGGTGAGCGTCGCCGCGAAGCGCTGACCCGCGAGGATGCCGAGCATGAGCCGCGCCGTCGTGCCGGAATTCCCGCAGTTGAGGCGAGACGCGGGTCGCGAGATGCGGGAGGCCTGGACCGTCACGGTGGAGCCGTCGCGGATGGACGAGATGTCCGCTCCCAGCTGGCGCAGGACTCGTGCGGTGCTCTTGACGTCCGCGCCGGTCAGCAGGCCTTCGAGCTGGCTCGTGCCGCGAGCGAGCCCCGCCAGCATGACGGCGCGGTGTGAGATGCTCTTGTCGCCCGGCGGCCGGACGACGCCTCGTACCTTCACGCTTCCGCCTGCCGGCGCCACCGGGCCGCGCGGCTGAGCCACGCGGTCAGGGCCGGGGCGTTCCCCGTCTCGAGGGCGCGCTCGAGCTCGCCCAATGGCTCCTCGAGGGCGCGGAGCACCGGCAGTATTTCGTCCCGGTTCATGAGCAGGATCTCGGACCAGAGCCCCGGCTCGCTCGACGCGAGGCGGGTGGTATCGCGCGCCCCGGGCCCGAACGTCGCGCCCGGGGGCGCGGCCAGCGCGAAGACGTTGGCGAGCAGCGATGCCATGGCCTGCGGCAGATGGCTCGTGAGCGCCAGCTGGTGGTCGTGCTGCGCCGCGTCGATGCGCACCGGATGAGCGTCCAGCACGCTCTCCCAAAAGTGCGACACCTCGCGGGCCGCGCCGTCCCCGTCGCGCGTGGCGGTGATGTACACGGTCGCGCCCTTGAACAAATCGACCCGCGCGGCGGCGAAACCGTGTGCATGGGTGCCGGCCAGGGGGTGGCCGCCGGCAAAGCGGCTTCCGATCCCAAGGGCTTCCGCCTTGGCGACGATCGCCCGCTTTACCGACGCGACATCGGTGATCAGTGCGCCCGCGCCGACGTGTGGCTTGAGGGCGCCGAGCAGCTCGAGGTTGGCGGCCGGTGGCGCGGCCAGCACGAGCAGCTCGACCGCGCGCGCCACGTCCGCCGCGCGGGGCGGTGCGTCGTCGAGCGCGCCCTGGCGTGCCGCGGCCACCCGCTCCGCGGGCTCGGGCGACCAGCCGAGCACCGTGGCGACGCCGGCCCGCTTCGCCTGGAGGGCAAGCGAGCCGCCGATGGCACCGAGGCCGATGATGCCGAGTTTGGAGGGGCGCACGAGGGGAAACTAGCGTCGAAACACGAAGGGCGGCACTCACCGTGCCGCCCTTGTACGAATCGGTCGTTCAGCCGTCAGTCGCTCGCGGGCGCGGTGGTGAACGACAGGTTGTCGAAGACGGCGCGTGTCGCCGCCGAGCCGGCGAACCGAACGTGGAGGATGCCCGGCGCGCCCGGACCAGCCGACTCAACGCACAGCACCTGGGCTACGTCAGGAGCCGACGTCACTGTCTGGAGCGTCACTTCTCCATCCCACACCGAGAGGAACCCCGTCGATCCTGGGTCGCCCGGCTTGACATCGATGCATACCTTGGACGCTCTCGCGTTGAAGTCTGCCTGGATGATCCCGTCGTTAGCCGCGCGGAACGCCGGCGAACCAGAGCATACACTGACGGCGTTCGTGGCCAACGACCCGTCTCCATTGGTCGCGAAGACGCTCGTGCCGCTGCCGCAGCCCTCTCCGCCGCTCACGCGGGTGAAAGTCACGAGGCCTTCGTACGTGTTGTTCACCTGCGTGCCGGATGGGATCGCTTCCGGCTGCGAGCCCGGCGTGGAATCGAAATTGATCGTCGTCGGCAGCATCCAGCCGATGCGGCTGAACGAGCCGGTCAGACCTCCTACGCCGACGTGCGCCGCGTAGGCGGACGAAGGTGCGAACCACGTTCCCAGTCGACGCAACGCACGGGCCACATCCGCAAAGGGACCGGGCCGGGAAGCCGCGGAGGCAAACCCTGAACACGAGACGAATGTCGCGGGTGCATTCTCGAGCGCGGTGACCGCTCCCAGGGTGATCCCTTCGCCGAAGAACTCTTCAACCTTGAACAACTGGGCGGCGTCGTGCTGTGCGATGTGCTCGATTTCCACGCAAATGCCGACCGTGACGGGTGTTTCACCTGCGAAGTTGCCGACGTCGGGGAAAGTTCTGAAACGATAGCATCCCTCCGCTTGTGGCTGGCTGAGGGGGATGCAGCTGGCATCGAGGCTCGCCAGATTCACCCGCTCGATCGTCACGACCACATCGGTGAATCCCGCCGGCAGCCACCCTGACGGGAACAATGCTCCCGCGAAGCCCGTGTTGGTTACCACGACGCCACCAGTACCGGGGACGCTGGTTTCCGCACAATCGCTTGTGCAATTCGTCCCGAAGGCGCCCCGCTCGATCCGGAACTTGATCGGCAGGGTCCGCCCGTCCACGAGGCCGATATACTCGTTCGTATTCACGTTCTTCAGCCCGCTCCCGTTGTTCACGGGATCCACGTCGGCAAAACCCAGGGGATCGCGCTGACCGGCGCCCCCGAACACCTGAATGCGGTAGAACAAGTCAGGATTGATTCCCGACTGCTTCGTGTCCCAGTTCACCTTGTACTGCTGGCCCGCCACGTCGGCCTCGACCGCCAAGACGACGACTGGAGGAGCCGCAGCACAACCAATTGGGGTGTTCAGCGGGGCTGGCCCCACGTCGAGCTGGCAAATCACGACGACCGGCTTGAGCGCCGGATTGAACGTCCCCGAGAACGTCCGCTGAGGAACGATCGGTGGCAAGAAGAAGAAGTGATCGTGTCCGGCCTCGACGAGTTGGAATGAAGGAGGTTTCACAGCGGTCGGAGTGCGCTGGTCCTGACACGCAACGACCAGGGCGCAGGTGATGGGCAAAAGGACGATGCGCTTCATAGCTCGGCTCCTTCAGGCGTCGGGGACGGCAATCCGGACTCTGGAGGGGCCGATGGGGCAAGATCTGCGCCTCCTTGTTGCCGCCGGGACCCTCGACGTAAGAACGGAGGTTTGTAACACAACTGCTACAGTTTGCGCTTGGCTTCCGTCAACTGAACGAAGCGCGGATCGGACTTCAGGTCGCGCCACCACCAGGAGATGTCCCCGCCGCGTGTGAACGCGTGGGTGGGGTTGGCGGCGATGTAGCGCTGCAGCAGGGCGATCGCCTGATCGCGGTCGCCGAGGATCGTGCGAGCGAATGCTTCGATCGACAGGATCTCTTGAGTCGCATCCACGTCCCGATCCGCACGGGCGCGCAGTAACACGTGACGCGCGCTGTCGGCCAGCCCGGCGCGTGCCAGCGCGACGCCCACGATGGTTTCGGCCCGATGGTGCTCGAGCGCCTTGCGGGGCGCCGGCGTGAGTGAGTCAATCTGCGCGAGCAAGCGCCATGTGGCGGGCGGATCCGGCTGTGCGCCGGGCGTCGTCATGAGCCACAGCCGGCACTCCGCGAACCGGAAGTCGCCGGCGAACCGCCGCGCTCCCTCGAGGCACCAGCGCTGCGCCTGGGTGAGTTGCTCCAGGTCGTACGACCCGAAGAAGAGACGAGCCAGCACGTCGGGCGCGACGGCGAGATAGGCATCTTCTTCGTACGCCTTGCGCGCCGTCAGCACCGCGAGGGGCACGTCCTCGGTCTGATAATACAGGTGGCTCAGCGTGCTGTACCCGCTCGCGAGCGACGGATCGGTCTGGATCGCCGCCTCGAGATCCTGCTTCGCCGCGGCCAGCAACTTCGGGAGCGCGCCCGGATCCGGAGCGAGCTCCTGCAGCCAGCTGAGGTAACGGACGGTACCTCGCAACTCCAGCGCGCGCGCGTCGTTCGGCGCCAGGGTCAAGGCGCGCTCCGCGTGTCCCCCGGCCACCTCCACCCAGTGAACGAGCGCCTTGCGGTCTCCCGCCAGACGGGCGCGACGGTATGCAAGCCAGCCACGTTGCGTCACGGGCTCGGCCCACGATGGGTCCGCTCGTTCGGCGAGGGCGAGCAACGAATCGGCGCGGGCGAACCCCGAGAACGCGCCATCCACATCGTCCCGCGTGAGCCGGGCCTCGGCATCCTTGCGGGCGTGCTCGCCCTGCTGCACGAGTGACCATGCCGCGACGCTGTGCGTGCTCGCCTGCTCCTGACGCAGCCGCAGCTCCTCGCCCAGCCGCACCCGAAGAAACTCGGCCACCTTGCTGGCGAGGCTGTCCCGAATCGCCAGCACGGCGTCCGCTGGCTGGTCGAAACTGGCGCGCGTCCCTAGGTCGGCGCCGCTCGCCCCGTCGATCAGACTCACCGAGACGCGGTAGCGTCCGCCCACCTCGTCGACGCCGCCTTGCACGATCGTGCCGACGCCGAGTGCGCGCGCCACGCTGTCGAGCGGCGCGCTGGAGCTGCGATACGGCGCTACCCCGTTCTTGGACACGATCGTGAGCGAGCCAACCGGCCGTAAGGCGTCGATCAGCGCCTCGGTGAGGCCGTCCGCGACATATCCCAGCGTATGGCCGCTGCTCTGATCCGTGAAATACAGCACCGCGATGCGCCGCGGGTCGAGCCCGGTCACCGCGGCCCCCCGACCGGGGCGGGCCGAGCGGAGCACGAAGTACCCGGCCAGCGCCACCAGTACCACGGCGATCGGCGCGAGACGCCACACCCTGGGGCGCTGGCGAGCGGCGCGCTCGAGCGTCGCCCGCCGGTACGCCCCCGTCGCTGCGGACGGCGTGTTCAGCGCTTCCGCGAACAGCGCGGTGGTCGGATAGCGGTCGGCCGGCACCTTCGAGAGCGCGCGTAGAATTGCCCCCTCCACCCCATCGGGGATGGTGGCGCGCACGATCGATGGCGGCGAGACCATATCCAATGAGTGCCGCGCGATGATGGCCTGCGCCGTAGGCCCGGTGAAGGGCGGCTCGCCCACCAGCATCTCGTACACGACGCACGCCAAGCTGTATTCGTCGCTGCGGCCGTCGATCTCACTCACTCCCGCGGACTGCTCGGGGCTCATG
>DATNOH010000021.1:0-15539 GCA_035601435.1 Gemmatimonadales bacterium | reverse complement strand
CATGGCAATGGACATGAAGCAGCTCGAGGAGAAGGTCAAGGACATCATCGTCGAGGAGCTGGGAGTGGAGCGCGACAAGCTCACCTCCGATGCGAGCTTCATGGAGGACCTGGGCGCGGACAGCCTCGACACGGTGGAGCTAGTAATGGCCTTCGAGAAGGAATTCGACATCGACATCCCGGACGAGGAAGCCGAGAAGCTGCGTACGGTGGGACAGGCGTTGCAGTACCTCCACGAAAAGATGGGGAAATAGGCGCATGACGCGTCGGGTCGTGATCACGGGTCTCGGGTTCGTCACCCCCTTGGGCACGGACGTGCATAGCACGTGGGAGGGTCTGGTCGCGGGCCGCTCCGGTGCCGGGCCGATCACGCGGTTCGATCCCGTACAGAGCCCCGTGAAGTTCGCATGCGAGGTGAAGGACTTCGAGCCGGCGCGCTTCCTCGACAAGAAAGAGGTCCGCCGCTTCGACCTGTTCGCGCAGTTCGCGGTCGGGGCGGCAGAGCAAGCCGTGACGGACGCGTGCCTCGCGAACAATTGGGACAAATTCGACCTGAAGCGCGTGGGTGCCATCGTCGGCACGGGGACGGGCGGGCTGCAGACCTTCGAGGAGAACGCCCGCGCCCTGTTCGAGAAGGGACCGAGCCGGGTGTCGCCGTTCTTCGTGCCGATGTACATGCCGAACGTCGCCGCCGCGCTCATCTCGATGCGCTATGGGGCCAAGGGACCGAACTACTGCACGGTGTCGGCGTGCGCGTCGTCGGCGCACAGCGTGGGGGACGCGCTCGAGCTGATCCGCAACGACAAGGCGGATATCATGATCGCGGGTGGGGCCGAAGCCGCCATCACGCCGCTCGCGGTCGCGAGCTTCGCCAACATGAAGGCGCTGTCGGAGCGCAACGACAGTCCGCAAACCGCCAGCCGCCCGTTCGACAAGGACCGCGATGGGTTCGTGATGGGCGACGGCGCGGGGGTCCTGATCCTCGAGGAGTGGGAGCACGCGCGACGACGCGGCGCGAAGATCTACGCCGAGGTCGTGGGCTTCGGCCAGACCGCGGACGCGCACCACATCACCGCTCCGGCGCCCGACGGCTCAGGTGCGCAGGAGGCGATGCGCTTGGCCATGCGCGACGGGGGCATCGAGCCCGACGAGGTGGGCTACATCAACGCCCACGGAACCTCGACGCCGCACGGCGACGCCGCCGAGACCGCCGCCGTGAAGGCCGTTTTCGGCGACCGCGCCCGCAAGCTCGTCTTCGGCTCCACCAAGTCCATGACCGGCCACCTGCTGGGCGCGGCCGGCGCGTTCGAGGCGGGCATCTGCGCTCTTGTCGTCCAGATGGGAATCATCCCTCCCACCATCAACCAGTTCACGCCCGATCCGGCCTGCGACCTCGACTCGGCGCCCAACAAGGCCGTGAAGCGGCACGTGGACGTAGCGCTCTCGAATTCCTTCGGGTTCGGCGGGCACAACGTGACGCTCGCCATCCGGCGGGCGGCGTGATGGACGGACGGTCCGCACTAGCTCCCATCGCGGACAAGGTCGAACGCGGCGAGCGGCTGACGCGCGACGACGCGCTCGCCCTGTTCCAATCCAACGATCTCCTCACCATCGGACGGCTCGCCGACCAGGCGAACCGCCGGCGCAACGGCGATCGCGTGTGCTTCGCCGCGAATCAGCACATCAACCCCACCAACGTTTGTGTGCTGCGCAACACCTGCGTGTTCTGCTCCTTCGCGCGCATGCCGCAGGAGGAGGGCGCCTACACGCGGAGCCTCGACGAAGTCTTCGCCGAGGCCGACGCGGCGCGCGACAACCCGACGCGCGAGTTTCACATCGTGGGAGGCTTGCATCCCAAGCTGCGGCTCGCCTACTACCTCGACATGTTCCGCGGCCTCAAGGCGCGCCACCCGACCGTGCACATCAAGGCGCTCACCGCGGTCGAGATCGCGCACCTCGCGCGCATCGAGAAGCGGTCAGTCACGGAGGTCCTGATCGCGCTGAAGGAGGCGGGCGTCACGAGCCTCCCGGGCGGGGGGGCCGAGGTGTTCAGCCCCGCCGCGCGGGCCACCATCGCCGACAAGAAGCTCACGGGCCAGGAATGGCTGGCGGTGCATCGCGAAGCCCACCGCCTCGGCCTGCCGTCAAACTGCACGATGCTGTACGGACACGTGGAGACCATGGCGGACCGCGTGGACCACCTGCTCGCACTGCGCGCACTCCAGGACGAGACGGGCGGCTTCCTCACCTACATCCCGCTCGCCTACCACCCCGACCACAACGAGCTGGGTGAGGCGCTCGGCCGCACCGGAACCGCGACCACGGGCTTCGACGACCTGAAAAACATCGCCGTGGGTCGCCTGGTGCTCGACAACATCCCGCACGTGAAGACCCACTGGCCCATGGTGACGCCGTTCATCTCACAGGTGGCGCTCACCTTCGGGTGCGACGACCTCGAAGGCACGGTGGTGTTCGAGCGCGTGTACCACGAGGCGGGCGCCGGGACGCCCATGTGGCTGTCGTACGACCAGATCGTCGGCCTGATCCGGGGGGCAGGGAAGGAGCCCGTGGAGCGCGACTCGCTGTACCAGACGGTGCGCACGTTCGAGGACTGGGTGCCCGGGCAGGGTGTGGCGCGTGCCGCAGGGCCGGAAGGGCCGACGTTCCAGATCTCCCATCGTCCCCGGGCTCGCGCCCGGGGTCAGCAAACCGTGCCGGCGCTGCAGGGCGTCGACAGCGCTGAGTGAAGGGACCCTACTGACCCCGGGCGCAAGCCCGGGGGTGACGAGGAGCATGAGTCGCGTGCGATTGGGCAGAATCGGCTACATCAACTGCTACCCGGTCTATGGGGCGATCGACCGGGGCATCACCCCGCTCGCGGCCGAGCTGGTCACCGGCACGCCGTCGGAGCTCAACGATCTGCTCGCGGCGGGCGAGCTGGACCTGTCCGTGGTCAGTGCGGTCGAATACGCCCGGCACGCGCGCGACTACGTGCTGCTCCCCAATCTCGCCATTTCCTGCGACGGTCCCGTGCGGAGCGTGGCGCTCTTCAGCCACCGGCCGGTCGGGCAGCTGGATGATCGCACCGTGTTGCTCACAGCCTCCTCACGGACGGCGGTCGGCCTGTTGGAGCTCTTGTGTCGCGACGTCTGGAAGGTGCGGCCTCACTTCGCCCAGGCTCGGGCGGAGGCACCCGATCTCGACGCCCTGGCGCACCTGCCGCACGACGCCGTGTTGGTGATCGGCGACGCCGCGCTGCTCCTGGCCGCGCAGCACGCCTACCCGCACCGCTACGACCTGGGCGAAGAGTGGAAGCGCTGGACCGGCTTGCCGTTCGTGTTCGCCGTGTGGGCGGCGCGCCGGGCTGCGGACCATGCGGCCGTACGCGCCGTCCATCATACCCTGCTCGCCGCGCGCGATTGGGGACTGGCCCATCTGGATCTGCTCGCCGACGCGGCGGCGCGCGCCACCGGCGTCGACATCAGCGACTGCCGCAGCTACCTCGCCGGCCTCGACTACGCGTTGACAGAAACGCACCTCGCCGGGCTCACCGACTTCTTCCGCCGGCTGGCCGCGCGCGGCCTGGTGCCCGACGGATCGCTCCAGTTCCTGCAGGTGGCCTGACCATGGTCGACCGCAGCGGCAGCGAGTTCCGGTCGTACCTCGAGCTGTACGAACGGGCATCGCTCCTCGACCTGGGCAACCTCGCCCACCAGGCGCGCTGGCGGCTGCATCCGGAGAACGCGGTCACCTACATCATCGACCGCAACATCAACTACACCAACGTCTGCGTCGCGGATTGCAAGTTCTGCGCGTTCTACCGCCGGCCGAAGCATGACGAAGGCTACGTCCTCTCGTTCGAGCAGATCGGTCGCAAGATCGACGAGCTCAAGGCGCTGGGCGGCGTGCAGATCCTCATCCAGGGCGGCCACAACCCCTACATCCCGTTCGCGTGGTACCTGGATCTGATGCGCTACATCAAGCGGCACCATCCGATCCACATCCACGGGTTCTCGCCCTCGGAGGTGGACTTCTTCGCCGGCCGCTTCGGGATGTCGATCGAGGAGGTCATCCGCGAGCTCGTGGCCGCCGGGCTCGACTCGATCCCGGGCGGGGGCGGAGAGATCCTCGTCCAGGAAGTCCGCGATCGCGTCGCGAAAAAGAAGGCCGGCGCCGACCGCTGGCTCGAGGTGATGGAGATCGCCCACCGGTTGGGACTCAAGACCTCGGTCACCATGATGTACGGCCTGGGCGAGACGCTCGCCGACCGGATCGAGCACCTGTTCCGAGTGCGGGAGGTCCAGGCGAAGAGCGGAGGCTTCACCGCCTTCATCTGCTGGCCGCTCCAGCCCGAGCACACCGAGCTCGCCCATTTCGAGAAGACCGACGCGGTGACCTACCTCCGTACCCAGGCGATCGCACGCATCGTGCTCGACAACGTCCCCAACATCCAGGCCTCCTGGGTCACCATGGGACCGAAGATCGGGCAGGTGGCGCTCACGTTCGGCGCCAATGATTTCGGCTCACTCATGATGGAGGAGAATGTCGTCTCCGCCGCGGGGACCACCTGGCGGATGAGCCTCCCCGAGATGCAGCGGCTCATCGCCGATGCGGGCTACGTGCCGCGCCAGCGCCGCCAGGACTACAGCGTGATCGACGAGGCGGCTTGAGCGTGGCCGACGTGCTCATTGTCGTCGGCTCCGAGAGCGACAAGCCCCGTATCGAGCCCGCCTTCGAGGTCCTGAGCAAGGCGGGCGTTGCGTACGAGTTCCACGTGTCCTCCGCCCACCGCCAACCCGACCAGACCGCGGACCTCGTGAAGGGCGCCCGGAAGAAGGGGTTCCGGGTGGTGATCGCCGGGGCGGGACTGTCGGCGGCGCTGCCCGGATTCGCCGCCTCGCTCACCGATCTCCCGGTGATCGGCGTGCCGTTCGCGGCCGGGCCGCTGAACGGGCTCGATGCGCTGCTCGCCACCGCACAGGTGCCGGGCGGCGTCCCGGTCGCCTGCGTCGGGATCGATAACGCCAAGAACGCCGCTCTGCTGGCGCTCCGCATACTCAAGGCCTGACATGCGGGTCGGGATCGGGTACGACTCGCACCGGTTCGCCGAGGGGGAAGGCAGGAAACTCATCCTCGGCGGCGTGGAGATTCCTCATACTCGCGGGCTGGTGGGACACTCGGACGCCGATGCGGTGGCGCACGCCCTGACCGACGCCATTCTCGGCGCCGCGGGCCTGGGCGACATCGGGCAGATGTTCCCCCCGACGGACCCCCGCTGGCGCGATGCCGACTCCATCGATCTGTTGAAAAAGGCGTACCTGCGCGTGGTCGAAGCGGGTTTCAGTTTCGTGAGCGCCGACATCACCGTGATCATCGAGCAGCCCAGGCTGGCGCGTTACCTGGACGACATGCGCGAGAACCTCGCCGGCGCGCTGGTGAGTGGGTACTCGATGGTCTCGGTCAAAGCGAAGACGAACGAAGGAATGGGCTGGATCGGCAGGGGCGAGGGAGTCGCCGCGCTCGCCGTCGCGCTGCTCGAGCAGGCCCGCATCTGAGCGATTTTCTCGCGTTCCTCGAGGGGCTGCCCGCTGGACCGTTGTACGGCCTGATCACGGCGCTCGCCGCCCTCGAGAACTTCATTCCGCCGCTGCCCGCCGACACCGCCGTGGCGCTCGGCGCGTTCCTCGCCGGGCGGGGCCGGCTCCACCTGTGGACGGTCTTCGGCCTCACGTGGGTGGCGAACGTCGCTTCGGCGTCCGCCGTCTACTGGCTGGCACGTCGCTACGGACGCGATTTCTTCAAGGGACCGACCGGACGGCGGCTGCTCCCGCCGGCGGTGCTCGCGCATATCGAAGCGCAGTACCAGCGGCACGGGACCTATGGGATTTTCGTCTCCCGCTTGCTCCCCGTGTGGCGCGCGGTCGTCCCTCCGTTCGCCGGCATCGCCGGCGTCTCCGCGCCCCGCGCCCTGATCCCGCTGGCCCTCGCATCGGCGCTGTGGTACGGCCTCCTGACGGCGCTCGTGGCCACGCTGGGAACGAACCTCGACGCCGTCTTGGCGGTGCTCGCCCGTGTCAACTGGGTGCTTGGCGCGGCCGCCCTGGGCTCCCTCATATTTCTGGCAGTGTGGATCGTGCGCCGGCTGAAGCGCTGACGCGCACCGACCAACAGGGGAGCACCGTCATGAGCGACACCTCGAGCGATACCTCCGGCGTCCGGTTTCCTCCACCACTCATCTACGCCGGCGGGTTCGCGACGGGATACGGCGCTCACCGGCTCCTGCCGATCCGCTTGTGGCCGCTGCCGACGGCGGTCGAGAGCCTGCTTGGCTGGGGACTGATCGTCGCGGGGGTGCTGCTCGCCCTCAGCTCGGCCTATCTGTTCCGTCGGGCGGGCACGACGCCCAATCCCGCCAAACCGACCTCGGCGCTGGTGCTGTGGGGACCGTACCGATTTACACGCAACCCGATGTACGTGGGCATGGCCGTCCTGTACGTCGGCGGCACGCTGCTCCTGAACGACCCGTGGCCCTTCGCCTTTCTTCCGGTGGTCATGGCGCTGGTCCGGCGCTACGTGATCGCCAAGGAAGAGGCGTACCTGGAGCGGCAGTTCGGGGACGAGTACCGGGCGTACAAGGCGCGGGTGCGCCGGTGGATCTGACGACCGAAGCGGCGTTCCGCGTCGAGCAATTCCGCGACTTCCTCGCCCTGGAAGCGGGGGACAGCGCGCACACCGTCGCGAACTACGTCCGCGACGTCCGGCGGCTCGCCGGCTATGCCGGGACCAAGGGCGCCCGCCGCCCGGAGGACGTGACGAGCGGGCTGTTGCGCGAGTTCGTGTACACCCTCAAAGACCTGGGGCTCGCCCCGGCGACCATCCGGCGCCAGATCTCGGCCGTCCGCACGTACTACCGCTATCTGGTCGGCGAAGGCCATGCCGCGCGCGACCCGAGCGAGCGTTTGGAGTCGCCACGACAGTGGCGCCGCCTGCCGACCGTCCTGTCGGTCACCGAGATCGAACGCCTGCTCGCGGCGCCCAATGCCGACGAGCCGCTCGCGATCCGCGACGGCGCACTGCTCGAATTCGCGTATGCCACCGGCGCGCGCGTGTCCGAGCTCGTGGGGTTGAAGCTGCAGGACGTCCTGTACGAGAATGGGCTCGCCCGCATTTTCGGGAAGGGCTCGAAGGAGCGCATCGTGCCGGTGGGCCGGCGGGCGCTCGGGGCGGTAGCGTTGTATGCCCGCGAGATCCGCCCCCGCCTCGACAAGGGGAAGGGACGCGGGCTGGTGTTTCTCAACGCCCGCGGCACGCCCCTGTCGCGCGTGGGCGCGTGGGGCATCATCAAGCGAGCGGCCCGCCTCGCCGGGCTGACGAAACGGGTGTCGCCGCACACCCTCAGGCACACGTTCGCGACGCACCTGCTGGAGGGCGGCGCGGACCTTCGGGCCGTGCAGGAAATGCTGGGCCACGCGGACCTCGCCACCACGCAGCTGTACACGCACGTCGACCGCGACTATCTGCGGACGGTGCACAAGACCTACCATCCCCGAGGCTGAGCGCTCTATGTCGCGGGCGTTCGTGAAAGAAGATTCCGGCGAGCGGGGGCCGCGCCGGAACTATGGGCTCCCGCCGCGCGACGACCCCGGTTTCGACGCCGCCGCGGCCGAGGCCTTGCTCGAGGGGGCCCGCCTGGGAGAGACCGCGAGTGCGGAGCAAGCGACCGGCTATTACTGGGGCGAGCCGAAGCTGCGGCCGCACATGGAGCGCATTCTCGAGCGCGCCCGGGCCGCGGGCGACGAGCGGCTGGAGCAGCTGGCCAGGCGCTTCCTGAGCTAATGCCCGAGCTCCCCGACATCGCCCTGTACCTCCACGCGCTCGGGCCACGGGTGGTGGGCGCGCCGCTCGAGCGCCTCCGGATCGCGAGCCCGTTCTTGCTCCGCACCGCGGATCCACCTGTCGCGGACCTGTCCGGGCGGACAATCCGCGACGTCCGCCGCCTCGGCAAACGGATCGTCCTGGCGTTCGCGGACGAATATTTCGTCGTGCTGCACCTGATGATCGCCGGCCGGCTGCACTGGAAGCCCGCCGGCGCGCCCATCCCCCGCCGGGCGGGGCTCGCCGCGTTCGATTTCGCCCACGGGATGCTGCTCCTGACCGAAGCGGGCACGCGGCATCGAGCGTCGCTCCACGTTGTGCGGGGTGAGAGCGCGCTTGCCGCACACGATCCGGGTGGACTGGATGTGTTCCGCGCTACGCTCGAGCAGTTCCGTGCGGCGCTGACGCGAGAGTCGCACACGCTCAAGCGCGCGCTGACCGACCCCCGGCTGCTCGACGGGATCGGCAATGCCTATTCCGATGAGATCCTCCATGCGGCCCGTCTCTCGCCGCTCCGGCTCACCAGCCAGATCACGCCCGAGGAGAGCGAGCGCTTGTTCCGCGCCACGCGGGAAACGCTGGCCGGGTGGATGGAGCGGCTGCGTGCCGAAACGGGCGACGGGTTCCCGGAGAAAGTGACCGCGTTCCGGAACGGAATGGCCGTGCACGGCCGGTTCCGCCAGCCGTGCCCGGTGTGCGGATCGCCGGTGCAGCGGATCCGGTACGCGAACAACGAGGTGAATTACTGCGCCAAGTGCCAGACGGGCGGGCGGCTGCTCGCCGATCGGTCGCTGTCGCGGCTCCTGAAGCAGGACTGGCCACGCTCGCTGGACGAGCTGGAGGAGCGCGCCGCGGGTTAACTTCGTTGGGCATGAAAACCCCGGTCCGCTACGAGCGCGTGTTTCACGTCGCCGCCGCCGACATCGACGAGCTCGATCACGTCAACAACGTGGTGTACCTCCGCTGGGTGCAGGATGTCGCGGCGGCGCATTGGGAATCCGCCACCAGCCCGGCGGAGCGCGCCGAGATCGCGTGGGTCGTGCTGCGGCACGAAATCGACTACAAACATCCCGCGCGGCCCGGCGACCAGGTGATCGCGCGCACCTGGGTCGGGCCTCCGAGCGCCGCCACGTTCGAGCGCCACACCGAAATCCTCCGAGCTCGCGATCAGCGGCTGCTCGCACGGGCTCGCTCCTTGTGGTGCCCGGTGCATCCCGGTACGGGGCGCCTGCGGCGCATCGACCCCGCGCTGCACGACCGCTTTTACATGGCATGAAACGCCGGATCTCACGCTCTCTTTTCTTCTGAGTAGCTTTCGCCCATGCTGTTCGTCCTCGACAACTACGATTCCTTCACCTACAACCTCGTCCAACTGTTCGGCGAGCTCGGGGCGGAGCCGGTGGTGTACCGCAACGACGCGCTCACCGTGGAGCAGGTGCTCGCGCTCAAACCCACCGCCGTCGTCCTCTCGCCCGGCCCCCGCACGCCGGGGGAAGCCGGCATCCTGGTGCCGCTCGTGAAGGCGCTGGCCGGTAAGGTGCCGATCCTGGGCGTGTGTCTCGGCCACCAGGCGATCGGAGAGGCGTTCGGCGCCCGCGTGGTGCGAGCCGATCGCCTCATGCATGGGAAGACGTGCGAAGTGGTCCACGAAGAGGACGAGCTGTTCGAGGGCATCCCCAGTCCCGTAACCGGCATGCGGTACCACTCGCTGGTCGTCGAGCCCGCCTCACTCCCTAAGGACATCGTCATTACCGCGTGGAGTGCGGATCGACCGAAGGATGCGGAGATTATGGCGATGAAGCACCGCCGCCACCCGATCTACGGCGTGCAGTTCCACCCAGAGTCGATCGGTACCTCGCACGGGAGGCAGTTGCTGGAGAATTTTCTGCGCATCGTGCACGCCGCCGTTTAACGTCTAACCGCCAGCAGATCAGCCGTTTAGGCTCAGGGCTAGACGCCACGGCACGGATTTTGTATGTTCCCCCGTGCCCGTCCTCGGCGTCGTTCCGGCGCGGCTGGGCTCCAGCCGCCTCCCTCGCAAGCCACTCCTGTCTCTGGCAGGCGAACCCCTCATCCTCTGGGTCGTTCGGCGGGTCGTGGAAGCGGGCGCGTGCGATCGCGTGGTGGTAGCCACCGACGCGCGCGAAATCGCGGCTGTCGTGGAACGAGCCGGATACGAAGCAGTGCTGACCTCCGTCGACCACCAGTCGGGCACGGAGCGAGTCGCAGAAGTCGTTGGCAGTAAATCATTTAGTTCATACGAGGTGGTGCTGAACGTGCAAGGCGACGAGCCGCTCGTCGCGCCCGCGGCGTTGCACGGCGCCGTGGCACGGGTGCGGCTCGGGGACCCGATCGGCACCGCCGCGGGCGACTTGGATCGCGCGCTCGCGGGTGATCCGAATCGTGTCAAGGTCGTGACAGACTCGCGGGGCCGGGCAGTGTATTTCTCGCGGGCACCGATCCCGTTCGATCGCGATGCCACGGGCGATGTTATCTACCATCAGCACGTGGGTGTGTACGCCTACACCCGGGAGGCGCTCGATCGCTGGCTGCGGCTCGCGCCGGTCCCGGAGGAGCGCTGGGAACGGCTGGAGCAGCTGCGGCCGCTGCTGCACGGGATGGCGATCGGCGTGGCGCTGTTCCCTGGACCCGCGGCGCCCGGCGTCGATACCGCAGAGGATCTGCGTTACGCGGAAGCACAGTTGACCCGCCAACTGAAAGAGGTGAGTCCGTGAGTTCGACGAAGTACATCTTTGTGACCGGCGGCGTCGTGTCGTCTCTCGGCAAGGGCATCGCGGCCGCCTCGCTCGGCCGCCTCTTGGTGGAGCGGGGCCTCCGGGTGACCATTCAAAAGTTCGATCCCTACATCAACGTGGATCCCGGCACCATGTCGCCGTTCCAGCACGGCGAGGTGTACGTCACCGACGACGGAGCGGAAACCGACCTCGACCTCGGCCACTACGAGCGCTTTATCGACCGCTCGCTGTCGCAGGTGAATAACGTCACCACCGGTCGGATCTACCTGTCGGTGATCACGAAGGAGCGGCGCGGCGAGTACCTCGGGTCCACCGTGCAAGTGATCCCCCACATCACGGACGAGATCAAGGCCGCCATTCGGCGGCTGGCACCGGACCACGACGTGGTGATCACGGAGATCGGCGGCACCGTGGGTGACATCGAATCGCTGCCCTTCCTGGAGGCGATCCGCCAGTTCCGTCAGGAGGTGGGCCGAGACAATACGCTGTTCATCCACCTCACGCTCGTCCCCTTCATCGCCGCCACCGCCGAGCTCAAGACCAAGCCGACCCAACACTCCGTCCGGGAGCTGATGCAGATCGGGATCCAGCCCGACATCCTGGTGTGCCGCACCGAGCGGCCGCTCTCGGAAGAGCTGAAGCGCAAGATCGCGCAGTTCTGCAACGTGGACTTCGGCTGCGTGGTGGAGAGTCCGGATGTGAAGTCGATCTACGAGATCCCACTCAAGCTGCACGAGCAGGGGCTCGACCGCGAAGTGTGCATGCGACTGCACCTCGAGACCAAGGAGCCCGACCTGCGAGCCTGGGCGCAGATGGTCGAGAAGATCCTGAACCCGACCGAACGGGTGCGCATCGCCGTGGTGGGGAAGTACACCGAGCTCGCGGACAGCTACAAGAGCATCCACGAAGCACTGGCACACGGCGGGATCGCGAACGAGTGCGGCGTACAGATCGAGTGGCTCTCGTCCGACCGCTTCACCGACCAGGCCGCCGCAGGCGAGCTGCTCGGCTCGTACGACGGCTTGCTCGTGCCGGGGGGCTTCGGCGTACGGGGCGTGGAAGGCATGTTGGAGGCAATCCGCTGGGCGCGCGAGCACAAGCTCCCGTTCCTCGGGATTTGTCTCGGGTTGCAGGCAGCGATCATCGAGTTCGCGCGCGACGTGGTCAAGCTTCCCGACACCAACTCGAGCGAATTCGCGCCCGAGTGCGAGAACCCGGTGATCGCGCTGATGCGCTCGCAGGAAGGCATCCAGGAAATGGGCGGCACGATGCGCCTGGGCGCGTATCCCTGCAAGCTCCGTCCCGGCTCGCGAGTGGCGCAGGCCTACGGAGCGCTCGAGGTGAGCGAGCGGCACCGTCACCGCTACGAAGTCTCCAACGCCTACCGCGACGTGCTCGCCGAATACGGCATGCGGTGCTCCGGGCTCTCCCCGGACGGCTCCCTGGTCGAGATGATCGAGCTGCCCGATCACCCCTGGTTCATCGGCTGCCAGTTCCACCCCGAGCTCAAATCCCGACCCACGCGGCCACACCCCCTGTTCGCCGGGTTCGTGGGCGCGGCGCGGCAACAGCGCAAGACCCGGGGCGCGGCGCCCCTCGCCCAGGCGGAGCGGTCGTCGCAACTCGCCGGCCGCCGCGACTGACATGGCGCAGCATTTCGGGGCGGGAGCCTCCCCGTTCCTCATCGCGGGACCGTGTGTCGTCGAGTCCGATGACCTGAACCTGCGGGTCGGCGAGGCGCTCGCCGACCTCGCGGCGAAGCTCGGCCTGCATGTCATCTACAAGGCCTCGTACGACAAGGCGAACCGCTCGCGGTTGAAAGGCGCGCGGGGGCCGGGCCCGGAGCGCGGGCTGGCGGCCCTCGCGAAGGTCCGCGCCACGACGGGCCTGGCGATCCTCACCGACGTCCACGAGACCGGTCACGTCGCGGCCGCCGCGCAAGTCGCCGACGTGCTGCAGATCCCGGCGTTCCTGTGCCGGCAGACCGACCTGCTGGTCGCGGCTGGTCGGGCCGGACGGGCCGTGAACGTGAAAAAGGGACAGTGGATGGCTCCCGAGGGCATGGCGGGGGCCGTCGAGAAGGTCCGCTCGGGCGGAGCGCCTGAGATCGCGGTGACCGAACGAGGCACGTTCTTCGGCTACGGCGACCTGGTGGTGGACATGCGCAGCTTCGCCCGGCTCCGAGCCGCGTGCGGGACACCGGTCGTGTACGATGGGACGCACGCGGTGCAGCAGCCGGGGCAGGGCCCTGATGGCTCGAGCGGCGGTTTGCGTGACCTCATCCCGCCGCTGCTCTATGCCGCCGCCGCAGCGGGCGCAGACGGCTTTTTCCTCGAAACGCATCCCGATCCGGACCGCGCGCCGTCCGACGGGCCGAGCATGATCCCCCTGAATCAGCTGGCGGCCATCGTGACGTTGGCATTGGACGTGTGGCACACGGCGCGGGCGGGGGGCACGGCGGCAGCGGGGTCCCAGGGGGAGGGCGGGGCGGTTGTCGAGGACCGAGCGAGAGCCGTGCCCCCCGCCCGCGCCCAGGCCCGTAAGTGACAATGCTCGACGTTGCCGTCGCCCGCCGCCTCAAGCTTGTCGGCTTCGATGTCGATGGCGTCTTGACCGACAATGGTATCTACATCGGGATGGTCGGCGATCATCCGGTCGAATTCAAGCGCTTCCACATCCAGGACGGCCTGGGCGTCCGGATGCTGCGCACGGCCGGGCTTGCGGTCGTCTGGCTCTCCGGGCGGGAATCGGCCGCCACGGCGCTGCGCGCGCGCGAGCTCGAGGTGGACGAGGTCATCCAGGATCCCACGGCGCGCAAGCTTCCGGCGTTCGCAGCGCTGCTCGAGCGGCGCGGGCTCCGCTGGGAAGATTGCGCGTTCGTAGGGGACGACCTCGCCGATCTCCCGTTGCTCAAGCGCGTCGCGCTCCCCATCGCCGTGGCGAACGGCGTCGCGGAAGTGAAAGCCGCCGCCCGGCTAGTGACGACGGTTCCCGGAGGCCAGGGCGCGGTCCGGGAAGTGGCCGAGTTGATCCTTCAGGCCCGGGGCGAGTGGCAGGGCCTGCTCACGCAGTACTTCTTGGAGCGCGGCGATGTCCCGCACGGAGCCCAGCGAACTCGCTGAGCGCGGGCGCCGCGTGCTGGCCCTCGAAGCCGAGGCGATCGGCCGGGTCGCCGAGCGGCTGGGGCCTCCGTTCGCAACGGCGGTAACGCTGCTCGCCGCCGCGAAGGGGCGGGTCATCGTGTCCGGCGTGGGTAAGTCCGGTTTGATCGCCCGAAAGATCGCCGCGACGTTCACGTCCACCGGAACTCCCGCCTCGTTTCTCCACCCGGTCGATTCGCTGCACGGCGACTTGGGGATCGTTGGCCGCGACGACATCGCGATCCTGCTGTCGAAGAGCGGCGCGTCGGACGAGCTGTTCGGGCTCGTGAACCAGCTGAAGCGTTTGGGCGTACCGATCATCGCGATGACCGGGGATCCCGATTCGGTCCTCGCGCGGCAAGCGGACGTTGTGCTCGACGCGGGCGTCACGGAGGAGGCTTGCCCCGAGACGCTCGCCCCGACGGCGAGCACGACGGTTGCGCTCGCGCTGGGCGACGCGCTCGCCGTGACGTTGCTCGAAGAAAAGCACTTCCGGCGGGAGGACTTCGCCGCGGTTCACCCGGGCGGCACGCTGGGCCGGAACTTGCTGCTGCGCGTCGCCGACGTCATGCTCACGAAGGACCTGCCGACCCTGCTTCCCGATCGTCCGATGCGCGAATGCGTGGTCTTGCTCGCCGAGCGGCGTGGCACGGTGGCGGTCGTGGACCGTCAGGGAAGCCTCCAGGGGGTGGTCACGGCGGGAGACCTCACCCGGCTCATGGAAAAGACCGACCATTTCCTCGATATCCCGGTGACCGAGGTCATGACGCGGACGCCGAAGACCACCACGCCGACCGAGATCGCCGGCGCAGCAGTACGGGTCATGGAACAGCACGGCATCATGGCTCTGCCCGTGCTCGACGGCGGGCGCAAACTGGTCGGTATGGTCCACCTGCACGACCTCATGAAGGCAGGCGCGGCATGAGGTGGCTCCCGGTGGCTTTCGCGCTGCTTGTCGCTGCGTGCGAAACCGGCATCAAGCCCACGGCGACTATCGCCGCCCCGGATTCGGCGGACCAAGTGCTGCTCGGCATGTCGCACTACGTAACCAACGGAGGGATCCAGCGCGCGCAGGTGCGGGCCGACACGGCATACTTCTATTCCCCCGTGCAGACGGCGGAGCTCCGCAACGTCCACATCACGTTCTACGACCCGCGCGGCGCCCAGACCTCCACGCTGACCTCGCGGGAGGGTACGTACCACTGGCGCACCGGGGACATGGAAGCGCGAGGCAACGTGGTAGTGCTACGAACCGACGGCGCGACGCTCCGGACCGAAGTGATACGTTACAGCCAGGTCCGGAACCAGGTCAGCTCGGACAAGGACTTCGTGTTCGATGAGCCGACGCGGCACATCAAGGGAACGGGCTTTACCGCCGACCCCGATTTCAAAGTCGTGACCGCGAACCGGGTGACGGGAGAGGGCGGTAAGTTCACCCTCCCGAACCAATGATGGCAACCGTGCTCCTGGTAGCGCTCGTGCAGCAGCCGGCGTCCCCCGTCGACACCGCGGCCGGCCGGCCCTGCAAAATGATCATCGATTCGGTGGGTCGGCAGGCGCAGCAAGTCGAGGTCCGGCGGGGTGAAACCAACGTGTTCGCGGGCGGCGGCGTGTTGGCCCACTGCGAGGGCACCAGCAGCACCCTCGCTTCCGACAGCGTGGCCTGGTTCGCCGGCGTGAAGCGGTTCGACATGCTGGGCCAGAGAAATCCCGTGCACATCCGGGACACCGCGATGACGCTCGACGCGACCACGGCCGCCTACTTCATG
>DATNOH010000020.1:0-3865 GCA_035601435.1 Gemmatimonadales bacterium | reverse complement strand
GTGTTGATGTTGTTCACGAAGGAAAGCGTGTTGTCGTTGTAGCCGTCGTCATACTGGATCGCGCCTTCGACGACGACACCTTCTCGCGTGGTCTCGAACGTGATCGGCTTGGGGTGCAGGGACTTGCGGTTGCCGAGCAGGTGCTTCACGAACTCGGCGAGGCCGCCCTTGTAGAAGAACGTCTCCTCTTTCTGCTGTCCCTTGCGCTCGTCCTTGAGCGTGATCGTGAGGGCCTTGTTCAGGAACGCCAGCTCGCGCAGCCGGGTGGCGATCGTAGCGTAGTCGAAGCGCGTCTCCGTGAAGATCTTGGTGTCGGGCTTGAACCAAACGGTCGTGCCCGTGCCCTTCGCCTTGCCGATGACCTCCAGCTTCTTCGTGGTCTCGCCCCGCTCGAACGCCATGTGATGGCGCTTGCCGTCGCGGTCCACCCACACCTCGAGCTTCTCCGACAGCGCGTTCACGACGGAGACGCCGACGCCGTGCAGTCCGCCCGAGACCTTGTAGGTGCTCTTGTCGAACTTGCCCCCGGCGTGCAGCACCGTGAGCGCCACCTCGACGCCCGGCTTCTTCTCGGTCTTATGGATGTCGACCGGGATGCCGCGGCCGTTGTCCACCACCGTGATCGCATTGTCGGCGTGGATGGTCACGTCGATCTGCGTGCTGTAGCCGGCGAGCGCCTCGTCCACCGAGTTGTCCACCACTTCGTACACGAGGTGGTGGAGCCCCCGTCCCGACACCGATCCGATGTACATCGCGGGGCGGCGCCGCACCGCTTCCAGGCCCTTCAGGACCTGGATCGAGTCGGCCTGGTAGTCGCCGTTGCCCTTGTCCTTCGCTGCTTTGGGTTTTGCCTTTGCCATAACGCTCTACTGTGAGAGAAGCCAGCGGATCGACTTGATCCGGCCGGCGCCGCGGCCGGCGTTGATGGCCGCCATGATCTGCGGCCCCATGAGCTGCAGCTCGGTCATCCAGGCGCTCGTCGCTACCCGCACGAACAACGTGCCGTCGGGGGTCACACTCTCGGGTACCGTGACCCGGGCGATCTGTGGGCCGACCAGCCTGGGCCAATCGGGAATGACCTGGGCGTGCGCCAGCCGTGTGGCCAGCCCCGACCGGGCGAGGTAGCTGCGCAGAGCCTCGCCCACTGCCGTCGGCCGGTTGCCTCTACCCCCACCGCGCTCGGCCATCGGATTGCCCCCCTTACAAGAAGCGCCACGGGGTGCCCCGTGGCGCAGCGCGGCGGCGCCGCGAGAGCCTCAGATAACCCACTAAAAATACTCAGAAGTTATTGTCGTGGCAAGACTTACTCTCATCGGCCGCGGAAGCGCGGAGGCCGCTTTTCGAGGAACGCCGTCAGGCCTTCCTTCATGTCCTCGGTCGCGGCCAGTAGGCCGAAGTGATTGGCTTCGAGCAGCAGTCCTTCATCGAGCGTCATCTCCAGCCCCTGGTCCACCGCCTCCAGGGCGAGGCGCACCGCCAGCGGGCCCATGGCGAGGATACCCCGCAGCGTCGTTTCCGCCATCGCGAGCAGCTCGGCGGCGGGGACGACCTGATTCACGAGACCGATGCGATGCGCCTCGCGGGCGTCGATCATCTCGCCGGTGAGAATCAGGTGAAGCGCGTTGCCCTTGCCCACCAGACGCGGCAGCCGTTGGGTGCCGCCGTAGCCGGGGGCGATGCCGAGTTTGACCTCGGGTTGGCCGAACTTCGCGGCGTCGCTCGCGATCCGCAGGTGACACGCCATGGCGAGCTCGCACCCGCCACCCAACGCGTAGCCGTTCACGGCCGCGATGACCGGTTTGCCGCAGGTCTCGAACCGCCGCAGCATCGCTTGGCCGCGCAGCGCCCGCGCTTTCCCGTCGAACGGTCCCTGCTTCGCGAGGTCCCCGATGTCCGCCCCCGCAACGAACGCCTTCGGGCCGGAGCCCGAGAGAATGGCCCCTTTGATCGCGTCCTCGGTGGCTACGCGTTCGGCCGCGTCGGCCAGCTCGTCCACCACCTGGTCGTTCAGGGCGTTCAGCTTGTCCGGGCGGTTGATGGTGATGAAAGCGATGCCGTCCTTCACCTCGAACAGGAGAGTTTGGTAGCTCATGGCGACAATCCTAACCCGAGAATGCGGAACGCGGAATTCGGAATGCGGAATGTAAGTGAAAGGTTGGGCCGTGGAACGAACCTCCATTGTAATTCCGCATTCCGCATTCCGCATTCCGCATTCCGCACTCCGCATTAGGTTCTTCCCCATGCCCGTTCAAGCGATCGCCTGGTCTCCTTCTGGGGCCGTCCGCATCGTCGACCAGCGCGCCCTGCCCGAGGCGAAGATCGAGCGCGACCTGGAGACCGGGGAAGCGGTGGCGGACGCGATCCGCACGCTGCAGCTGCGCGGCGCGCCACTCATCGGAATCGCGGCGGCGATGGGCCTCGTCGCGGGCACGCGCGAGCTGCGGGCGGCGCCGCGCGACCGCTTCCTCGGCCGGCTCGACGAGCTGGCGCGGCTGCTCGGGGCCACACGACCCACCGCCGTGAACCTGCGCTGGGCGCTCGACCGCATGACGTGCGTCGCCGCGGCCACGCCCGCGGACTGGGGAGGGGCGGCGCTGTGGGAGCGGCTCCAGGCCGAGGCGACGGCCATCTGGGAAGAAGACCGCGCCATGTGCCGGCGGATCGGCGAGGCCGGGCTGCCGCTCATCCCGGACGGGGCGAAGCTGCTCACCCACTGCAACGCAGGGGCGCTCGCGACCGGGGGGATCGGGACCGCGCTCGCGCCCATCTACCTCGCTCACGAAGCGGGGCGACGGGTACACGTCTTCGTCGACGAAACGCGGCCGGTGCTGCAGGGCGCCCGGCTCACGGCTTGGGAGCTGGTGCACGCGGGAATCCCGTGCACCGTGATGGTGGATGCGGTGGCGGGGTCGTTGATGCGCCGCGCCCAAGTGGACCTCGTGATCGTCGGCGCCGACCGCATCGCCGCGAACGGCGACTTCGCCAACAAGATCGGCACCTACCCGCTCGCCGTGCTGGCGCTGCACCACGGCGTGCCGTTCTACTGCGCCGCGCCTTCCACGACCATCGACACCGCGCTCACCGACGGCGATGGGATACCGATCGAGCAGCGCGGCCCGGAGGAGGTGAAGACCGTGGCGGGGCGGCCCGTCGCCCCGGCGGCCGCCGCCGCGATCAATCCCGCTTTCGACGTCACGCCGGCGCGCTACGTCACCGGGTTTGTGACCGACCGCGGCCTCGAGCAGCCGCCGTTCGGCGACGGGGCGGTGGCCGCAAGCGGTGGGCACCGGTGAGAGGTCCGCTCGTCGCCGTCGTTGGAGGCGCAACGTGCACGCCGCAGGAGGGCGAGTGGGCCGCCGCCGTCGGGCGTCTGATTGCGGAGCAAGGAGCGGTGCTCTTGTGCGGCGGCTTCGGCGGCGTGATGGCGGCGGCGGCACGCGGCGCGAAGCAGGCCGGCGGGCTCACCGTCGGGATCCTGCCCGGGGACGATCCCGGCCAAGCGAATCCCGACATCGATGTCGCGCTCGCGACGGGGATGGGTGAGATGCGTAACGCGCTGATCGTGCGCGCCGCGGGCGCCGTGATCGCGATCGGAGGCGGCTGGGGCACGCTGTCGGAGATCGCCTTGGCGCGTCGCATCGAGACGCCCGTGGTGGGGCTGCACGATTCCTTCACGCGAGGGGTGGATATCCCACGTGTGGAGCGGCCGGAAGAGGCGGTGCGCTGGGCGTTGGAGCAGGCGCGGCGCCGGGAGGTATAATTAGGGATGAACGCGGGAACCAAGTTCGCCATCGGCGCTGCGCTGATCGTCGCCTCGGTGGGCTACCTCATGGCGTCGGGCGTGAAGCAGACCGGCCAGTATTTC
>DATNOH010000019.1:0-11993 GCA_035601435.1 Gemmatimonadales bacterium | reverse complement strand
GTGACCGACGCACGTCGCATCGGCATGGGCGGCCTGAGCCTGGGCCGTGCAGGAAGCCTCGAGCGGTACAACCCTGCGTATCGCGCCGTCGACGCGCGTGCCGACCGACACGGGCAGCCCAAGGTGACGATCCCGATCCCGCTCGGGATCATCCAGTTTCTGCACGACCACCCGCACCTGTCGAGTGACCCGGCGTTCGACCCGAAGTCGACGGGTTTCAATCCGATCCTGGTTGTGAACACCATTCTCAACCTCCCGCTCTACCTGGAGGTCAAAAAGGCCCCGACGCCGACGAACGACGTGGCCTTCACGATCGGGCAGGACTCCCTGCTCGTGAACCTCGGCGCGGCCGCGCAGCTCGTTCCAGAGGACCAGTTCGGCATCAGCGGCTCGAGTCGTCCCTTCTCCCCGGGCTTCGGATTCAAGGGGTTCCGGGTTGGGGTGATGGGGTGGATCCACAACGACGTGGAGTTTCAGCTGGACGACAACCTGCTCGGCTTCCTGCGCGATTCGCAGCCCGCGCGGCACAACACCCTCTACGGCTCGTTCGTCCACGGCACCGTGGAAGGGGGCTTCGCGCCGACCGTCAGCTACGCTGGCCGCATCGCGGGAGACAGCGCGGGGGGATTCTACGCCGGCGGCGCTCTCCATTATTACGTGGGCGTGGGATACGGGCGGACCGACGGTTTGGCCGGCTTCATTACCGGAAACACGATTTTCGGCGGCTCGAACCCCGTGACGCCCGACGGGCGGACCCTGACGCAGTACTCGAAGCCGGGGAACACGCTCGGCCACGGCATCGGCGGCGACATCGGCGTCGCGTGGGTGTCCGGGCCGGTCGAGATCGGCGTCGGCGTGAACGACATCGGCGCGACCATCACGTGGCCCGACACGCGTCTCGACAGCGCCTTCTATCATGATTCGACATACTCGAAGCCGGTCGCGAACCACGTGGAAACCAAGACCAAGCTGCCGGTGTCCTACATCGCCAACCTGGCATATACCGTCGGCAACACGACGCTCGGTGCGGACGTGCTGAACACCGGGCGCGGCAGCGTGGTCCACATCGGTGGGGAACAGCGGATTGGTCTGTTCGCGGTGCGGGGCGGGGTGGCGCGCGACCAGCGCAAACGGATCGAGTTCGGATTTGGCGGCGGGCTCCGATTCGGCGGGCTGGGGCTCGACGTGGGATTCTGGACACACACCAACTCGCTGTCGAACGAGCGCGGCATCACGATGGCGACGTCGCTCTCGATCTATTAGGAGGCAGGATGCGCGCGAAGTGGTTGTGTCTGGTGGCGCTCAGTGCAGCGGCAGCGGGTTGCGGGCAGGGGCGGGCCATCTTCGATATCGACGTCTTCAGTTTCCTCCGCGCCACGAACGCGGACACATTGCCGTACGTCGGGCCGCTGCCCCCCGGCATACCGGACACCATCCCGGTGCAGACGATCAGGTCCCTCGGGATCGGAAGCTCGTCCCTGGTGGACACGGTTCGCATCAGCGGCTCGGTCGACTTCGTGAACCGCAGCGGCACCGGCAGCGTGACCTTCCAGGTGTACTTCGACACGGTGAAGAGCGCGGTGTACACGAGCACGCCGGCCTTCAGCGTGAGCGGCCCGGTTACTCCCGGCGTGACGACCAGCAGTCCGTTCGTCATACCGGACCTCTCCACCGCCCTGAAGCCGATGTTCCTCGCTTCGACGGTGTACGTTGGCATCAGGGCATCGGCTACGGGCACGATAGCGGGAACGGCCAAGTTGACGGCCCTGCGGGCCAGGATCGCGATACAGGACAAACTCTTTTAAGACGTCAAGTAGAGGCGTAGCACGAGAGCGTCGCGCAAGAACGTACCTGTCTGCGCGACGTTTTTGCGCGACGTCTTTGGTCTTATATTGGACGCGTGAACGCGTACCAGCGCAGGCAGACCGTCGTCGTCGACGTAGGTGGGGTGAAGGTGGGCGGCACCCACTCGATCGTCGTCCAGTCGATGACCAACACCGATACCGCCGACGTGGACGCCACCGCGGGGCAGGTGCGCGCGCTGCACGACGCGGGCAGCGAGCTGGTGCGGGTGACGGTCAACAACGAGGCTGCGGCCGAGGCCGTACCGGATATCGTGGCCGACGTGGCCGTCCCGGTGATCGGCGATTTCCACTACAACGGCCACCTGCTGCTCACCAAGTATCCGAAGTGTGCGGCCGCACTCGCCAAATACCGCATCAATCCGGGCAACGTCGGCGCCAAGCGGCGCGACGAGCACTTCCGCACCATCATCGAGGTCGCCCTCACCCACGGTAAACCGGTGCGCATCGGCGTGAACTGGGGGAGTCTCGACCAGCAGCTCCTCACGGAGATGATGGACGAGAACGCCCGCCGGCCGGAGCCGCTCGACGCGCGCGAGGTGATGATCGAGGCGATGCTCGCAAGCGCGCTGCGCTCGGCCGAGCTGGCCGAAGAGTGCGGGCTGGCGCATGACCGCATCATTCTGTCGGCGAAGGTCTCGGGCGTTCAGGATCTGGTGGACGTGTACCAGCGGTTGGCGCGGCGGTCCGACTACCCACTGCACCTGGGCCTCACCGAGGCGGGGATGGGAGCGAAGGGTATCATCGCCAGCACTGCGGGTCTGGCGATTCTCCTGCAGGAGGGAATCGGTGACACGATCCGGGTGTCGCTCACGCCGCGGCCGGGCGGAGACCGGACCGAAGAGGTGCAGGTGGCGCAGCAGGTGCTCCAGTCCCTGGGGCTGCGGAGCTTCACGCCGCAGGTCTCGGCATGCCCCGGCTGCGGCCGCACAACCTCGACGTTCTTTCAGGAGATGGCGGAGGACATCCAGGCCCATCTGAAACAGCGGATGGCCGCCTGGCGCGAGCGCTATCCCGGCGTGGAGACGCTGCGCGTGGCCGTCATGGGGTGCGTCGTGAACGGCCCCGGGGAGTCAAAGCACGCCGACATCGGCATCTCGCTCCCCGGGACGTTCGAGGAGCCCAAGGCCCCCGTGTATGTGGATGGCAAGCTCAAACTGACGCTCAAGGGCGACTTGATCGTCGCTGAATTCTTGAAGATTCTCGAGGAGTACGTCAAGAACCGGTACGGCGCAGCCTCCCTCCCTGCGCGGGGCGACCTGGTCTCTCGCTAGGCGATTCGGCTCCCCAGGGGCACGTCTCGCTCCGGGTGGACCAGCACGATATCCCCGTCACCCAGCACCACGCCGAGCGTCAGCACTTCCGAGAAAAAATTCGCAATCTGGCGCGGCGGGAAATTCACCACTGCCAGCACCAGCTTGCCCACGAGATCGGCTTTGTCGTAGTACTTGGTGATCTGCGCGCTCGAGCTTCTTGTCCCGAGCTCGCCGAAATCGATCCGCAGCTTGTAAGCGGGCTTCCGTGCCTTGGCGAAATCTTCGACGGCGACGACGCGGCCCACGCGGATGTCGACTTTCGCGAAGTCGTCCCAGGTGATCTCGGGCATGCTCCAATCTCCTCGGCCAACGGCCCGTTGGCAAAATTCAGTGCTGCGGCGGCTCGACACAACCCATCCCACAGACGTAGGCGCTTCGCGACATGGACTCCGCTCATGACCGGCACGCCGGTGACTCCGCTCACGCATGGCGATGCCTGGACTGCGCGACGCGCCGTCTGCACACCTGGCGGCGAGCACGCGAACCGAGGCGCAAGACAGGCACACCGGTTGCAGCGCTGCATAGGCGCATTACCGGTGCAGATGCAGGCCCACGAGGGCAGACCATGCGTAACAGGAACGAAGCGACGTCAGTCGCTGCGCTGCTGGCGACCCTGCTGGCGCTCGGCGCCGGGTGCCATCTGGACGCTCTGTTAGGTCCAGCGGGCGGCGGCGGCGGCGGCGGCGGTGGCGGCGGGGGCGGCCTCGCATCGCTCGAGCAGCTGCGGAGCGACACGACCACCCCGATCCCTTCCGGCGGATCCACTCCCGAGCCGAGCATCGTCGTGGGGGCCGTCGTGCGCGACACCGGCCACGCGACGCTCCGCTTGGAGGTTGAGATGCAGCCTGTCGGGACGGATTTCCTGGGTCAGCCGACGGCCACGAGCAACCCGACGTCGAGCGGCTCGCCCGCCTACGTTCTGGTGAGCGGGCTGCAGAACAACACCGGCTACCATTGGCAAGCACGCGCCGAGGGTGCCACTGCATGGCAACCCTACGGCGGTACGGCCGCGAACGTAGCGGACTTCCGTGTGGTCCTCCCCGTGGCCGCCACCCGACTCGCATTCACTCGGCAGCCGACTACGACGACCGCAGGAGCCACCATGGCGCCCGCGGTCGAGGTCACTCTCGTGGATGCCCAGGGCAGTACGATCACGACCTTCACGGGCAATGTGCATCTGGACATCGCCCCGAACGCGAACCCGAGCGGCGGTGTCTTGGCGGGGAGCGTGGATGTCAACGCGGTCGCGGGTGTGGCCACGTTCTCCAATTTGAGCATCACGAAGGCAGGGAGCGGATACCGCCTCCAGGCGACTGCGGACGGGCTTACGGCAGTCACGAGCGGATCGTTCGGCATCAACGCGGGCATCGCTCACCACCCGAAATTCCTCGTGCAGCCGAGCAACACGACGCCGAACACGCCGATCAAGCCGGCCGTGCAGGTGGCGGTGATGGACGTCTATGACAACGTCGCCACCTCGTTCACAGGCACTGTGTACATGGGCATCGCCAATGACGGTAGTGTCACGAAGAACGCCACGCTTGAGCCCAGCGGGACGCAGCGGGCCGCGGCCGCCGGCATCGCGACGTTCGAGGATCTGAAAATCAACCTGGTCGGCATCGGGTACACGCTCGTGGCTTCGGCTACCGCGGTCCACGCCGAGACGAGCGCGCCGTTCGACGTCACACCGTAGAAAAGCTCACTCATGCGGCGGCGTCCATCCTACGACAGCGCTTGACCGGAGAACGCGCTCGCCGTGGTGAGATCTGCCCCCAGGCCCTTGAACGTGGACGCCGCCGCTCGCCGTTCGAGCTCGGCGTCCTCGGAGCGTCCGGTGGCGCGGTACGCCGCGGCCAGGAGCGCCCTCGCGGTGGCGGTCTCGTAGGGAAGCTGGACTTCCTGCCAGAGCTTACAGGCGCGTCGGAGGCTGGGGACGGCCCCGTCGCCGGAGCCTTCCGCGAGCTGCACGGCTCCCCGCGCTTGAGCCGCGCTCGCCTGCAACGCCGTCGAGCCGTACCGTGCGGCGATCGCCTCCAACTCTGCCGCGGCTTCGCGCGCTAGGTCGAGCTGCCCGGCTGCGAGGGCGATCTGCACGCTCGCGGGCAGGAGCCGGGCCCGCTCCAGCGACCCCTCCGGCCGTTCCGCGACGGCGCCATCGAGCAGCGCCCTTGCGGCCGCGATCTTTCCTTCTGCGAGGCGCACCAGCGCCAGGCCCGGAACCGGATCGCGGCCCAGTTCGTGCGCCTGGCGGAAGACCTCCTCGGCGCGCGCGAGGTCGCCCATCCGCAGCCGGATCTCCCCAATCTCGTAGAATGCTTCGCCCGCGGCGATGTGGTAGACGCCCTGGAGCTCTTGGGCGGCGTGGAGCGCTTCGGTCTCGGCGTCGCTCCAGGACCCGCGCAGTCGCATGATCTCCGCCCGGTGCACCCGGCAGATGCCGGGATACCCGGAACCGGCGTGCGGCTCGCACCAGCGCCGCGCGGCCTCGCTCCATTCGGCCGCCCGTTGATAGTCGGCCAGCTTTTCGCACGTCCCCATCATGTTGCAGTAGATGCGCCCGGTGACCCTGGGGCCGAGCTCCCCGCTGACGGCCGCGGCCATCGCTTCATCGATCAATGCCATCCCCTGCGCGAGCTCACCCTTCGAGACCAGCATGCGGCCGATGTCGTGCATGGCCAACGCCTGGAGGTCGCGATCGTGGAAGCGGGTGGCGAGATCGCAGGTCTGTCTGGCCAACCCGAGTGCCTTATCGACGTTCGCTTCACTCTCCAAGGCGAGGACCGCGTGGAGCCGCAGGAGCACGCCGTGCTCGAGGCATTCAGGGACGTCCTGCAGCAGCCGCTCCGCGCGCTTGAGCCAGCCATTCCCGATGGACTTCGCCTGTCTATTGATAAAGTCCTCGGCCAGGCGCACTGCGACTATCGCCGCGCGCCGCGGAGTTCCCTCGTCCATGTACGCGGCATACGCCCGCTCGTGGGCGGCGATACAGTCGTCGACGCGGCCGATCCACCACGCCGACTCGGCGAGGCGTTCGACGTCCTCCGCGGGGAGTGGCCGCATCGCGTGGGCGTTGCTGAGCGTCTCGAATGCCTCACGCCAGGAGTGGCGCGCGAACGCGTTCCGCCCGGCTTCCCGCTCCTCTTCCCCCACCGCCGTTGCGGCCGTCGGCGCCGCGACGGCGTCGGAGCGGGCCTCCGCGGATGCTCGCAATGCTTCCGCGAACTGATGCGGGGTGGCGAATCGGTCGGCTGGAGCTCGCGCCAGGGCCTTCACGATCGCCTGATCCATCGGCACGGAAACCGTCTCCCGCAAGCGGCGGACGGAGGGAACCGGGTCGGTAAACCGCTTCGCGATGATCGCCTGGGCGGTCGGCCCCGTGAACGGTGGCTCCCCGGCCAGCATCTCGTACAGCAGGCAGCCCAAACTGTAGACGTCGCTCCGTCCGTCGAGCGCCCGCTCGCCCGCTCCTTGCTCGGGGCTCATATACGCCGGCGTGCCGAGGACGAGCCCGGTCCGCGTGAGCTTGCCGCCGCCGGCGGCATCGATCGCCCCCGCGATCCCGAAGTCGGCCACGATGGCCTGGCCCTCGGACAGCAGGATGTTCTCGGGCTTGACGTCTCGATGCACCACATCGCGGCTGTGCGCATAGCTCAGGGCGGTTGCCACTTCACCCGTGATCGTGACGGCATCTTCGATCGGGAGCTGCCCTTCACGGTTCAGCCGGTCTCGCAGCGACTCGCCCTCGATGTACGGCATGACGTAGTAGAGGAAGCCGTCCGCCTCTCCCGAATCGTGCAGCGGCAGGATGTGGGGATGCGTGAGACGGGCGGCCGTTTCGATCTCCCGGAGAAACCGCTCCCGCCCGAGCGCAGCGGCGAGCTCCGGCGCCAGCACCTTGATCGCCACGGGGCGGCTGTGCTTCAAGTCCCGCGCAAGGTAGACCGTGGCCATTCCCCCGCGCCCGAGCTCGCGCTCGATCGTATAGCCACCGGCGAGGGCGGCCTGCACTTGGGTGAGGAGGTTGGTCACAGGCGAGCTTTGGTGTGCGTACCGGCTCCATCTTAGGTCCGGCGACGTGCCCGGGCGTGATGTACTACCGACGTCTGCAGGATTTGGCGCTGTGCCGCGTAACTTCGCCTACGCGGTGTCCGCCGCTCCGCCGTACCGTCCTGCCATGCTCGCTCGCGTCCGCTCCGCCGCGGTGCTTGGGATCGACGCCTATCTGGTGGACGTCGAGACCGACATTGCGAACGGCCTCCCCACTTTCGCCACCGTCGGGTTGCCGCAGGGTGCCGTCAAGGAAGGACGCGAGCGTGTGTACGCCGCACTCGCGAACACCGGTTACACGTTCCCCCTGAAGCGCATCACTGTCAACCTCGCCCCCGCCGATATTCGCAAGGACGGCTCGGCGTTCGACCTGCCGATCGCCGTGGGCATCCTCGCCGCCACCGAGCAGATCTCGGCCGAGCGGCTCGGGCGGGTCGCGGTGCTGGGCGAGCTAGGGCTGGAGGGCGCGATTCGCCCGGTCCGCGGGGCGCTGCCCGTGGCGCTGGCGGCGCGCACGGCCGGGCTCGAAGCGCTCGTGCTGCCGCGCGAGAACCTGCCGGAGGCAGGCGTCGTTTCGGGGGTCCGCGTGCTGGGCGCCGGCAATCTGGCCGAGCTCGCCGACTTTCTGGACGGGCGGGCCGAGCTGCCGGAATCGCGGGTCGATCTCGCGGGACTGTTGGCGGAGCGAGCCAGGCACGAGGTCGATTTCGGGGAAGTGAAGGGGCAGGCGCACGCCAAGCGGGCGCTCGAGGTGGCGGCCGCCGGGGGGCACAACATCCTGATGATCGGCCCGCCGGGCAGCGGCAAAACGATGCTCGCGCGGCGGCTCCCCACCATTCTCCCGCAGATGAGCCTCGACGAGGCCCTCGAGACGACAAAGATCCACTCGGTGGCGGGGGTGCTGCCGGTCGGGGAATCGCTCGTGGCACGGCGGCCGTTCCGCGCACCGCATCACACCATCTCGGACGCGGGGCTGATTGGCGGCGGCTCGTACCCGCGGCCGGGCGAGGTGAGCCTGGCGCACGGCGGTGTGCTATTCCTGGACGAGCTGCCCGAGTTCCGCAAGAACGTGCTCGAGGTACTGCGCCAGCCGATGGAGGACGGCGTCGTGACCATTGCGCGCGCCGCCATGAGCCTCACCTATCCCGCGCGCTTCATGCTCGCCGCCGCGATGAACCCGTGCCCCTGCGGCTACTTCGGCGATCCGCAGCACAATTGTGTCTGCGGACCTCTGGGTGTGGAGCGTTACCTCGCCCGCGTTTCGGGGCCCTTGCTCGACCGCATCGACATCCATCTCGAGGTGCCCGCCGTGAAGTACCGTGCGCTGACGGACCAGGGCGGCGGCGAGCCGAGCGAGGCCGTGCGGGAGCGCGTGGACCGGGCGCGTGCGGCGCAGCGGGAGCGGTTCGCGAACCGGCTGGGCGTCTATGCCAATGCGCACATGGCCGCGCGCGACATCCGCACGTTCTGTCGCGTATCGGACGGCGCCGACGCGCTGCTGCGCACGGCGATCACGCGGCTCGCGCTGTCGGCGCGGGCCTATCACCGGATTCTCAAGATCGCCCGCACCATCGCTGACCTCGAGGGAGCTGCGGACCTCCAGCCGAAGCATGTGAGCGAGGCCATTCAGTATCGGAGCCTCGACCGGCGGGGGCTCGCGTAGCGCCGGCTCTCTGACCGATCGCTGACGTCCGGTCCATCCCAGCCGCCCGTAGCTTGGAAATCCCATTCACACCCGAGGCCGGATGCGCAGACCCGCACTCGCTTTCGTCGCCGGCATGCTGATCCTGCCGGCAGTCGCCTGCGCGCTGGCGTGGCTCGGAGCCTGGTCCGTCGACGCGATCGCCACACCGCCGGCGTGGGAACAGGCCCTGACCGGGGGGGTGAGGCTAGAGTGCGGCCTCAGCGGCACCGCGGGGGCGGCGCGAACGCGCTGTCGGTGAGCGGCACATTGGCCTCCATCCAGTCGACGCGCATGACAGTGAGCGGCTCGCCCGTCGCCTGGTCTCGCTCCAGAGCACGGAAGGCGTAGAGCACGCCCGACACCGACCGGTAGTCGTCGTAGTCTACCTCGATCACCCGTTCTGCTTAGTTGGGGTGAAGCGCTCGACGGCTTCGCGCGCGTACGAGCAGGGCGGTCTCAGCGTCCAGGTAGTACGACCCCGCAGTCCCGTCCGCCTCGGTCACATCCACGCGATATGCGGACCGCTCACCCAACTGTTCGCGACCGATGACGTGAACGGCAGCACCCGTTTGACGAGCCGCGATCAGCGGATCGTCGAACTGCTCGGCCGCGTGTCGCGTAGCGGCGGTAGCCGCGAGCCTGGGGGTGCAGTCTTCCTTCTCGGGCGGACCCTCCCAACTGCGCGAGCCGGTATAGCCTTCGGTGAAGACGAGCTGGGTCGCCGCCGATCGATGAACATCGGGTGCAGCGTCCCTCGCTCGTTCAGAATCCCGATGATCTGGAGCGAGTGGATTGCCTCGAGACGCTCGCGCCCACCCACCGCCACGACATGGCGTTCGATCAAACGCGCGGCGTCCGGGATTGGCGCCTGCCGGGTGCGGGCGCTCGTGACTCCGCACGCCGCGCAAAGAATCAGCGCCGCCACCGGTAATGACCGATTTCCGATCATGGAGGCCTTTCGAGAGGGCAGATCTGCTTGGCGACCCATGTCATAGACACGCTGGCACGCGGGAGCGTTGCGCGGCATCTTCCCCGGTCACAACACACCCGGTATGTCCAGCGCGCCTCGCGGCACCCCGACTCTGCTCGGTCTCCCCTACGACGGGAGCTCGTCCTTTCTCAAGGGCACAGCGGCGGCTCCTCCGGCGATCCGTCAGGCGCTGCATTCACCCGCGGGGAACCCGTGGACCGAGACGGGCGTCGACCTGGGAGTGGACGGGGCGCTGGGCGACGCGGGCGACGTGCCCCTCGGCACCTCAGCGGCCGACGCGCGCACCAAGATCGAAGAGGCCGTGCGCACGCTGCTCGAATCGGGAGGCCGGCCCATCGCGCTCGGCGGCGACCATTCCGTGACCTACCCGATCGTGCGGGCGGTGCGATGGTTTCACCCGCAGCTCAGCATCCTCCACTTCGACGCCCATCCCGACCTGTACCGGGAGTTCGAGGGCGACCGATACTCCCACGCGTGTCCCTTCGCGCGGATCATGGAGGAGCGGCTAGCCGATCGGCTGGTGCAGGTGGGCATCCGTACGTCGACCGCCGTCCAGCGCGCCGAGGCCGAGCGTTACGGGGTGGAAGTGATCGACATGCGCGCCTGGGTCGCGGGCCGGCGCCCCGCGCTGCGCGAGCCCGTGTATGTCTCGATCGACATCGACGCCTTCGACCCTGCGTTCGCGCCGGGAGTGTCGCACCGCGAGCCGGGCGGCCTCACCGTACGAGAGGTGCTGGCGGTGCTACAAGGCTTGACCGTCCCGCTCGTCGGTGCCGATATCGTGGAGTTCAATCCCGCTCAGGACCCGAGCGGCATGACGGCGACACTATGCGCGAAGCTTGTGAAAGAGGTTGCTGGGAAGATGACTAATTCGGTGGAATCGTCAGGTGGATGACGTCGCCGGGGTGCACGGTGATGGTCTCGCTGACGGGATTCGAGCGACCCCCGATCGGATGCAGCTCGAACTGCAGCTCCGTGCCGTAGCCGATCAGTTCCGGCCGCACCATTAGGATGTGCGACGTGAGCCCCGGTACCATGCCGAGGCGGATGCGCTGCCCGCCGCGGATGAGGAACACGTTCATGTCGAGAAAATTCTGGTTCTCGACGCTCACCGCGACTTCTGCCTGAGGATTGATCGGTGCGACGGCGCCACGGTGACACGCCGCGGCGGCGAACGCCGCGAGTACTAGGGCGGACGAGAGCTGACGCATTACTGTTAATGTACACCCAACCCACCACGGCCACATGATCGACTGGCTCCAGGCGCACCTCGGCATGAACCCCCAGCTCCAGACGCGGCTGCTCGTTACCGCGGGGACGATTGCCGGGCTCTGGCTCGTGCGCCACTTCGTCCTCGGGTTCGTGTACCGCCGGGTGCAGGACCCGTGGGGCCGCTACCGTTGGCGCAAGGGTCTGACCTACGTTTTGGTCGCGGTCGGCGTGATCCTTGTGAGCCAAACGTGGTTCGTGGGAACCGCCGCGCTCACGACCTACCTGGGGCTGGTGTCCGCAGGCCTGGCGATCGCCCTCAAAGAGCCGGTCTCGAACGTCGCCGGCTGGGCGTTCATCATCTGGCGTCGCCCCTTCGAAGTGGGGGACCGCATCCAGATCGGGCCGCATGCCGGCGACGTAATCGACCTGGGCCTGTTCCAGTTCACCCTCAACGAGATCGGCGCGTGGGTCCAGGCGGACCAGTCGAGCGGGCGGATCATCCACGTCCCGAACGGCAAGGTTTTCACCGATCCCGTCGCCAACTACAACAAGGGATTCCGCTACATCTGGAACGAGGTGCCGGTGGTGGTGACGTTCGAGAGCGACTGGAGAAAGGCGAAGCAGATTCTCGGGAAGATCGCCGTCAAACACGCGGAGCATCTGACGGCGCAGGCCGAGCAGGAGTTGCTTGCCGCCTCGCAGCAGTATCTCATCAATTACCGGAAGCTGACCCCGATCGTCTACACGAACGTCGTGGACTACGGCGTGCAGCTGACCATCCGCTACTTGATCGAGCCGCGCAAGCGACGCGGCACCGAGCACGCCATCTGGGAGGACATCCTCACCGAGTTCGCGAACGCCCCGGACATCGACCTCGCGTA
>DATNOH010000018.1:0-17964 GCA_035601435.1 Gemmatimonadales bacterium | reverse complement strand
TGACCTGTCCGAAAACTGTGTGGACGCCGTCCAGGTGCGGCTGGGCGGAATGGCAGATGAAGAACTGGCTGCCGCCGGTGTCTTTTCCGGCATGAGCCATGGACAGCGTCCCCGCCGCGTGTTTGTGGACGTTCTTCTGGGTCTCGCATTTGATGGTGTAGCCGGGCCCGCCGGTGCCGACCCGCCCCTTCCCACTCTTCGAATAGGGATCGCCCCCCTGAACCATGAAGTTGGGGATGACGCGGTGGAACTTGGTGCCGTCGTAGAAGCCCGAGTTGGCGAGCTTCTCGAAATTGGCGACGGTGGCCGGCACCTCATCGGCGAAGAGCTCCACGTTGATCGTGCCTTTCGCGGTCTCGAAAACGGCCTGTTTGTTCGGCATCATTGCTCCAGCGAGAGATTGTCTTCCACTTGTGCCACGGTCTTCATGCCCACAATCACGACCGATACCGCGTCGTTGTCCAGCACGAACCGGAGCGCCAGCTGCGCCGGCGTCACGCCCGCCTGCCCGGCCAGGTCCTTGACGCGCTCCGCCACTGTCGCGAGCTGCGCCACGTAGGGGCGCGGCATGCGGGCGCGGATGTCACCTGTTTCCCACGTGCTGTCCCGCCCATACGTCCCGGCGAGCAGGCCGTTGGCGAGCGGCTCGCGCGCGATCACACCGATGTTGGCGGCGTGGGCGACGGCAAAGAAGCGGTCTTCGGCCTCGCGCCGCACGATGTTGTACACGATTTGGACCGTGTCGGGTCGCGTCACCTCGACGGCCGCAAGCCCCTCTTCGGGCGGGTGTACGGAGACGCCGTAGAACCGGATCTTCCCGCCTCGCTTCAAGTCCTCGAGCACCAGGTAGGTGTCGGGGTCGGCGATCAGGCCGAGGGCGGGATTGTGGAGCTGCAGCAGGTCGATGTAGTCGGTGGAGAGGCGCCGTAGCGACTGCTCGACCGCGAACCGGATATAGTCGGGCGAGAAATTGGCGTCGTGGGTCACGGGCAGCGGAATATCGGGTGCGAGCTCGGCGACCGGCCGGCCGGCCGCCTCGGCGATCCGCCCCAACAGCAGCGGGTTCACGGCCCGGTTGTAGAAATTGCCGCCGACCTTGGTTGCGACGAGCACGTGTTGGCGGATTCCCGCGAGCGCCCGGCCCAGGAGCTCCTCCGAGTGACCGTGCCCATACACGTCCGCCGTATCGAAGAAGTTGCAACCCAGTTCGTAGGCGCGCTGGACGGCGCGAAGCGACTCGGCGTCGTCGGTGGGACCGTACGAGTTGCCGAACCGGTTGCCTCCGATGCCCCAACCGCCGAAGCCGATGGGGCTGACCGCGAGGCCGGTGCGGCCCAACACCCGACGTCTCACCGCAACAGGTCCCCGAGCGCCTCGCGTGTGGTCACGGGGAGCGAGCATGAGGTGCCGACGCACACGGTAGCGCTCGGTCGCTCGGCGGTCTTGCGAACTACGAGCTTGCGAGGGCGGTAGGTCTGAAGGGCAAGGAGATGCATGTCACAGGCCGCTCCCTCACCCCTAGGCCCGAGCACCTCGACCCGCGTGACGGGGTTGAGCGCCCAATCAACGGCGCGCACCAGCGTCGCGCCGTACAGCGAGAGCTGAGACGCGGCACCGCCGAACGTGGCGAGCTGACGATCGAGCAGGCGGCGCCATTCTCTGTCGTCAGTGACCGCCCAAAGCCGGGCCAGGACGAGCGCGGCGACGCCGTTCGCCGAGGGCGTCGGCGCGTCCTGCACCGGCTTGGCGGGCGTCGCGAGGTAGGCCGCGCCGGTGCGGTCGCGCGCCACGTCGAAGAAACCGCCCTGCGCGTCGTCCCAGTGGGCCCGGCCGCAGTACTGCATCACGGAGATCGCGCCGGTGAGCCAGAGGTCTTCACCCGTGGCCTCGTAAGCGTCGAGGAACGCCGCCGCCGCGTGGACGTTGTCCTCCAGTAGCCCGCGCGGCTCGGCCCGCCCGATCACGTGGCTCATCCCCTGTTGCTCATCCCACGCTTCCACCCAGATCCGATGGAGGACCTTGAGCGCGAGCGTGTTGCATTCCGGCTGATCGAGCACTGCACCGGCGTGCAGGAACGCCGATGCCATCATGGCGTTCCAGTTCACGTACGCTGTGGTGTCGACGTAGGGGGCTTTGCGCTTGTCGCGGGCCGCCTTGAGTTTCGCGAGCGCGTCCTTGAGGACCGGCCCCTCGCTTTCTCCTGGATCGGCCTTCCGCCAGAGCACGTTCTTGCGCGGGTTGTGGTGCATTTCCCCGGCTTCCTCCACGTCAAACGTGCGACGTGCAACGGGGAACGCCTTATCGGGCAGTGCCTCACGCAGTTCTTCCAGTGTCCACGTCCAGTAGTCGCCATCGTCGCCGAACTGCACGTCCGCGTCCTGCGACGTGTAGAAGGCGCCCTTGCCCTGGTCTGACAACGCTTCCAGCACCCAGCTCACGATGCCCTGGGCCACTTCCTCGAACAGCGGGTGTCCGAGTGCCGCATAGCCGTCCAGATACGCGCGCAGCAGCTCCGAGTTGTCGTAGGCCATCTTCTCGAAGTGCGGGACGATCCAGCGCTCGTCTACGGCATAACGATGGAATCCACCGCCCACGTGGTCGCGGATTCCGCCTTTCGCCATCCCGGCCAGCGTCTTCTCCACCACCTCGCGCATCCAGTCCTCGCGCGTGTCGTGCCAGCGGGCGAGCAGAAATTGCACGGCCGCCGGGTGCGGGAACTTGGGCGCCGTGCCGAAACCGCCGTAGCGAATGTCGAACAGGCGGGCCATCTCGCTCGCGGCCCGCTCCAGGGTCGCCGGGGTGATCTCGCCGAGCTTCGCTTCGTCGAGCGACTCAGCCATGTGGCGGCGGATCGCCGTCGCGTTCTCCGCCACCTTGTCGCGCTGCTGGCGGTAGAGGCCGGCCACCTGCCGGAGGACCGAGAGGAAGCCCGGCCGGCCGTAGTGATTGTCCTCCGGCGGGAAGTACGTGCCGCCGAAGAAGACTTCGCCCTCGGGCGTGAGAAACGCCGTGAGGGGCCAACCTCCCTGACCGGTGAGCGCCTGCACGGCGCGCTGGTAGCGCGCATCCACGTCGGGCCGCTCGTCGCGGTCCACCTTGATGCACACGAAGTCGCGATTGAGGGTCTCGGCGACGGCCGCGTCCTCGTACGACTCGCCGTCCATGACGTGGCACCAGTGGCACCACACGGCGCCGATGTCCAGGAGGATGGGCTTGTCCTCGGCACGCGCCCGCGCGAACGCCGGATCGCCCCACGGGTGCCACTGCACCGGCTGGTGGGCGGCGGATTTCAGGTAGGCGGAGGGTTCGGAGGCGAGGAGGTTCGGCATGCGTCCAGGGTCAGCTAGTCTGCTCCAAGTACCGCACCACCGTCCTCGTCACGAGCTCCGTTCCGATCACCAGGCTTTCCTCGTCGATATCGAACGTCGGGCTATGGTGCGGCGAGCCTTTCTTGTCGGGCGGTGCGGAGCCCACGAAGGCGAACGCGCCCGGGACCTTCGCGAGGAAATATGACATGTCCTCGCCACCCATGGTGCGGACGCCGCTAATGACGCGGTCTTGCCCGACGATGTCCTGCGCTATGCCTCTCATGAGCGAAGTCATTTTCTCGTCGTTCACCAGAGGTTTCGACAGCCGCCGATACCGCACCTCGGCGTCCGCCCCGAACGCCCGGGCGATGCCGCGCGCGGTTTCCTCGATGAGCTGCGGTGCCTCGTCGAAGAATTTTCCGCCGAACGTCCGCACGGTCCCCCGCAGATCGGCGCGGCCGGGGATGACGTTGAAGGCGTGGCCCGCGTGCATCTGGGTGACGGAGACGACTCCCTCCTCGAACGGATTGCGGCGGCGGGACACGAGGCTCTGGAGCCCGGTCACGACGTGCGCCGCGATCAGCACGGGGTCGATCGCCTGATGCGGCGCCGCCGCGTGACCGCCGCGCCCCAGGATGGCGATGTCGAACTCGTCTACGGAGGCCATGACGGGGCCGGGCATCAACGCGATGCTCCCCGCCGGGATGTCGTTCCACAAATGGATGCCGAACGCGGCGTCCACTTTGGGCGCGTCGAGCACGCCGTCACGAATCATCGCCTCCGCGCCATACGACGTCTCCTCGGCGGGCTGGAACGCGAGCTTCACGCTGCCCGGGAGAAATGCGGCGTGCAGCCGGCGCGCCACCTCGAGCCCGATCGCTACGTGCCCGTCATGCCCGCAGGCGTGCATCTTCCCCGCGGCCTGCGAGCGGTACGAGACGTCGTTCGCTTCCTCGATCGGCAGCGCGTCCATGTCGGCGCGGATCAGCACGCAGCGGGCCGAGCCGTCTGAAGCGCCGTCCCGCAGGCCGACCACTCCCGTCTTACCGACGCCGGTCCGCACGGTATAGCCGAGCCGTTGCAGCCGGTCCGCCACGAGCCCGCTCGTGCGCCGCTCCTCGAACCCCAGCTCGGGGTGCTGGTGCAGGTCGCGCCGCGTGGCGACGAGCTGGGCGCGGTCGATAGGGGGGAGAGTGGTCATGCGGGAAGCGCGTTCATACTCTCGAGCTCGGACAGTACCGGTTAATAACACAGATCTCGCACTTCGGCCGCCGGGCTATGCACACCCGCCGCCCGTGTTGAATCAGGGCGTTCGAGAACCACGTCCACTTTTCGCGCGGCACCAGCGCCATCAGGTCCCGCTCGATCTTCACCGGATCTCTTTCCGTCGTCAGGCCGAGCAGAGTCGCGATTCGCTGCACGTGGGTGTCGACCACGACCCCTTCGTTCTTCTTGAACCAGCACCCCAGCACGACGTTCGCGGTCTTGCGCCCCACACCGGGCAGCTGCACCAGCTCGTCCATCGTGTCGGGCACCTGCCCGCCGTGTCGCTCCAGCAGGGCCTGCGCCATCCGGGTGATCGACCGGGTCTTGCTGCGGAAGAATCCGGTGCTGTGGATTTCCTGCTCGAGCACGCGCGGGTCGGCGCGCGCGAAGTCCTCCGCCGTCCTGTATTTCGCGAACAAGGCGGGTGTGACCATGTTGACGCGTGCATCGGTCGATTGGGCGGAGAGAATCGTGGCGACGAGCAGCTCGAGGGCGCTCTGGTGGTGCAGCGCGCAGGCGGCGTCGGGATAGGCCTTCTCGAGGCGCGCGCTGATCCTGCGGACCCGCGCCCGCCGCTCGGCCTCGGTCTCACGGGCCAAGCGTCTTCTCGGTGGGGCGCTCGTCTTCGTGGGCATCAGCCCGCCGCCACCAGTCGCGCCCGCGCGAACGCGAGAAACGCACCGACGTCGCGCGTGTTCAAGACCTGGTCGGGCTCGAGCCAGCCCTTGCGGGCGATCCCCACGCCCACCGCGACGTTGGTCATGCCGCTCGTCGAGTGGGCGTCCGCGCCGATCGAGAAAGTGACACCCAGCTCGCGCGCCCGCCGCACCGTGCGCCAGTCGAGGTCGAGGCGATGGGGATCCGCGTTCACCTCGACGGCGATGCCCCGGGCGGCGGCCTTGGCGAGCACCTGATCGAGATCGATCGCGTACGGCTCGCGCTGCAGCAGCATCCGACCCGTGGGGTGACCGAGGATCGCGAGATGGGGGTCGTCCATGGCGGCGAGCACGCGCCGCGTCATTTCGTGTTCGGACATGCCGAAGCGCGTGTGGATCGATCCGATCACGAAGTCGAACCGGTCGAGCACGTCTGGTCCGTAGTCGAGCGAGCCGTCGGCCAGGATGTCGGCCTCGACGCCTTTGAGCACGCGGATGCCGGAGATCCGGGCATTCACCCGGTCGATTTCGTCGTGCTGCTGGGCCACGTCCTGGCTGCCGAGCCCGCCCGAGTACGCGGCCGACTTCGAGTGATCGGTGATGCCCACCCACTCGTAACCCGCGGTGCGGCACGCCGCCGCCCAGTCGGCGATCGTGACTGTGCCGTCCGAGTAGTTCGAGTGGCAATGCAGGAAGCCGCGCAGCTCGCCCTGCTCGACCAGGTGTGGCAGCCGGTCGCCGGCGGCCGCTTCCAGCTCGCCGGTCCCCTCGCGCAGCTCGGGCGGCACCCACGCGAGGCCGAGGGCGCGGTACACGCTCGGCTCGTCGGGAAACGCCCCGGAGAGTGAGACGCCCGCGTGGCGGGCCCGGGTCTCGAGCGCCGCCACATGGGCGGCGGAGCCAGTGGCCCGGATCCAGTCGAGGCCGAATCGCTCGGGCGTGGTGAGGAGCACTTCCACGACGGTTCCGGAGGCGAACCGCAGCATCACACTGCCCTCGCGCCCCACCATTTCGGTGACACCGGGTGCCTCGCCCAGCCGGCGGACCAGGGCCTGGCGCGCGGCCTGCCCCTCGTGCACCGCGACGAGATCCAGGGCCCCGATCACCTCGCAGCGGCGCCGCACCGCCCCGGCGCTCTCGACCCGCAGCACCCCGGCTCCCGCTAGGCCCGCGAGCGCGCGCCGCACGGCGTCCAGCTCGTCCTGCGCGTGGTGGAACAGCCGCAGGGTGCTTGCCTGGCGCAGGTGCGCGATGCCGCGGCGCACGTTCTCCGCGGTCTTGGCGCCGAAACGCGGCAGCCCCGCCAGGCGGCCGTCGCCCGCGGCCGCCTCCAGCTCGGCCAAAGACTCGATCGCGAGTGACTCGTGGATCTGGCGCACCTTGGCGGCCCCGAGGCCGGGGATGCGGAGCATCTCTGCCAGGCCGGGCGGCACCTGCTCGCGCAGCTCGTCGAGCGCGCTCGAGCGGCCCGTGGCCAGGAGCTCCGAGCGGGCGGCGTGCTGCATGGCACGGACGCGAGCGGCGTTCTCCCCCTTGACCACGAGGAACGCGGCGAGCTGGTCGAGCGTCTGGCGGACGGCGTGCTTATCCATGCGTGTCCGATCAACCTAACGGCTCAATCGTGAGGCAGGAACCCGTCCAGCGCCCGCTCGAACTGCTCCGTGGCCTCGACGTGTGGTACATGCCCCGTGGCCAGCTCGATGACCCCCGTGGAGAGCAGCGCCGCGGTCTCGCGCGCGGCCTCGAGGGGCATGGGGTCGTACACGCCGTGCAGCAGCAGCGAGCGGGGAGCGGTGCCGTTCGGGAAGGTCTGCCGGATCCGCTGGCGCAGGTCGTAGCTCCCCAGACTCTCCCATACCGCTTTGCGGGTGCGCTCGGTGACGCGAAACGGGGTCATTTCCCGCGCCCGGCTCGGGTCGCGAAAGTAGCCGGCGACGGATAGCGCGAACGCGATGCGGCGGTACTTTTCGGGATCGGTCCGCGCCAGGCCGGATGCCGCGAGCTCGGCACGGCCGCGAGCGATCCACGGCTCGGCCATGCGGGCGGAAAAGCGACGCTCGAATTCGTCGCGCCACGCAGCCGTTACGGGCGCGGACGAGACCAGCGCGAGCCGGGCGATCCGGTCGGGATGCTCGAGGGCGTAGAGCAGGGCGAGCAGGCCTCCCCACGAATAGCCGACGACGGTGAGGCGATCGAGCTCCCAGTAGCCGCGCAGCGCCTCGAGGTCGGCCACGTGCTCCCGCCAGCCCACCGGCACGTCGCGCGGGACCGGTGACCGACCGCCGCCGCGCTGGTCGTAATAGAGGAGGGCGCGTCCCCCCTCCGCGAGGTGGTCGTATTGGGGGAGCAGGTAGTCGTGGTGGGCGCCGGGACCGCCGTGCAGGACGACCACGGGCGGGCCGTGACCCACGCGCCTCGTGTAGAGGCGGACGCCGTTCAGGTCGACGGTCACTTCCGTGATCGCTTCTGCCATCGCGTCTCAACTTAACCGTTCACGAGGATGAAGCCGCTTCGCCTACCAGCCGCCCAACCCGGGCTCGCCGACATCGCGATCCTCTGCCTCCTGGGCGGCGTCATCGCCACCGTGGTCGCGTTCGCGCGCGAATTCCAGGCCCCCTTCGCCCAGGCGGTGCAGATCGACCTGCGCTCCGCGGCGCTGCCGCGCTACACGCTGTATTCGCTGTCGCGCGGCGTCACGGCGCTCGTGATCTCGTACCTCTTCGCGCTGGCGTTCGGCTGGACGGCGGCGAAGTCGCGCGCCGCCGAGCGGCTGCTCCTGCCGCTGCTCGACATCCTTCAGAGCATCCCGGTGCTGGGTTTCCTCCCCGGCCTCGTGCTCGGCCTGATGTCGCTCTTCCCGACCCGCAACGTGGGGCTCGAGCTCGCGGCCATCCTGATGATCTTCACCGCCCAGGCGTGGAACCTGGCGCTCTCGTTCTACAACTCGCTCAAGGCGCTGCCGCAGCCGCTGCGCGACGCGTGCAGGGTGGCGGGATGGCCCCCCGGACGGACCTTCCGTGAGCTCGAGGTGCCCGCCGCGGCGCAGGGTCTCGTCTGGAACGGGATGCTGTCCATGGCGGGGGGCTGGTTCTTCCTCATGGTCAACGAGGCCTTCCGGCTTGGCGAGCACGACTACCGCCTTCCGGGCATCGGATCGTTCATGAGCGTCGCCCTCGACCAGGGCAACGTGCAGGCGATGGCGCTTGCGATCGCCGCGATGGTCATCATGATCGTGTGCGTGGACCAGCTCTTGTGGCGGCCGCTGGTGGTGTGGGTCGAGAAGTTCCGTCTGGACGAAAGCAGCGCCGGGGAGGCGGAGCCATCGTCGTGGGTGCTCGACTTCCTGCGTCGCGCACGGCTGCCGCGCCGCGCCGCCCTGTTGCAGCTGCGCGCTTACCGCCGGGCCCGCCGGGCCGCGCGCCCGTTCGAGCGGCCGTTCCGCGCCGTCGGTCCCGTCATTCTGCGGGGCCCACGGCTCGCGCTCGAGCACCCGCTGGCGCGAAAGATCGGCGCGGTGCTCGCTATCGCGGCGTTCGCGGCCGCCGCGGCGCTTGGCATCTGGCGCCTGTGGTTGTTGCTGGCGCAGCTGGGGTGGAGGGAGTGGAGCGAGCTGCTCTCTTCCGCCGCGCTCACGTTTGTACGCGTCATGGGGTCCGTGATCGTGGCGACGGCGTGGACCCTGCCTGCGGGCGTATGGATCGGCCGCTCGCCACGCATCGCGCGCGCCCTGCAGCCGGTGATCCAAGTGGTGGCCTCGTTCCCCGCGCCCATGCTCTTTCCGCTGGTGATTCTCTTGTTCGAACGGATCGGCATCGGGCTGGGGGTCGGCGCCGTCGCGTTAATGGTGCTCGCGGGCCAATGGTATATCCTGTTCAACGTGATTTCCGCCGTGGCCGCGATTCCGGTCCAGCTCAAGGACGCCGCCGCGGCGTTCCGGCTGCCGCGGTTGGCGCGCTGGCGGGTGTTGTACCTGCCGGCGGCGGCGCCCGCGCTCGTCATGGGATGGGTCACGGCTGCGGGTGGCGCGTGGAATGGCTCGATCGTGGCGGAGTACATCCAGGCCGGAAGCGGGGTGCGCATCACCAAAGGACTCGGCAGCCTGATCAGCGATGCCACCGCGCACGCCAACTTCCCTCTGCTGGCGGGGGGGATCGCCCTCATGAGTCTCCTCGTCGTGGGTTGGAACCGCCTCGTCTGGCGCTCGCTGATGGAGTGGGCCCGCACGCGCTTCGGGTACGCGCAGTGACGCCGGGTCCCGTATTGCTCGAGGCGCAGCACGTGACGCAGCGCTTCCGACTCCCCAACGGCCAGAACCTCGAAGCGCTGCGAGACGTGTCGCTCGCGGTGCACGAGCAGGAGGTGGTGGCGCTGGTGGGGCCGTCCGGATGCGGCAAGAGCACGCTGCTCCGCCTGCTCGCGGGGTTGGACCGCCCCGTGGACGGGAAGGTGTTGTACCGCGGCCATGTGCTGGACGGTGTCCTTGGCGCCGCGGCCATGGTGTTCCAATCGTTCGCGCTCCTCCCCTGGCTCACGGTGGCGGAGAATGTGGCGATGGGTCTCGAGGCCCGGGGCGTGGACGGCGCGGCGCGGCGTGACGGGGTGGCCCGGGCCGTCAACCTCGTGGGCCTCGATGGGTTCGAGCAGGCGTACCCGAAGGAGCTGTCCGGCGGCATGAAGCAGCGGGTGGGCTTCGCGCGCGCGCTCGCCGTAGCGCCCGAGATCATGCTCATGGACGAGCCGTTCGGTGCCCTCGATCCGCTGACCGCGGAGAACCTGCGCAGCCAGGTCGTGGACCTGTGGCGGGATCAGGCGACCGGCGTGAACACCCTGGTCATTGTCACGCACAGCGTCGAAGAAGCTGTTTTCCTCGCGGGCCGGATCGTCGTCTTCGGATCGAACCCCGGACACGTGCGCGAGGAGATGGCCAATCCGCTCCCCTATCCCCGGCAGGAGCGGAGCCCCGAGTTCGAGGAGATGGTGGACCGGCTGCACGCCATTCTCACCGCGACCCTGCTGCCCGAGCCGGCGCCGGCCGCACCGCAACGACTGGTGCCGTTCCCCCGGGTGCACGTCTCCGAGGCCACCGGCCTCCTCGACCACCTGCTCACGCGGCCCGACGGCAAGGGACCGGTGTTCGAGCTGGCGGAGGATCTCGGGGTCGATTACGACCGCATGTCGGCGGTGGTGCGGGCCGCCGAGCAGCTTGGTTGGGTGACCACGCCGGGCGAGATCGTACAACTCACGGCCGCGGGGCGTGAGGTCATGGCCATGGACGACGCGGCGCGCAAGGACGTCACCCGGGCGCGGCTCGCCAAGCAGCCGCTGTTCGCGCGCCTCGTGGCCATGCTGAAGGAGAGCGACGGTGCCGTGGAAGACGAAGAGGTGCTCGCCGACCTGACGATCTATTTCCCGTTCATCCCCGCGGAGTCGCTGTTCGCCACCCTGGTGGAGTGGGGGCGCTATGCGGAGCTCCTGGACCACGACGCCGACGCGGGCCGGCTCACGCTGCTCGGGTGGGAGGGGGCCGCCGAAGCGCGCGTCGAATGACTACAGCAGCACCGCGAGCGCGTCCGCGACTTCTTTCACCGCGCGGTGGTGGGGCTGTGTGAATCCGGCCGGCACGTCGGAGTCGATATCGAGCTGGCCGAGCGTCGTCTGGCCGCGACGGATCAGCACCACCAGCTCGGACTTCGTTTCCAGGTTGCACGCGAGGTAGTTCCCGATGGCCGCCACGTCGGGCACGTTCTGATCCTCGCCCGTCGCCACCGCCGTGCCGCACACGCCCTGGCCGACTGCAATCCGGGTGTGCTCCGTCTCCCGGCCCGAAAACGCTTCGAGCACCAGCTCCCCGTCGTGCAGCATGTACGCGTACACGGAGGTGAACGGCGCACCCAGGCCGCGCAGCCGCTCGCACGCCAGCTGCAGCAGCTCCGCCGGCGAGGCGTCGTGCAGGTGCGCGGCGCGCAGCGCGCGCACGATCGGGCTGGTCGTCAGCATACGGCTATATCTATCTTTGGCGCGACCCTCACGGAAGCCGGTGGATGTCCATCCGTCTCCTCGCCCTCATCCCCGTCGCCGCGGCGATCAGTCTCGCCCTCTCGGCCGCGGTCGATGCGGTAGCGCTGCCGCTCTTCCTCGACACGACCGGAACCATCCTCGCCACCGCGCTCGCCGGCCCCGGTGTGGGGATCGCGACCGGCGTCGTAACGTCCGCGGTGAACACGCTCCGCAACCCGACCTTCTGGCCGTTCGTCGTGGTGCAAATCGTCGTGGCGCTGTACGCCTGGGTTGCGGCGCGCGCCGGACTGTTCCGGAGCTTGCGCACGGCGGTGCCCGCGGGTCTGGGGCTCGGCGTGATCGCGTCGGTGACGTCGACGCCCATCTCCTACCTCGTCTTCGGGTGCACGACCACCGGCGGCATCGCGCTGACGACGGCGCTCGGCAAGGCACTCGGCCTGCCGCCGCTGGGGGCGTGCTTCTTCGGGAGCTTCGTGTCGGATTTCGGCGACAAGGCCGTGACCTTCGCGCTCGTGACTTCGGTGCTGCACGGGTTGCCGCGCCGCACCGCCGCGCGTTTCCCGTGGGCGCTCCGCGCCATCGGCGCGGCGTGACCGGAGCGCGGCTGCATCCTTTCACCCTTCTCGCGATCGCGGGCACCCTCCCGGCGTTCGCCTGGATCCTGCCGCCACCGGTTGGGGGGGCATGGACGGCGGCTATCGCGCTGGCGCTCGCGGCGTCCCGGGGCTTACGCGCCGGGCTATGGCCCGCCCTGCTCACCGCCGCGCCGTTCTGGCTCTTTCTCCTGTTGCTCCACGACGTGCCCACGACCATCGCGATCGGCCTGCGAATCACCACGATGGTCGCGAGCTTCGTGTGGCTGGTGGCGGCGCTCGAACCCGCGCGGCTGGTGGAAGCGATGGTTGCGGCCGGCTGGAGCGCGAGCGTCGCCTATCTCCTCGCCGCCACGCTCTCAGCCGTGCCCGTACTGAAGACCCGTGCCCAGCGCATCGTGGAAGCGCAGCGCTGTCGGGGGCTCTCACCGCGGGGCGGAATCGCGGCCCGGCTGCGGGCGCTCCGCGCCCTCGCGCTGCCGCTCATTCTGTCGGCGCTGCACGAGGTGGACGAGCGCGCGCTCGCGCTCGAGACCCGCGGGCTGGTGCCCGGGATCCGTCGCACGCCGCTCGCCCCGCCGCCCGATCCCGTGCTGGAGCGGGCCGCCCGCTGGGCGCTGCTCCTGGCGTGTCTCGCGGCGCTGGTCCGGCGGCTCATCGTTCCCAGCCCCACATGAAGTCTTTGACGCTCGACCACGCGAGCTTTTGGTATCCGGCCACCGCGTCGCCCGCGTTGCGCGACGTGTCGCTGGAAGTGGCGCCAGGGGAAGTCGTGGCGCTCGTCGGGGCCCTCGGGGCCGGAGCGTCGACCCTCTTGCTCGTTGCGGGGGATCTCGCGCCACGGGTGACCGGAGGACGGCTCGAGGGCGCCGTGGCTCGCCGCGACCGGAGCGGCATCGTGCTCCCGACACCCTGGACGCAGGTCTCCGGTATGGCCTTCACCGTGTGGGACGAAGTGGCCTTCGGTCCGGCGAATCTGGGGTGGCCGGCTCACGAAATCTCGCGGCAAGTGGATCGTGCCCTCGAGCGGCTGGAGCTGGTTCCACTCGCGTCGCGCGACCCCACCACCCTGTCCGGCGGCGAGTTGCAGCGGGTGATCATCGCCGCCATCCTCGCCATGGACCCGGGGCTCGTGTTGTTCGACGAGCCGGCCGCCGAGCTCGATGCCGAGGGCGCCCGCACACTGTGGCGGCTCATCCGCGTGCTCGCGAAGGAAGGGAAGGGGATCCTGCTCGCCACGAGCGCGCTCGACGCGCTACCAGAGGTGGCCGACCGGGTTGTGTGGCTCGAGCAGGGGGCGGTGCGCGCCGTCGGGACACCGGACCTCCTCGCCGAGGCGGCCGCATGCGACGCGGGGCTCGGCACGAGCGTGGCCACCGTGTGGCGGGATAGCGAACTGCCCGAGCCTGCTCCCCTGACCATTATCGACGCTGTGAGGCGGTGGCGGTGATTCCGGCCCTCCGCCTCGAGGGCGTGAGCTTTTCCTACGGCACGGTGCCGGTGCTCGCGAACGTTTCGTTCTCCATTGCCTCGGGCGAGCGCGTCGCGCTCTTGGGCCGGAACGGCGGCGGCAAGTCCACCCTGGTCCGCCTGATCGCCGGCCTCCAGTGGCCGGATCAGGGAATCGTGTGGGTGGGCGACTGGGACACCCGCGACTGTGTCCCGGAGCAGCTGGCGTGGCGGGTCGCGACCGTGTTCCAGCACGCGGACCAGCAGCTCTTCGCCACCAGCGTCCGCGACGACGTGAGCTTTGGACCGCGCGCGCTCGGCGTAGGGGAGCGAGAAGTGCAGCGACGGACCGAGAGTGCGCTGGAGGACGTAGACCTGACGGCGCACGCCGACCAGCACCCCTACGACCTTCCTCCCGGCTTGCGAAAGCTCGCGGCGCTGGCGGGCGCGCTGGCGCTCGAGCCCGCGTTGCTCGTGCTCGACGAGCCGACCATCGGTCTCGATCGGGCGCTACGCGCACGGGTTACGCGCGCCCTGCTCGAGCGATCGGCTGCGAGCGTGGCGCTGCTCGTGATCACGCATGACTTGACGTTCGCCGCCGAGACCCTCGACCGCGGGCTGGTGCTCGATCGTGGCACCCTGGCATGCGACGAGCCGCTCCCCAGTCTGCTGGGCGATGCAACGCGACTCGAGCCCCTGGGCCTCGCACCGCCCCCAGTAGCCGCCCTCTCGACCGCCCTCGACCTTCCGGGCCGGCCCGTGCGTGAGGCGGAGGCGGCTCGAGAGCTCGCGCGCGTTGCCCGGGGTAGGCTGGCGCCCTAGATTGACCCGCCCCCATGCCGACGCTCGATAACCTCGCCGCGCGGTTCGCACAGTGTGTGAGCCTGTTCCGCGACCCGAGCGCTAAAACCGAGCAAAAGAAGGAGTTCCGCGCCCTGCTCGGCCTGCTCCAGGACACCGCCGTTACGCTGCGGCTGGCCCCTGGGGGGGCCGGAATTGAGTTGAACGGTGTGCCGTGCGAAGCAGCGGATCTGGCTACGCTCGTGGAGCGCCTCGACCTCCACGGTATAGGTGAGATCGTCCTACCCGCGAACCCCCCTCCCGCCCAGCTGTTCGAGCTGTTGCAGGCGCTTGCCGACCAGCCCGGCGCGCACGACGTCACGAGCCGACTCGCCGCAGCGGGCGCTGACCGCATCCGTATCGCGCCCGCCGGTCCGCCCCCATCTCCTTCGGTGGTGCAACGTGGCCCGGTTGCCTCCCCCGAGGACTTTGGTGGACGCGAGCCCGTCGTCCCCAACCCGGACACACCGGTAGACAGGAAGTCCGGTGCGCTCGGCACGGCGGGTATCCTGCGCGGCGAGTCGATGCGGGACATCAAGTCCGTCCCGCTCGAGGGCGTTCCGCTGGTCACGCACGACCCCCCACCCCCTAAGGCGGCGGACGCGCTGCCGGGCGTGGTGGCTCGCCCTTCGCTACGCAAGGAAAGCGGCGAGGAGCTCTTATCGCTTTCGAGCGAGCGTCATCGCGCGCCGGAGCCTCCCCCAGCTCTTGCTCCGCCCCCACCTGCGCCCGACCCGCCCGCGGTCGCGAAGCGCGAGGCCGCTCACGCTCCCGCTTCGCGTGCGACTCCCGCGGCTACCGTGCCGCTGCCGCCCGGTGCCGCGGACGTTCTCGCCGAGCTCGAGCGCAACAGCACCGCGCCGAACGTGGGGGACCTGCTGGCGGCGCTGATCGACAACGCGGCGGCGGCGACCAAGCTGGGGCGCTTCGAGCAGGTGCTTGGCGTGATCGTTGGGGTCATTCGGGTGGAGGAGAAAGTCCCCGAGACGAGCGGAGTGCGTCGGCAGTACGGCATTGCGATGCGGCGCTTCTACACCAAGCCCGTGCTCGAGGGGCTGTCTCGCCTGCTGGCGGCGCCGAAGCATCGGGCGGCCGCGGTGACGGCGTTGCAGCGCGGCGGAGCCGCCGGGGTGGAGGTCCTGATGGATGTGCTGGCGGCCGCGCCGACGGTGGGCGAGCGGCGCGCCGTATTCGACGCATTGAAACACATGACGGAGGGAACCGACCAGCTCGTCCATATGCTGGACCATTCCGAGTGGTTCGTGGTCCGTAACGTGGCGGAGCTCATCGGCGAGCTGGGCATGGAGGATGCCGTTCCGGCATTGGGGAAGCGCCTGGACCATGCCGACGAGCGGGTGCGCAAGGCTGTGGGGCTGGCCCTCGCCAAGATCGGCACGCGGGGCGCTGCCGAGCCGCTGCGCCGCGCGCTGCGCGACCGCTCGCAGGAAGTGCGCATGCAGGTGGCGGTCGGGATCGGGGGGCGGAAGTCGAGCGCGCTCGCGATGCCGCTCGTGGTCGCGATGGAAGAGGAGAAGGACGAGGCCGTGGTGCGCGAGCTGCTCCTCGCGCTGGGCCGGATCGGGAGTTCCGATGCGGTGCAGGCACTCATCAAGTGGGCGCAGCCGACTGGTCGGTTCTTCGGACGAAAGCCCAGCGAGCTGCGCGTGGCTGCCGTCGAGGCGCTGCGGCTGGCGGCTACTCCGGCCGCCCTCGGCACGCTAGAAGGGTTGTCGGACGACGGCGACCGCGCCGTCCGCGAAGCGGCCAGCCGGGCCGTGACGGAGCTGAAGCGCAAGTCGCGCCGCTAACGCCCGACGCTCACCTCAAGCAGGAATGAAGCTGATCTTGGGGTCGAGCCGCCGGGCGAATGCCGCCAGGAGCCGCGCCGCGCGCTCCAGATCGTCCCGCGCCACCATCTCGTTCGGGCTGTGCATGTAGCGGTTGGGCACGCTGACCAGGCCCGTCGGGATGCCCCGCAACGCGTTATAGATGGCGTCGGCGTCGGTGCCCGTATCGTGCGGAGCCGCCTGGATGCTGAAGGGGATTTTCTCCCGCTCGGCGCACTCTACCAGCAGGTCGAACACCACCGGGCTCACCGCCGACCCTCGCGCCAGGACGGGACCGCCTCCGAGCTTGTGCTCGCCCGCCCGCTTCTTTTCGGCGCCAGGCCAATCGGTCGCGTGCGTGACGTCCACCACCAGCGCGACGTTCGGCTCGAGCCCCACCGCGCTGGTGCGGGCCCCGCCGCCCGTCCACGCGATCTCCTCGCGTGTCGTCGCCACGCCGAACACTCCGGCGTGCTTGGGCCGGTCCTGCGCGAGCAACCGCAGCGCTTCGGCCACCACGTAGGCGCCGATGCGGTTGTCGATGCTGCGCGACACGATCCGCGCGTTCGGAAACTCCAGGACGCTCGCGTCCAGCACGCCTGCGTCTCCCAGGCGCACGCGCTCGAGCGCTTGGGCCTTGTCCGCTGCCCCGATGTCGATCCACAGGTCCGTGATCTTCGAGACCTTGTCCATGTCCTCGCGCTTCATCAGGTGCACCGCCTGCTTCCCGATCACGCCGCGGACCGGACCCTTCGAGCCGCTGAACAGCACGCGCTGTCCCACGAGGACCTGGGAGTCCCACCCCCCGATGCCGGCGAAATACAGGTAGCCCTCGTCGTCCACGTGCGTGATCTGCAGCCCGATCTCGTCGATGTGGCCGGCCAGCATGAGCCGCGGGGCTCCCTTGGCGTTCAGTGCCGCCACCGAGTTGCCGTGCACGTCTGCCGTCACCTGATCGGCGAAGGCCTTCACCTCCTCGCGCCACACACGGGCCGGCGCCGTCTCGAAGCCGGACGGCCCGGGTGTGTCGAGGAGTCGCTTCAGAAAGTCGAGGGTGTCTCGAGTCATGGTTTGCGAACCGTTGTGGGCGAAAGACGGACGCGAAGCCGGCGCCGCACGCTGTCCGCGGCCGCCCCGGTCGCGAGCGTCGGCTGAGGGCCGACGTGGACCGGAATGGCGGAGAGTCGCAGCCGCCGGTCGGGCGTCACCACGACCCGGAGAATCGCCGACAGGCGCGTCCACGGGTCGTCCTGCAAGAACACGAAGTTACCGAGCGACTGCACGATCGGCTTGTGCCGGTACCAAACGACCGGCTGGAGCACATGGGGGTGGTGGGCCAGGACCAGGTCCGCCCCGGCGTCCACCGCACCGCGCTCCAGGTCTTGCATGTGCTTGGGGGGCGTATCGACGTATTCGGTGCCGCCGTGCATGCTGACCACCACGAGGTCGGCCCGGCCCTTCGCCTTGACCTCGCGTATCGCCGGGTAAATCCGGCCGGTATCGCCCCAGGCGACGTAGCGCGACCCGGCGTGGTTGTGGAACGTATACGGCGCCGGGTTCCAGGCGCGGGTGAGCGCGAAGAACGCCACCCGCCACCCGCGCCGCTCGAGGATCACCGGCTGCTCCGCCATGTCCCGCCCGAATCCCGAGCCCACGAATCGGACGCCGGCGCGGGTGAGCTGCCGCATGGTCTCCTCCAGGGCGTCGGAGCCGCCGTCCCAGGCATGGTTGTTGGCCGTGCTCACCACGTCGAAGCCGGCGCGAGCGAGCGCGGCGGCGGCGGCCGGTGGCGCGGCGAATATGCCGCCTGAATCGGGCGCCGCCGTCGGGTCGGGCGCAATCGGGCTCTCGAGATTTCCGAACGTGATGTCCGCCGAGGCCAACGAATCGCGGAGCGCGAGGAACGAATAGAGGGTGTCTCCCTCCATCAGCCGGGCCTTCGCGAGCCGTCGGCCAAGATTGATGTCCCCGACCGCGTAGAGACGCAGCGTGTCGGTGGGTTGCTGGC
>DATNOH010000017.1:0-8182 GCA_035601435.1 Gemmatimonadales bacterium | reverse complement strand
CAGCCGCACGAACCCGAACTCCGCGCTCGTATAGAGCACCAGCTCGGCCGCGAGGCGCGAGAGGTGCGTGCCCACGAGGGTCAACCCGAACAACACTTCGGCGACGAAGTCGCGGTCGCCGGTCGCATCCAGGGCGTTCGCCGAGACCGTGCGAAACCCGAGCGCTTCTTTCAGCAGCACACGGTCGACGGCAAACCCCGATCCCGCGAGCGCCCCGGATCCGAGCGGCAGCTCCGCCACTCTACGGCGGGCGTCCGCCAGGCGCTGACGATCGCGCAGCAGCGGCCACGCGTGCGCGAGCAACACGTACGCCCAGCGCACCGGCTGGGCGCGCTGCCCGTGCGTATACCCGGGCAACAGGATGTCCACGCCGTCCTCGGCGCGCGCCACCAGCGCGCGCCCGAGCGCGGCGAGGTCCGAGTCGAGCTGATCGATCGCGCCGAGCGTCCATAGACGCAGGTCGGTGGCCACCTGGTCGTTGCGCGACCGGCCCGTGTGCAGCTTGCCGGCGACGGTACCCACCTCCGCGTATAGCAGCCGCTCCACGAGAGTGTGTACGTCTTCGTCCGGGGCACCAACCGCGGCACCATCGGCCAACCGCTCCGCCACCCGGTCGAGGCCTTCGAGTAGCAGGTTCTCTTCATCGGGGGTGAGCACTCCCACGCGGCCCAGCGCATGCACCCAGGCCTTACTGGCAGCCACGTCCTGGGGCCAGAGCCGGTGGTCCACCGGCAGGCTGCGATTCAGCGCGTCGAGCGCTTCACTCGGGCCGAGGCTGAAGCGGCCGCCCCACATCTGATGCGCCGCCGCGGGCGGCGCGGGGGTCGGTGCCGGGTCCGGGGGGGGGGTCTCCGTACGCTGGCGCGGCATCAGTCCGCCGCCGCGCCGACTTCTTGGCGGCGCGCCGCCTCGAGGCCGGACCCGATTCGGATCGAGAGGCCGTACAGGTGGATGAAGCCCTCGGCATCCTTCTGATCGTAGACGTTGTCCTTGCCGAAGGTCGCGTACGAGGGCTGGTACAGCGCGTACGGGCTTTCCCGACCCGCGACCGTGAGGCCGCCCTTGAAGAGCTTGAGCCGCACCGCGCCGGTGACCCGTTTCTGGGTGCTCGCGACCGCGGCGTCGAGCGCCTCGCGCTCCGGGGTCCACCAGCGCCCGTCGTACACCAGGTCGGCGTAGCGGAGTGCCAGCTCGTCCTTGAGCCGGAGCGTGCGCCGGTCGAGCACCAGCTGCTCGAGCTCGCGATGCGCCGCATACAGCAGCGTGCCGGCGGGAGTCTCGTACACGCCGCGCGATTTCATCCCGACCAGCCGGTCCTCCACCACATCCGCCCGCCCGACGCCGTGCTCGCCCGCGGTGGCATTCAAGGATTCGAGCAGCTCCACCGGGCTCATCGGAACGTGGTCCACGCTGACGGGCGTCCCCTCCTCGAAGCCGATCTCCACGACCACCGGAAGATCAGGAGCCTCGAGCGGGTCTTTCGTCATGACGAAGATGTGCTCTGGGGGTTCTTTCGAGGGGTCTTCCAGGATGCCGCCTTCATGCGAGCAGTGCCACAGGTTGCGGTCGGTGGAATACGGCTTGTCCACCGTCGCCTGCACCGGCACGCCCTTCGCCTTCACATACGCGATGAGGTCCTCGCGGCTCTTGAACTGCCACTCGCGCCACGGCGCGATCACCTGGAGCTCGGGCGCGAGGGCGGCGTAGGTCAGCTCGAAGCGGACCTGGTCGTTCCCCTTCCCCGTGCAGCCGTGGGCCAGCGCCTGCGCGCCGACCTGCTGCGCGAGCGCGACGTGGTGGGCCGCCATGACCGGCCGTGCCATGGCGGTGCCGAGCAGGTAGGTGCGGGCGTACACGGCGCCGGCCCGGAGCGTGGGGAACACGAAATCGTGCACGAACTCTTCGCGCAGGTCCTGGACGACGCAGTCGACCGCACCGGAGCGCTTGGCCTTCTCGACCAGCCCGGCGAGCTCGCCCGTACCCTGCCCCACGTCGGCGGCGAAACACAGGACGCGAGCGGCGTATTTTTCGCGCAGCCAGGGAACGATCGCCGACGTGTCGAGTCCACCCGAATAGGCGAGTACCACTAACGGCCCCATGTCGCGCTCCCTGTCGATTTATGCAGTAGGATGCATAAACATACAACGGCGGGGTGGCCTGTCAACGCCCGGCCGGCGTCTAGCGGACTCCCGACGTTTGGCTGATTCTTCAGGGCCTCCATGAACCGACGAGACCTGCTCCGCTCCCTCAGCACCGCGATCGCGCTTCCGGCCATCTCGGGGCTCGGGACGGACCAGCTGTTGGGGGTGGGCCGCCGCGCGCACGCGCGCGCCCGCGCCGGCGGCCTCCAGGTGCTCGACCCGCACCAGAGCGCGACGGTCGCTACGATCGCCGACATGATCATCCCGCCGACGGACACGCCCGGGGCGCGCGCCGCGGAGGTCCATCGCTTCGTCGATCTGCTGCTCGCGGAGTGGGCGCCGGATGACGACCGGAAGCAATTCCTCGAGGGTCTGGCCGATGTGGACGCGCGCGCCCGCGCCGTGTCCGCCACGGACTTCCTGAGCGCGACCGAGGCGCAGCGCTCGGCGATCCTGACCGCGCTCGACGCCGAGGCCCAGGAGCGTCGCAAGACAACGCGCGAGGGACCGCCGCCCTTTTTCGACCGCATGAAGTTCTTGACGGTGTTCGGCTACTGCACGTCGGAAATCGGGGCCACCGCCGAGCTGCATTACGAGGTGATCCCGGGCTCGTACAACGGGTGCACCGAGCTCGGCCGCTGGCGCGCGAGCCCCGGGGACTTCTGATGGCCGCGCCCAGCTTCGACGCCATCGTCGTCGGTTCCGGCATCACGGGCGGGTGGGCGGCCAAGGAATTGTGCGAGCGCGGCCTCAAGACGCTCGTGCTCGAGGCCGGAAGACCGATCGATCCGGCGCGCGATTACGTCGAGCACGTGCCGCCGTGGCAGATGAAGTTCCGCGGCTTCGGCGACCGCAAGGCGCTCGAGCACGATCAGTTCATCCAGCGCCACTGCTATGCCTGCAACGAGTACAGCGGCAAGTTCTTCGTGAACGACCGCGACAACCCGTACACCTTCGATTCCGACAAGCCGTTCCACTGGATCCGCGGCCGCCAGGTGGGCGGGAAGTCCATCATGTGGGGCCGGCAGGTGTACCGCTGGAGCGACCTGGACTTCGAGGCGAATGCGCGGGACGGCTTCGGCGTCGACTGGCCGATCCGCTACGCCGACATCGCGCCGTGGTACGACTACGTGGAGGAGTTCGTCGGAATCTCGGGCGAAGCGCTCGGCCTGCCGCAGCTCCCGGACGGCAAGTTCCTGCCGCCCATGGCCCTGAACTGCGCCGAGCAGTACGTCCGGGACGGCGTCGCCAAGCGGTTCGCGCGCGAGCGCATCGTCACGATCGGCCGGGTCGCCATCCTCACCGCACCGCATCGCGGCCGCGCGGCGTGCCATTACTGCGGGCCCTGCGAGCGGGGCTGCATCACACATTCGTACTTCAACAGCATCGGCGTCACGCTCCCGGCGGCCCGCGCGACGGGGCGGCTCACGCTGCGACCGTACAGCGTCGTGCACAGCGTGATCTACGACGAGCGGCGCGGCCGCGCGGCGGGCGTGCGCGTCATCGACGGGCAAACGCGCCAGCCGCTCGAGTTCCGCGCGCGCCTCGTATTCCTGTGCGCCTCGACGCTCGAGTCGACCCGCATCCTCCTGAACTCGAAGAGCACGCGGTTCCCGACCGGACTCGCCAACTCGAGCGGCGAGTTGGGCAAGAACCTCATGGACCACACCATGGGCGGCGGCGCGCGGGGCATGATCCCGGGCATGGAAGACCGCACGACCCATGGGAACCGCCCCAACGGGGTCTACGTTCCGCGATTCCGCAACGTGACGACGCCCCATCCCGACTTCCTGCGCGGCTACGGGTTCCAGGGGGGCGGCGGGCGCGCCGGCTGGGGCCGGGCGGCCGGGGAGCCGGGGTTCGGCGTGGCGCTCAAGCGTGCGCTCCACACGGAGGGGCCGTGGGGCTTCTCGTTGTACGGGTTCGGCGAATGCCTGCCGCGGCCCACCAACTACGCCGAGCTCGACCCTGTCACCGTCGACGCCTGGGGAATCCCCGCGCTGCGGATCCACTGCGTCTGGAGCGACAACGAGCGCAAGCTGCTCAAGGACATGTCGGTCACGGCGGCGGAGATGCTCGAGGCGGCGGGGGCAAAGGACGTGTCGTCGTCCGTGGACGACAATCCGCCGGGCCTCACGATCCACGAGATGGGAACCGCCCGGATGGGGCGCGACCCGAAGACGTCGGTGCTGAACGCCCACAACCAGTGCCACGACGTGAAGAACCTGTTCGTGACGGACGGCGCCTGCATGGCCTCGTCGGCGAACCAGAACCCGTCCATCACCTACATGGCCCTGACCGCCCGCGCGGCGGCGTATGCAGTAGAGGCGATGAAGCGGAATGAGCTCTAGGGACTAGGGAGGAAAACCAAGGATGACTAGCCGACGCGACTTCGTTACGGTGCTGGGAGCCGCCGCCCTGGGGCCGATGTTGCAGCCCCTAGCCTCGAGCCCCTATCCCCGAGCCCGCCTCCGGAAGCTCGACCGTATCGGGCTACAGCTGTATACGGTGCGTCACCAGATGGAAAAAGATTTCGACGGGACCATCGCGCGCGTCGCCGCGACCGGGTACCGGGAAGTCGAGTTCGCGGGCTACTTCGGCCGAAACCCGCGCGACGTGCGCGCCCTGCTGGACCACCACGGGCTCGCGGCACCCTCGTCGCACGTCTCGCTCGCCCCAGCCGAGTGGCGTGCGGCGCTCGACGCCGCGCCGGTGGTCGGCCATCGCTTCCTCGTGATCGCCTGGATTCCGCCGGAGCAGCGGCGCACGCTCGACGACTACAAGCGCGCGGCGGAGCGCCTCAACCGCGCCGCCACCGAAGCCAAGGCCGCAGGGCTCCAGTTCGCTTACCACAACCACGACTTCGAATTCCAGCCGCTCGATGGAAAGCTGCCGTACGACGTGCTGCTCGGCGAGACCGATCCTAAGCTGGTCCAGCTGGAGGTGGACCTGTACTGGATCACGAAAGGCGGACAGGATCCGCTGGCGTACTTCGCGCGCTGGCCCGGACGGTTCCCGATGGTGCACGTCAAGGACTCGGCCGGCCCACCGGACCACCGCATGGTGGAGGTCGGTGCGGGGAAGATCGACTTCAAGAAAATCTTCGCGCAGAGCGATCAGGCGGGAATCAAGCACTACTTCGTCGAGCACGACGACGCGGCCGATCCGTTCGCATCGATCCGCGCGAGCTGTGAGTACTTGAAGCAGCTCGAATTCTGATGGACCGGCGAGCGGCGGTCGCGGCGCTGGGAGCCGCGGCGTTGGGTGCTGCCCTTAAGGGCAGCGCATCGCCGGGCCCGCGCTTCAGCGTGGGAAGACTCAAGCAGTCCGTGTCGCGCTGGCCCTATCGCCAGATCCCCTTGCCAGAGTTCGCTCGCGCGGCCGCAGCGATCGGGCTCGCGGCCGTAGACCTGCTGGGCCCCGAGGACTGGGACCCGGTGCGCGAGGCGGGCCTGGTGTGCTCGATGGGCTATCCCACCGCGCGCAACGACTTCATCGCGACAGGTTTCAACCATCGCGCCAACCACCCGATGCTGTTGCGCGAGCTGGAGCAGACGCTTCCCCTCGCCGCGCGCCACGGCGTCCCCAATGTGATCGCGATGTTCGGCAACCGGCGCGGCAAGAGCGATGGCGAGGCGATGGACAACTGTGTGGCGGGACTCAACGCGATCAAGCCGCAGGCGGAAGCGGAGCGCGTCACGATCTGCCTCGAGCTCCTGAACAGCAAGGTGGATCACGCAGACTATCAGGGCGACCGCACCGCGTTCGGAGTCGCCGTGGTCAAGGCGGTGGGCTCGCCGCGCATCAGGCTGCTGTACGACATCTATCACATGCAGATCATGGAAGGCGACATCATCCGCACGATCCGCGAGAACCGGGAGTGGATCGCCCACTTCCACACCGGGGGTGTGCCGGGCCGCCACGAGCTGGATGGCACACAGGAGCTGAACTGGCGCGCGGTGGCAACGGCCATCGCCGACACCGGCTTTACGGGGTTCGTGGCGCACGAGTTCGTCCCGACTCGCGACCCGCTCACCTCGTTACGACAGGCCGTGGAGACCTGCACTGTATGACCGAGCCCCGGGCCCCGAGCCCCCAGTCCCGAGTATACGACGTGTGCATCGTCGGCTCCGGCGCCGGTGGGGGGATGGCGGCCTACGCGCTGACCAAGGCGGGCGCCGACGTCGTAGTGCTGGAGGCCGGCGAGCCCTGGGACAATGCGAAAGACTCGGCGATGCTGACGTGGCCGTACGAGTCGCCGCGCCGCGGCAAGTCCACCAAGGAACGGCCGTTCGGCGAGTTCGACGCCTGCATCGGCGGGTGGGAAATCCCGGGCGAGCCGTATACGCGCGCGCCGGGCACCGAGTTCAGCTGGTGGCGGGCGCGCATGGTCGGCGGCCGGACCAACCACTGGGGGCGCATTTCGCTGCGCTTCGGGCCATACGACTTCAAGCGCAAGAGTCGGGACGGCCTGGGCGACGATTGGCCGATTTCCTACGAGGATGTCGCACCCTACTACGACAAGATCGATCGCCTGATCGGAATCTTTGGGAGCGCGGAGAACCTCCCCAACGAGCCGAACGGGGTGTTTCAGCCGCCCCCACGCCCGCGCTGTCACGAGCTGCTGGTCAAGCAGGCGGCCGACCGTCTGCACGTCACCTGCGTTCCCGCACGGCTCTCGATTCTCACGCGCCCCCTGAACGGCCGGGCGGCGTGCCACTACTGCGGGCAATGCAACCGCGGCTGCAAGGTCAACGCGAACTTCACAGCCACGAACGTGCTGATCGCGCCCGCCCTGGCCACGGGCAAGCTCACGCTCCTGACGAACGCGATGGCGCGCGAGGTGCTGGTGGACGCGAGCGGCCGCGCGACCGGCGTGGCGTACGTCGACAAGGCGACGGGGACCGACCGGCGCGTGCGCGCCAAAGTCGTGGTCCTGGCCGCGAGCGCCCTCGAGACCGCCCGCCTGCTGCTCAACTCAAAGTCATCCCGGTTCCCCAACGGGCTCGCGAACTCGAGCGGCACCGTCGGCAAGTACATCACCGATACCACCGGCACGGACGTCGGGGGGTTCATCCCCAAGATGATGGACCACGTGCCCCACAACCACGACGGCGTGGGCGGCATGCATCTCTACATGCCGTGGTGGCTCGACAACGCGAAGCTCGACTTCCCGCGCGGCTACCACATCGAGGTGTGGGGCGGCCCGCACGTGCCGTCATATGATTTCATGGGCGGGATTCACCGCTACCCCTCGGGCGGCGGCTACGGCAAGCAGCTCAAGGACGACTATCGCCGCTACTACGGCGCCACGATCGGGTTCTCGGGCCGCGGCGAGATGATTCCCAACGACGACAGCTACTGCGAGATCGACCCGCACACGGTAGACCGATGGGGCATCCCCGTCCTGCAATTCCACTGGAAATGGACTGACCACGAATACAAGCAAGTGAAGCACATGCAGGAAACCTTTCGGGCGCTGATCGCGGACATGGGGGGTCAGCCGTCCTCGCCGATGCCGACCGCCGAGCGGGGCTACGGGATCGCCGCCGGCGGCGTCATCATCCACGAGCTGGGCGGGGCGCGTATGGGGGACGACCCGAAGACCTCCGTGACCAACCGGTGGTGCCGGGCGCACGACTGTAAGAACCTGTTCGTGACCGACGGCGGACCGTTCGTGTCGCAGGCGGACAAGAACCCGACATGGACCATCCTCGCCCTCTCGATGCGCACGAGCGACTACATCACGGATCAGATGAAGAAAGGAGCGTTGTGATGAAGCGTCGCGACGCCGTGCGGCTGTTGGCCGTGGCTCCGCTCACCGCGGCGTTCCGGTGGGCACCGGAATCGGTGCGCGAGGCCTCGGCCCGGGCGCGCGACGCGCTGGCCCGCGGCGCCCCGTACGAGCCCAAACAGTTCACGCCCCACGAGTGGGACACGGTGCGCGTGCTCGTGGACCTGATCATTCCCAAGGACGAGCGTTCGGGAAGCGCCACCGAGGCCGGCGTGCCGGAATTCATGGACTTCATGCTCGGCGACGA
>DATNOH010000016.1:0-2900 GCA_035601435.1 Gemmatimonadales bacterium | reverse complement strand
CGCCAGCATCGGCGCCATCGGCTCGGCGTGGCAGGCGAGACCGTGCAGACCTGGCACGATAACCGGATCGAAACATGCGGCGTCTCCCGCGGTGAGGGATTTCCCTCATCCGATCGTAAGGGGAGTTACCCGATTGTGCCGAATCCTCCGGCTAACTTCAGGAGTCCTGACCTGAGCGTTTAGGTCTGCGAATTTCCGTGACTTTCCCGTGGCGATGCGTAATAATTGGTGCATCACACAAAGGAGGTCGCGGAGGCCCTCGCAATTCCGCTTGCCGGTGTCGCCGGGTGGGGCTGAGGAGGTCAATCCCGACGTGGCGATGGTGCGCGAGCGCGGGCAGGTCGCGTATTTCGCCGCCGGGGTGCCGATCTTCGTGCATGCCGAGGACGATCCGGTGGGCCGCCGGGTGGCGGCCGCGCAGCTGTTGGAGCTGGGCTTGGCCCAGCCCCACGAGCTGAGTCCGATCCTGCATCTCAATCGCAGCACGCTGTACCGGCACCAGTGCAAGCTCAAGACCCAGGGCGTCCTGGGGGTCGTCGAGGGCAAACGGGGTCCGCGCGGGCCGCATCGGTTCACCGCGGACAAGCACCGCCGCGTCACGCAGCTGCTGCGCGCGGGGACGTCGATCCGTCAGGCGGCGCAGCAGGTGGGCGTCAGCGAAGGCACGATTCGCCACGCCCTTCGGCGTGGCGAGATCGCCGCCCCCGACGCCGCGAAGCCCGGGCGTCCCGTGGAGGGGCCACGCGTCCGGAGCGAGCGCGATGCGCAGGCGCCCGGCGGGGTGGCCGTGCAGCGCCACGCCGAGCGGGCCCTGGCGCGAGTGGGCCAGTTGACCGAAGCCGCGCCGCGCTTTGTCGCGGCCGAGGCCGTGCGCTATGGCGGCGCCCTGCTGGCGCTGCCGGCGCTGCTCGCGCTGGGGCTTCTGGAGGCGGGTGAGCAGACCTACGGCACGCTGAAGAAGGCCTTCTATGGCTTGCGAGCGACGCTGTTGATCGTGGCGTTCATGGCGCTGCTGCGCATCCGCACCCCGGAGCAACTGCAAGGGCATCCGCCGGGCGAACTGGGCGTGCTGCTCGGGCTCGATCGGGCGCCCGAAGTGAAAACGTTGCGGCGCAAGCTCTGGGAGTTGGCCGAGCGCCGGCACGCCACGCAGTTCAGCCAGCGGCTCGCCGAGCGCTGGGTGCAGGACCACGCCGACGCCGTGGGCCTGCTCTACGTCGATGGCCACGTCCGGCCCTATCAGGGGACGGCGCACACGTTGCCCGAAGCGTGGAGTGCCCGCCGTCGGTTGTGCGTCCCCGCCACGACCGATTGCTGGGTCAATCAGCAGGATGCCCAGCCGCTGTTCGTCGTGACGGCGCCCGCCAATGACGATCTGATCGCGATGTTGCGCCGCGAGATCCTGCCGGAAGTCCGGCGGTTGGTCGGCGCGCGCCGGGTGACCATGGTCTTTGATCGCGAGGGGTGGAGCCCGAAGTTCTTCCAGGAGATCCACCAGCAGGGCTTCGACGTGCTCACCTATCGCAAGGGACGGTATCCGGCCTGGCGCGCGCGGGCCTTCCAGACCGTCACCGGCGTCGTTGACGGGCGCCGAGTGAGCTACGAGCTGGCCGAGCGCACGGTGGACCTGCTCCCCGGGTTCCGCGTGCGCGAGGTGCGCCGGCTGCGCCCGAACGGTCATCAGACGGCGATCATCACGACCCGGGACGATTGGCCGATCGAGGTCGTCGCCTATCGCATGTTTGAGCGGTGGACCCAGGAGAACTTCTTCCGGTACATGCGGCAGCACTTCGCGCTGGATGCGCTGGTGACCTATGCCACCGAGCCAGCGGATCCCGAGCGGACGATCCCGAACCCGGCGTGGAAGGCGGCGGCCACGGCGTTGACCGCGACCCGCGCGGCGCTCCGCGAGCTCGAACAGGCGTATGGGGCCCAGGCGCGCACGAATGCGGAGGCGGAACGGCCCACGATGCGCGGCTTCAAGATCGCCCACGCCGGGCTGGGCCGACGGATCACCGCCCTCGAGGCCAAGTGCGATCAGCTCCAGGCACGCCTGGCGACGTTGCCCAAGCGCGTGCCGCTCAAGACGGTGCTCGACGAGGCGGAGATCGTCAAGCTCGCCCCCGAGGCCAAGCACCTCATGGACACGATCAAGATGGTCGCCTACCGTGCCGAGACCGCGCTCGTCCGCTGTCTGGCTCCGCATTACGCGAGAACCGAGGACGACGGGCGCGCCCTGATCCGCGAGATGCTGCTGACCAGTGCCGACATTGTTCCTCAACCCGGCGAGCACCGCGTGCTGGTCCGTCTGCATTCGCTCGCCAATCCGCGCAGCAACGAAGCCCTGGCCAAACTTTGCGAGACGCTCACTGCGCTCGAGGTCCGCTATCCCGGAACGGACCTGGCGCTCGTCTATCAGGCGCCCGGTGTTGCATAGATTCTTACGCCCATGTCAGGATCCCTGAACTTAAACCCTGTTCTTAGTCGTGGCGGTCCGTGGATCAGGTTCTTGCCGTCTCCGTCGGTTCCAGAGTCTCGCTGGCGCGCGGCGACTCATCGGCGGGTTCATCGTGCGCTACAACACCGAGTGGCTCATCCAGGGAGGCAACCCATGGCAGAGAATCGCGCCGCTGACAGTCCCTCGATAACGGATTTCGGCAAGGATGCGAAAGACAGCCTCTGAGGAATGAGTCGGGGGGAAACGTCAGGAGGATCCGAAACGCCCCGCCGGTTAGGCGTTCGGCTCAGCGCCCACTGCCGAGCGGCGGCAGGTGGACCTCGACGTAGGCACGGTCAGGCTGGAGCCGGGGGCGACGAAGAACGGTGACGGTCGGGTCGTCTACCTGCCACTGGACCTGAAGGCCCAGATCGCCGCTCAGGTCGAGCGCGTGCGCGCCCTG
>DATNOH010000015.1:0-7601 GCA_035601435.1 Gemmatimonadales bacterium | reverse complement strand
CGGCGGCGCCCGCGCACGGTCGCGCGGGTCGCCTGAGCCCTCGGCCGTCAGCCCGACGTCACCCGCTCGAGCATCTCGCGCAATTCATCGAGGCTGAAGGGCTTCCGCAGCACAGGCCGGTCGGCGCGCTCCAGCGCGTCGCGGGTCTGGGTCGAGATGGAATCCCCCGTCGTAAACACGATGCGCTGCTCGAGCCCCTGACCCGCAGTCCGCAAGAAATCGAAGAGGTCGAACCCCGTGTGCGCTTCGTCCAGGTGCACGTCCACCAATAGGGCATCGTAGCGCGCGCCCGGTTGGCCGAGACGCTCGGTCGCGTCGGCGAATCGTCCCACCGTCGTCACGTCGTGGCCGAGCCGTTTGGCGAGCAGCGCCATAGCGCGGCGCACCGCCTCTTCGTCCTCGACCACCAGCAGCGAGAGCCGCTGCACCGCGGGCCGGCGGCCGCCCCGCGTCGCGGCGTCGGGGCTGCCCGCGTCCACCGGCAGCTCGAAGGAGAGGCGAGCCCCGCCTCCTTCGACGTTCTGCATCCACATGCGACCACCCATGCCCCGCACCAGTCCGAAGCTGATCGCCAGACCGAGCCCGGTGCCGTGCTCCGCCTTGGTCGAAAAGAACGGCTCGAACACGCGGTCGAGGATCTCGGGCGGGACGCCGGGGCCCGTGTCTTCGACGGTCACCAGCACGTAGTGGTCGCTCGACCGAGCCGTGATGGTGATCTGGCCGGGGCGGCCCGCGGTCTCGATCGCCTGTCGCGCGTTAACGACCGCATTGAGCACGACCTGCTGCAGCTCCTGGGGGTCGCCCGAGACGGCGGGGACGTCGTTCGAGACGGAGACCGTCGCGCGGGTGCGCGCTTTCTTGAGTGCGCTGCGCTGCAGCGCGAGCACCCGATCGGCGATCTCCCCGAGATCGACGGCGGTCTGCATGCGTGGCCGCTGGCGGGCGAAGTCGAGCAGCGTCTGGACGATGCGACCGGCCCGCATCGCCTCGCTCCGGATCACCTCGGCGCTCTCCTCCAGGTCGGCCTGATGAGGGTCCAGCGCCAACGCTTCGGCGAAGGCCGCGATCGCGGCCAATGGATTGTTGAGCTCGTGCGCCACACCCGACACCAGCGCGCCGAGTTGCGACAGCCGGTCCGCCTGCAGCAGCCGCTGCTGCAACAGGATCTCGCGCGACACGTCCAGCGCCAGGAACACGAGCTTCGGCGCCGCGCGTACCGGATCAACGTTCACGATGACGGCCCGTACCTCCCGGGGCGGCTCGCCGGCGAATTCGAAAGAGAGCGCCACGTCCTGCCGCCGGGTGACGGCCTGGCGCAGCGCCGCAGCGAGCATGCCCTGTTGCGACGCGGGGGCCCATTCCGCCAGCCCGCGGCCGCGCAGCCCCGTCGTATCCGCTACGCCCAACAGCTTCGCTCCCTCGGGGTTCGCGTCGAGGATCTGGCCATCCGGGGTGAGCACGAAGGCGGGCGTGGGCAATGAGGTGAACAGTTGCAGATACAGGCGGCGCTCGGCCTCGAGCGCGCTCAAGAGCTGCGCCGCGCGAGACTCGGGCGCGAGCTCCTCGTGCACCGGCCGGAAGGAGAGGGCGAGTTGATCCGCCGGGCCGCGGCTGACCCGCATTTCCAACACGGTGCCTGCGACCTCGGGCGCCCCGGCGGGCGCGAGGAAGGTGCGCGGCTTGCCGTCGGCCAGGACCTCTGCCAACACCCGCTCGAGCTCGGTGCCCTTCGCCGCCGGGAAACCAACCCAAATGCTCCGACCCACCACGCGGTCCGCCGGCAGCGCCGTGATGCGTGCCGCCGCCGCGGACCATTCGGCTATCGTCCAATCGGGCGCCATCGCCAGCACACCGACGTCGAGACTGTCAAGCAGCTCTTTCGTGTCCATGCATGCGCTCCTACGACACACGGCGCAACGGGCCGGGTGAGTTTCGAGCGATTGTCGTTTGCTGGTACCAGGGTGGGTTGCTGCCCGTTCCCCTGTCAAGCGGCGGGAGGTGATGCGTCACCGCAACAGATGAGGAGGGGCGCCAGGCCGCTAGACCCGCCGCAACTTCCAGCGCCCGCGGCGGAACAGCAGCGCGCTGACGACCGCGACGGTCGAGAACGCGATCGTGACCGCCAGCGCCACGCCGCGGGGCCCCAGCCCCGCGCGGCGCGCCAACTGGTACGCGAGCGGGATCTCCCACAGCCAGAAGCACCCCACGTTGATCCACGTGGGAGTCCACGTGTCGCCCGCGCCGTTGAACGACTGGGTGATCACCATCCCGTACGCATAGAACAAGAACCCGTAGCTGATCGTCCGCAGGCACAGCTCGGCGATCGAGGCCACCGCGGGGTCGCGCGTGAACACGCTCACGATCGGCCCGGCGAACGCCACGAACAGGGCGCCCACGCCGCCCAGGCACACCATGTTGTAGAATCCCGCGACCCACACGGCGCGTTCGGCGCGGTCCGGGTTGCCCGCGCCCAGTCCCTGCCCCACGAGCGTCGCCGCCGCGTTGGCGAGTCCCCACGACGGCAGCAGCGCGAACACAATGATCCGGATCGCGTTCTGGTAGCCCGCGACCGCGTCGGTACCGAAGCTCGAAATGATCCGGACCAGGAAGATCCAGCTCGCGGTCCCGATCAGGACCTGGAATGTGCCCGTGCCCGAGAGCCGCAACATCGTCCGCATCACGGCGGGGTTCAGCGTGAGGTGCGGGCGCCGGATCGCTACGCGTCCATCCCCCCGCCACAGCCGGTACAGCTGGTACAGCACACCCGTCCCGCGCCCGATGGTGGTTGCGATGGCCGCCCCGGTGACGCCGAGCCGCGGGAACGGCCCGAGACCCAGGATCAGGCATGGCCCGAGCACGATGTTGATGCTGTTCGCGAGCCACAGCACGCGCATGGCGATCGCCGCGTCGCCCGCACCGCGGAACACCGCGTTGATCAGGAACAGCAGCAGGATCACGACGTTCCCGCCGAGCATGATCCGCGCGTACGTGCTCCCGATGGCCAGCACCTCGGGGCTCGCTCCCATGAGGGCAAGCAGACGCGGTGCGAACATCCCGCCGAGCACCCCGGTCACCGCAGCCACGATCACCCCCAGCGCGATCCCCTGCACCGCCGCCTCGGCCGCCCCTTCCGTGTTCTTCTCACCGATGCGCCGCGCCACGATGGCCGTGACGCCGATCGAGAGACCCATGGCCGCAGTATAGATGAGGGTGAGGAGCGACTCCGTCAGGCCCACCGTGGCCTGGGCCGCCGGGCCCACGCGGCCGACCCAATACACGTCCCACACCGCGAATACCGATTCCATGATCATTTCCGCGACCATGGGAATCGCGAGCAGTACGATCGCCCGGCCCAGCGGGCCAGAGGTGTAGTCGTGACGCGAGCCGCGGAGCGCCTCGCGCACCGTGGCCCACCAGCCGCCGGCCGAGGCTCGAGCCGGCGGTGGCTGCGTCGCGGGTTCGGTCACGAGAGCTAGCCGCGATCGAGCTGCGGCTGGACGTACTTGGTGTAGCAGTCGGGGCAGATACCGTGGCTGAGCAGCTGCTCGAAGTGCTCCTCGATGTACTTCTCGAGGGGCTCCCATTCCTCATGGTCGTTGCGAATCCGTTTGCAGTACGAGCAGATGGGAAGCAGCACCTCGAGCTGCTCGATTTCCTTGCGGAGGCCGAGGATGCGCTCCGCGACCTTGAGCCGGGCGCGCAGCTCGTCCGGGTCCACCGGCTTGGCGATGAAGTCGTCCGCCCCGGCTTCCATGCCCGCCAAATACTGTTGCTTGCCGCCGCGCGACGTCACCAGAATGAAGTACACGTACGGCTCACGCGTCCGGGCGCGGATCCGGCGGCACAGCTCCGGTCCGTCCATCTCGGGCATGTACCAGTCGGAGATCACGATGGGCACGCGCGCCAGTTGCAGCAGCTCCCACGCCTCCTTGCCGTTGGGGGCGCCCCTGACCTCGTATCCGGCCGCTTTCGCGAGCGCACCCAGCTGAGCGCTCGACACCGGGTCGTCATCTACCACCATCACCGAAATCAGGTTAGGCATCCGCGCCGCCTTTCGTTGCCGTTCGAATATAGTCGAGCACGACCTCCGCCTCCCCCCGTATGTGCTCGAGCTTGTCTCGCGCGCCGGCCACGTCGCCACCCTGCGCGGCACGCTCCGTTTCCTCTAACAGGGCGGCGAGGTGGCCTGCGCCGATCGTCCCCGCAGCCGACTTGAACGCATGCGCCGCCCGCTGCAGCGGCTCGGCATCGGTGCCACTCGCCGCTGCCACGAGCGCCTCGAGCCGCTGCGGCAGGGTGGCCACGAAGGTCTCGAGAATCCCATCCACCGCTTCGGCCGCCCCCGCTTCCTCCATGGTGCGCCGGAAGGCCGCGAGATCCACCGCGGGCGCGGGCGCAGCGGCGGCGTCGGCGGGTTGGGCGCCCCGCCCTTCGACGGCGCTGAACAGGTCGTGCGCCTTGAACGGCTTCGCGAGATACCCGGTCATCCCACGCGCCAGACAGCGCTCGCGCTCGCCGCTGAGGGCGTGGGCGGTCAGGGCGATGATCGGCAGCGTCCGGCCCTGCGGTAACGCGCGGATCTTCTCCGTCGCCTCGAAGCCGTCCATCTCAGGCATCTGGATGTCCATGAGGACGAGGTCGTAGCTCTCCTGCGCGACGGCGGCCACGGCCTCGCGACCGTTGCCGACGACGTCTACCTGGTGCCCGCGCTTCAGGAGCATGGCCGTCGCCACCTGCTGGTTCACTGGGTTGTCCTCGGCCAGCAGGATCCGCAGGGCGTGGCGCGACTCGGCAATCGAGTGGCGCGTGACGAGGTCGACCTCGCCCGGCGCCGACGCGGTGCCCGCCAGCACCGTCCCCACGGCCTCCACCAGATCCGCCCGCGCGATGGGCTTGGTGAGGTACGCCTGGATGCCCAGCTTCCGGCATCGCTCCCCGTCTCCCTTCTGCCCGGCCGAAGTGAGGATCAGGAGCCGTGTCGCCTTCAGCGCGCGATCGGCTCGGACGGCGGTGGCGAGCTCGAAGCCGTCCCGGTCCGGCATCTGGGCGTCGAGGATCGCGAGGTCGTACGGCGTTCCTGCGCGCGCGGCGCGGCGCAGCGCCTCGAGGCCCGCGTCGGCGCGGGGCGCTTCGTGCACGGCCATCCCCTCCGCCCCCAGCATGTCCCGCACGATCCGCCGATTGGTTTCATTGTCGTCCACCACCAGAAGCCGGCGTCCCCCAAGTGACACCCTAGCGCGCGCCACAGCCTGCGCCGCTTCCAGCGGGAGGCGGAGGGTGAAGCTGAATTCGCTGCCGCTGCCCACCGTGCTCGTGACCGCTAGCTGGCCGCCCATCAGGGCCACCAGCCGCCGCGAGATGGCGAGGCCGAGGCCCGTCCCGCCGTAGCGTCGCGTCATCGACGCGTCCGCCTGCGTGAACTCCTGAAAGATCGTGCTGAGCTGCTCTTCCGGGATGCCAATCCCCGTATCCCGCACGCGGAACTCTACGGCCGCTTCGTCGCCGTCGCGCTGCGTCACGCCGGCCGACACGTCCACCTCGCCCTCCTCGGTGAACTTGATCGCGTTGCCGATCAGATTCATGAGGACCTGCCGCACCCGGGTCGGATCGCCCCGCACCATCTGGGGCACGTCGGGCGGCACGTCCACGGTGAGCTCGAGGTGTTTCTCGCGCGCCCGAACCGCGAGCAGCGTGGCGGTGGCATGCACCACCTTGGGCAAGTCGAACGGGATCGACTCCAGCTCCAGGTGCTCCGCCTCGATCTTCGAGTAGTCGAGGATGTCGTTGAGTATGGTGAGCAGCGCCTCGGACGAGGTGCGCACCAGCTCGAGGGCGCGTCGCTGCTCCGGGGCCAGCTCCGTGTCCAGCACCAGCTCGACGAAGCCGAGGACCGCGTTCATCGGCGTGCGGATCTCATGGCTCATGTTGGCCAGGAAGGCGCTGCGGGCGCGGGCTACGCGCTCCGCCAGGTCGCGCGCCTCGCGCATCGCCGCTTCCGCCGCCTTCCGATCGCTGATGTCCTCGTATAGGGCGACGAGCGCGCCGTCAGCGGCGGCCTTCACGGCGGCAGCCGACAGCCGGACCTGGATGCGCTGGCCATCTTTGCGCATACGCTCGAGCTCGACCCGAACCACTTCACCCTGCCGCACCCGCGTCTCGAGGTCGCTCGACTCGGGCCGAAGGGCCTCCGGCACGATCAGTCGGTCGATTCCGGCGCCGACGACCTCGGCCGCGGCGTACCCGAACAGGACCTCGAACGCCGGGTTGACACTGCGTACGACGCGCTGGTCGTCCAGCACCGCGATGGCCACCGGCGTGCTCGCGATCAGGGCATCGAGGTAGGCGTGCTGACGGGCCAATTCCTGGGTGGACCGCTCCAACAGCCCCGCCGCCCGGACACGCTCGGCGAACGTCCGGTGGGCACGCCCATGCACCCGGTCCATCCCCCACACGAACAGCGCGATCAGGACGATGGCCAGGAGATGCGGCCGCGAGTGGCCCTGCAACAGGATGCCGACGGGGAGCGGGGCGAGGACCGTGAACAGGAGGTAGTGAAAGCTGCGCCGGTCGCCCACCAGCGTGCCGGTCGCGCCGGCCACGATTCCGGCCATCACCACGAGGATGAGTGCCGCCTGGTCGAGGCCCAGCGCCGGGATCGCCGAAGCCGCTCCGAACCCCCATGCTAGGCCAACGCCGGCCACGGTCAGGCGCACGCCCCGCAGGGCCTCGTCGGCGGAGAGGCTGCGTCCTCGGGCGCGCACCCGCCACCAGGCTCGCAACCCGGCGGCGGCCGCGACCGCTCCAACCCATCCGATCGTGACCTCGAGAGGCAGGGAGTTCCATACCAATGCGGCGACCACGCTGACGAGCAGGATGTGCAGGGACTCGGCGAACGGGCCGCCCGCCAGGAGCTGACGGACCGCCGCACGTTTCACCTCCGCTTCGACGCGCGGCTCCTCTTCGGTGACGAGCGTCGCCGGGTCTCGAGACATGCCTCTAATTGCGGTATTCACGGTCGGTTGCGCAACATCGCGCGACCAAGCGGGCGGGAATAGGGCGTTTTTGCGGCACGGTGGGGCGCTGGTGCGACAGTTTAGGCCCGTTGCGCCGCCCTATGAGTCCGGCTTCGCCTCCAGAGCGATGCGGATGGCCCCGAGGAGTGCCTCCGTGCCCACGGGTTTCACAAGGAGGGGCGCGATGCCCATCGCCGCGACGCGCTTCCGGGTTTCCGGATCGTGGCGGCCGGTAACGACGAGCACGGGGGTGGCGGCGAGTGTCTCGATCTTGCGCAGCCGCTCCAGCACGAGAAACCCATCGCCGGCGGGGAGTCCCAGGTCGAGCAGAATGAGGTCGGGCCGCTCGCGGTTCACGACGGTCATGGCCGACGCGGCGTCCGCCGCCCGCGCAACGACATAGCCGTTGGCTTCCAGTCGAGCCTGCAGGTCCGCGAGCGCGACGGGGTCGTCCTCGATGACGAGGATTTTCTGGCGGCCGGAGCGTCCGCGTCGACCTGACGCTTTCATCGTGTCACGCCTCGGATCACGTGAGCGCCGGCAGCCCGGCGGTGCCGGGCAAATCTACTGCGTATCATCGAGCACCTC
>DATNOH010000014.1:0-2945 GCA_035601435.1 Gemmatimonadales bacterium | reverse complement strand
TGGCCGGCAAGCTGGGGCTCGAGGTCGCGTACGTCCACCCCAGCGCGACCGCCGTGTGGCCCCCCTCCGGTCTCACACTCGCGGCCTTCCTGCTGCTCGGCTACGAGGTGTGGCCGGCCATCCTGCTCGGCGCGTTTCTCGTCAACATCACCACGGCCGGCTCCATAGCGACATCGGCCGCCATCGCGGCCGGCAACACCCTCGAAGGGCTCGTCGGCGCGTATCTGATCAACCGCTTCGCGCGCGGCCACCGGGTGTGCGAGCGCGCGCGGGACGTCTTCAAGCTGGCCGGGCTCGCCGCGCTTCTCAGCACGACGATCAGCGCCACGGCGGGCGTGGTCGCGCTCTGCTTGGGCGGCTTCGCGCGCTGGACCGACTTTGGGTCCATCTGGTCCACCTGGTGGATGGGCGATGCGGTGAGCGATCTGGTCATCGCACCGGCGGTGCTCCTGTGGGCCGCCCACCCCCGAGTGCACTGGACCCGGCGCCAGGCGCTCGAAGCCCTCGCGCTAGTCGTGTGTCTCGCCGTCGTCGGGCTGATCGTGTTCGACGGGCTGGTGCCGTGGCAGGACAAGCACTATCCGCTGGAATTCCTGTGCGTCCCGCTGCTCTTGTGGGCCGCGTTCCGGCTCGAGCAGCGCGAGGCCGCGACCGTCGTCGTGCTGCTCGCCGGCGTCGCGATCTGGGGCACGCTGCGGGGCTACGGACCCTTCGCCCGGCCGCTGTTCAACGAGTCGCTGCTTTTGCTGCAGGCGTTCCAAGGGGTGTCGGCCGTCGTCATCCTGGTCCTCGCGGCGGCCGTAGCGGAGCGAACCGAAGCAGTGGACCGGCTGCGCCGGCTGGCGGTGAGCGATCCGCTCACGGGGCTCTCCAACTACCGCCAGCTCGCCCACGCGCTCGACGTGGAGATCCGGCGGTCGTCCCGTACCGATCGGCCGTTCGGGGTGGTACTGATGGATCTGGACGGCCTCAAGAAGATCAACGATCGCTATGGCCACCTGGTTGGCAGCATGGCCCTGCGGCGCGTGGCGGAAGCGCTGCTCGGCTCGTGCCGGGGGATCGACACCGCCGCGCGGTTCGGCGGGGACGAGTTCGCCCTGGTGCTGCCCGAGACAGGGGATGCGGCGGCGTGGCACGTGGCCCGGCGCGTCGCCGAGCGGGTGGCGCGGGACGGCGAGCAGCCGCCGCTCTCGGTCAGCGTCGGCGTGGCCGTGCATCCGCGCGACGGGACCACGCTCGAGGCACTCCTGAACGCCGCGGACCGCTCGCTGTACGACTCCAAAGCACACCGTCGCAGCCGGACAAAACAACCCGCTCGTTGACCCCCGGCCCGGCGCCCCGGTAGCTTCCGCGCCATGACGAGCACCCCCCGCCCGCCCGGCGCGCTGACCGTCGGGCCGCTCCGGCCCGTCATCCTCAAGCTCGCGGCGCCGGCGGTGGCGATGATGGCGTGCCACTTCTGCTTCAACCTCATCGATGCCATCTGGGTCGGCCGCCTGATCGGGCCCGCGGCGCTCGCCGCGGTCTCGACCGCCGGGTTCTACGTGTGGGTGCTCCTGTCGCTCGGGGAGATGGTGGAAGTGGGGCTGATCGCCGTGGCCGCCCGGCGCCACGGCGAGGGGCTTCCCGATGCTGCTGCCCGCGCCGCCGGCGCCGCGGTCCTGTATGCGCTCGCGGCTGGCACGGTCGTCTCGCTCCTGGGGTTCGCGCTCACGGACACCCTGTTTCAGGTGATGCGCGTGCCGCGCGAGGTCGCGACGCTGGGGCGCGCCTACCTCGACACCTGGCTGCTGGGCGGGCCGCTCGTGTTCGGCTTCTTCGCGATCGAGGCGACGTTCCGCGCCTCGGGCGACACGCGCACTCCCTTCCTTCTGCTCATGGCGTCGGTCGTCTTGTCGGTGGGTCTCGACCCGCTGCTCATCAGCGGCGTCGGCCCATTCCCCACGCTCGGCGTCGAAGGCGCCGCGCTCGCCTCGGTGACGGTGCGGGGCGGCGGCTTCCTCATCGGGATCGCGATCGCCTGGCGGCGCGGCCTGATCCGCCTCGACGCCCCCGACTGGCACGCCGTCCCCACGGTGCTCCGCGTGGGCGCGCCGCTCTCGGTCGCCGGCGTGCTGCTCTCGGTGGTGTACATGTGGCTCACGCGGTACACCTCCGCCTTCGGCACGGCCGCGCTCGCGGCGCTCGGCGTCGGCCACAAAGTGGAAGGGTTGGGGTTCATCGCCATTTCTGGATTTGCGCTTTCGGCTTCGGCCCTCGTGGGGCAGAACCTGGGCGCGCAGCAGGAGGCGCGCGCCCGCCAGGCCGTCCGGATGACGGTGGGCTACTGCCTGGCGGTCACGAGCGCGACGGCGGTCGCCTTTCTCACGATCCCGCAGACGCTCGTCGCCCTGTTCACCTCGGATGCCCAGGTCATCGCGGACGGCAGTCTCTACCTCCGGGTGATCGCCTTCGCGCAGATCGGCCAGACCTTCGAGATCATTCTGGAAGGCGCGCTCGCCGGGGCGGGGTATACGCTGTGGCCGCAAGTTGCGAGCACCACGTTGACGCTGCTCCGCGTGCCGCTCGCCGCCTGGTGGTCGGGGGCCATCGGGCTGCTCGGCATCTGGCTCGCGCTTTCGGTTACGGCCATCGCGCGCGGGATCGTCATGGTCCTCTTCTGGCTCAGCGGCGCCTGGCGCCGCGCCGTCGTGTAACGAGCCCGGTCCATGGCCACCCTCATCACGCTCCTCACCGACTTCGGGAACGCCGACAGCTACGTAGGCGAGGTCAAGGGTGTCCTCCTGTCGCAGGTGCACGGCGCAGCCCTCGTCGACATCACGCACCAGGTGCCGCCCGGCGACGTGCGCGCGGCGCAGTACGTCCTCTCGCGCGTCTGGCACCGCTTCCCGCAGGGGAGCGTGCATCTCGCGGTCGTGGACCCGGGCGTCGGCACCGAGCGCCGC
>DATNOH010000013.1:0-2473 GCA_035601435.1 Gemmatimonadales bacterium | reverse complement strand
TGGCATGGGCAAGCGATCGCTTGATCGGTAGCTGACCAGGACCGAATCGCGACTCTGCGCCGCAGGTTCTAGCACCGGCAGACGATCGTGCCGGGCTCGCGCAGGCCAAACGACCGCGTCGTCGGAGTATTCGGCCCGGCGGCGCGGTCGTGTTTTGCTCGATCGACCGGCCGACCACAGCGAACGCTCGGTCTCGGTCATGTGGCCAACTTCTGAAGCTCCTCGACAAGTCGGACCATCGCCCACGTATCGCGCTCGCAGTAGTTGAGCAGGTCCTGGCGCACGCGATCGCGCTCCTGCCGCGGGATCTTGTCCGCCACGAACAAGAGCCGGGCGATTTCCACACTCGCCACCCGGCCGTCCACGATCACGAGGTCGTTGTAGGTCAGCTCCGGGACCAGCGGCGTGAGGATGTACTTCAGGCTGAAGCTCCCTTTGAAATCGGGGTGGTACACGCAGTTCTTCACGATCGGGTGGAGATCGATCAACTTCGCCTCGAGCGCTTCGAGCTCGGCGGCAAGCTGGGGCACCGCGCGTTGCAGTTCTCGAATGCGCGTCTTCTCGAACGGCGTGTACATCGCTACGCGCTCCGCGTTGGCGGTGGCGCGCACCATCGCCGCGGCCAGCTTGGGGCGCGCGTCGTCTGGTCCTTCCGCCAGGAAGGCGGCGTGTGTGTAGCGGCCGTCCGGCTGCCGCTCGTGATAGCTGAACTGCGCGGCGGCCTGCTGCCATGGGGCCATGCCGGGCCATACGGGAATCGCGCGGGCGATCGTCTCGAAGTCGAGGAAGCCGAGTCGGCCGGGGACTATGAAGGGCTCCAACTCGCCCGCGAGCGTGGGCTCCACGATGATCCGGTTCTCGGCCATCGCCTTGAGCTGGCGCCGCTGAGTGAAGTTGAGCTTCTCTTTCGCCGGTAGATCTTTCATAGACGTGATGCCGCGTGCCAGGTAGGCCGCGGTGCGCTTCGGCCCCACGCCTGCCAGGTGCCGGATGTGGTCCGGCGTGTCGGGCCAGCAGCGGTTCATGAACGGGCACTCGTACGGCTCGAAGCAGTGCAACCCGACCGGCACATCGGGGAGCGGCCCCGCGAGCATCTCCCGCTGGCGGTCAATCTCGTCCGAGACTCCGGGGAGAAACGCTACGACAGGAGCCGTGACGTCGGTGCGCTCGAACAGATCACCCGTGTCGGGATTTCTGAACTCCTTGTTCAAGTGCAGCACCGCGGCCGCCGTGATCTTCACCCCGCAGGCCGCGGCCACGCGAGCCTGGATCGCGACGTCGGCGATGTGCTCGTCTTTCTGCGAGCTGGACGACTTGACCTCGGTGAGGTGGTACCCGTCGCCCTGCCTCTCGAGTACGTCGATCGCGACGAAGGTATCGTCGGCAATGAACGTCGCCTCGAAGATCGCCGGAGCCCCCGCGTCGAGCAGTTTTCGCGTCGCGGCGACGCGCCCGGCGCGGGCGTCGCGCGGCAGGTCGATCAGCACACCGCCTGGATAGCGCGTACGCGCCACTTCGCCTACCTGGTGGCCCTGATCAAATAGATCCTGCAGGACTTTGTCCGGCTGCAGCTCGATGGCGTCCGGGTCGTGCACCTCCCACCAGAGCTTTTTGTGGCACTGGAGGCCGGAGGTGAAACGGGACTTGGAGAGGCGGTGCGAGATAGTGCTACTGCGCCAGAGCCAGCGGATCGATGCCTCGATCCGAGTCGAACGATGCCCCGACCGCGCCCACCACCGCGGTCTTGCGGGTCAGCCCTGCGAGCTGACGGATCCGGAATACCGTCTCGATGCCCGTGCAATGCGCGCCCAGCAGATCGACCAGCCCCGCGGCGTGGAGTTTCTCGGCCGTCCACGCGACCGTCTCGTCCTTCGCCGCGAACAGGTGCAGGCCGCCGATCACGCCGTACACCGGGCCCGGCCCCGCGATCTCGCGGGCGTACTCCACGGTATTCACCACGCCCGCGTGCCCGCACCCCGTCACGACAACGAGTCCCTTGTCTGTGCGGATCACCAGCGACATGTCCTCAGGAACCGAGTCCGGTACGAGGCCTCCCGGCGTGACGATCTGGATCGCCGGGTTCCAGTTCCGCTCGGGGTAGCGTCGGGGGACGGGTCCGGTCACCCACACGCCGGGCAGCAGCTCGGCCGCGCTCGGGTGCTCGCTGAATGTTGCGCCGAGCGCTTCCAGCTCCTTTTTGACCGCGATCGTCGGATTCGCTTCCTCATCGCCACCCGCCTCATTGCCCGTCATGCCACACGATCCGTTGCTTGCGCCCGCGGCCATAGCCGGGCAGCGACGACTCAAGAATATCCCGGGAGCGACGTGCACTCGGGACAGCGCGGCCGGGTTCTTTTTCGCGAGCTCGCGCCGCAGGGTCGCGAGACCGCCCGTATGGTCGCCGTGGTGATGGCTCAGCACGACGTCCGTCACGGTCGAGAGGTCGATGCCGAGCTCGCGTGCATTCTGGAGC
>DATNOH010000012.1:0-10196 GCA_035601435.1 Gemmatimonadales bacterium | reverse complement strand
GGCGGGATCGACGCGTGGGCGGTGAACGTGGACCCGAGTCTGCCGAGATACTAGACGTCGAGACGTCGAGCGGTCGAGGAATGCCGAAGGGGGGACTCGAACCCCCACGGGCTTGCGCCCACTGGCTCCTGAAGCCAGCGCGTCTACCAGTTCCACCACTTCGGCTGGTTCGCGGAACGGCGAATATAGGCGGCGGTATAACATCAAGTCAACTCTTGGCTTGACCGCTTCCACCCCGATTTCTATCTTGCGCTGGCCCGGTGGACAAAGTCTCCATCGCCCGCAACCCGCGGGCGCGACATGACTACCATCTCCTGGAGACGTGGGAGGCCGGCCTCGTGCTCACGGGAACGGAAGTCAAATCGCTGCGCGCGGGGAAAGCGAGTCTGGGTGAGGCTTACGCGCACGTGCGCAACGGCGAAGTTTGGCTCGAGGGCCTCTCCATCTCCGCGTATCTGCCGGGCAGCTACAACAACCCGCCGCCCGCACGGTCTCGCAAGCTGCTGCTTCACACCCAGGAGATCCGCAAGCTCATCGGCGGCACGAGCCGCAAGGGGCTCACCATCGTGCCGCTCGAGCTGTACTTCAAGGACGGCATCGCGAAGGTGGCGATCGCCCTCGCCAAGGCAAAGAAACAGCACGATAAGCGCGAGGAGCTGAAGCGGCGCGTCGCCGAGCGGGAGCTCGCGCGGGGCGTCAAGGGGAAACGCACCTGAGCGCGCTCCTCTGGGTCGTCCTCGTGATCACGACGCCTCCGCCGCAATCGATTGTCATCGCGACGCCCCGAGGCGAGACGAGTGTGCCGGTGACCACGGAGCGGGGCACCGCCGCCGTGGCGGCCTCCCGAGTCGCCTCACCGCTCGGACTCACGCTGGCCCTCGATGGATCGCGGGTCACCGTTGGTCTCTCCGGTGTCGTGTTCGTATTCCAGCTGGGGGCGCCGTTCGTACGCGCCGGCGGCGTGGTATATGGGCTCGTGGGCGAGCCGTATGTGGCGCGCGACACGGTGTTTCTGCCGCTCCACTGGCTGGCGGACTGCGTGCCGCGGGCGCTGGGTGGCCGCTACCGCTGGGAGCCCGCCTCCGCAGGAGATTTGGGACGACTGGTGGAGCTGCCTGTGGCGAGCCCAGTGGTAGCGACCGCGCCGCCTTCTCCACCTGCTCCACGTGGCCCCGCTTCCGTACCGAACCCGATCACCGGGCTGCGTCTGCGCCATACCGTGGTGATCGATCCCGGTCACGGCGGCGTCGATCCCGGCAACCCCGGGCGTTATTTCCCGAGCCACCTCGTGGAGAAGGACATCACCCTGGCCGTCGGCCGGCTCTTGCGGGCGGAGCTGGTGCGCCGCGGAATCGGTGCGTCGCTCACGCGCTCCACCGACACCCTGATCGACCTGGCGGATCGCGGGGGATTCTGCAAGGCAGACTGCGATCTGTTCGTGAGCATTCACGTCAACGCGATGCCCGATGGAAGACGCGCCGACCGCGTGAGCGGCGTGGAGACCTACTTTCTCTCGGACGCGAAGACGGAAGATCAGCAACGCGTGGCACAAATGGAAAACGAGGTGATCCGCTTCGAGACGGGTACGTCGAGCGCTGCGACGGGTCCGCTGGGGTTCATCCTGCGGGACCTCCAGTTGAACGAATACCTGCGGGAATCGGCACAGCTCGCCCGCTTGGTCCAGGACTCGACGGCCCGGATTCATCCCGGCGGTGATCGCGGCGTCCAGCAAGCGGGTTTCACCGTGCTCACGACCGCCCGGCGGCCGGCGATTCTCGTCGAGACGGGGTTCGCGACGAATCGCACCGACGGCGCGTTCCTCGCATCGAGCCTCGGCCAGCACAAGATCGCGAGCGCGATCGCCGACGGCATCGTCGCCTATCTGCTCGAGTTCGAGCGCAAGCTCGCGACCGCGGCACCGGCGAGGGGCCGGTGACGGCCTCCCGATCCCCGATCCCGCTGTTCGGCGTCTCGTTCCAAAATCCCGTCCTCCTGGCCTCGGGTACCGCCGGATTCGGGCGCGAAGTATCGCGCGTCATCGATCTGGAAGCCCTGGGGGGGATCGTAACCAAAGCGGTTACTCCCGAGGCGCGCCGCGGGCACGCGGCTCCGCGCGTCGCCGAGTTCACGGGAGGGATGCTGAACGCCGTTGGACTGGCGAACCCGGGACTCGATGCCGTGCGGGAGCACGAGCTCCCCTGGCTCGCCGGCGCGACGCGGCGGGCGCGTGTTCTGGTGAACGTGGCCGGCGCGACCATTGATGACTATGAGAAGGTCATCGCAGGACTCACCGATCTCCCGGTGATCACCGCGTTCGAGATCAATGCGTCCTGTCCCAACACCCGCGCCGGCGGGCTCGAGTTCGGAGCGACACCCGAGGGCTTGCGCGAGCTGGTGCGCCGGTGCCGCGCAGTCTCCACCCGCCCCCTGACGGTGAAGCTTTCCCCCGTGCTCCCCGACATCGCGGGCATGGCACGGGTGGCGGAGCAGGAGGGGGCGGACGCCGTCACCCTGGTCAACACGATTCCTGGCATGCTCGACCAGCGACTCGGGAACGGGGCGGGAGGCGTCAGCGGTCCGGCCCTGCTCGCGATCGGCGTCCTGGCCACGCGTAAGGTCCGCACGGCGGTCGCGATCCCGGTGGTCGGAGTGGGGGGGATCCGCACCGCGCGCGACGCCCGCGAGTATCTCACCGCGGGCGCGGCGCTCGTCGCGATCGGCACGGCGGCACTCGCCGATCCGCGCGTCCCGGAGCGCGTGGCGCGAGAGCTCGAGCGTGGCTGAGCTCATCGTCGCATTCGATCTGCCGAGCGGGCGCGAGGCGCTGGACCTCGCGGCGCGGCTGCCTGGCTTGCGCTGGGCCAAGATCGGTCCCGTGCTGCATGTGCGCGAAGGGCCGGCGCTGGTGCGCGAGTTCACCGCCCGCGGCGTGCGCGTGTTTCTCGATCTCAAATGGCATGACATTCCGAGCGTGGTGACGGGGGCGGTCGAGGCGGCACGGGCCCAGGGAGTCGCCATGGCCACGGTCCATACGCTCGGCGGGCCGGCGGTGCTCGCCGCCGCGGCGCAGGCGGCGGGCGACATGGCGGTCGTCGGCGTCACGGTCCTCACCTCCCACGAGGCCGGCGACTTCGAGCGGGTGGTGGGCCGTGGGGTGCCCGACCTGGGGTTCGAGGCCGAGCGCCTCGGGAGGTTGGCGCTGGCGGCCGGGCTCAGAGGGGTTGTGGCGTCGGGCCATGAAGTGACGCTGCTGCGCGAAACGCTCGGCCCCGAGCCGTGGATCGTCGTACCGGGCGTGCGAACACCCAGCGACGCGGCGGACGATCAGGCTCGCACCATCAGCGTTGCGGACGCGGTGGGCCGCGGCGCGACGCACTTGGTCGTGGGGCGTCCCATCACCCGGGCCGCCGACCCGCGTGAGGTGTACCAGCGGTTGATGGAGAGCCTGTGATGTGGTGGCGGATGGCGCCGGCGCTCGTTGTCGGCTTGCTGGTCGCGGGTAGGGGGGTCGCCCAGGGCTCGCTCGCGGAGGCGGCCGAACGCGTGCGCCAGGCCTGGCTCGCGCATGACGTGCAAGCGGTTGTGGGGCAAAGCCCTAGTGTGGTGCTCCAGATCCCCGGGGCGGACCCCTCGGCCCCGGTCGACAAGGCACAGGCCATCGAGCTGTTACGCCGCCACCTGCGCGCGGGAGCCGAGCGAGAGTTGCGGGTCAGCGCGGTCCGCGAGGTGGAGCCGGGACGCGGCTACGCGGAGTTGGAGCGGCGCTACGTCGTCGCCGGGACCAGCGACGAGCGGCGCGAGACGATCTTTCTGGGGTTTCGAAAACCGGGTGCCGAATGGGTACTCGTCGAGTTGCGGAGTGCGCCGTAATCCCGCCCCTTGCGTGAACTTACGGGCCCGTCTATAGTTCAAGACTCAATTGGAATTTTTTCCCGGAGCGTGCCGTTTGAAGGTTCGGACCAGCGTCAAACCGATTTGCGAGCATTGTAAGGTGATCAAGCGGCGGGGTGTCATCCGCGTCATCTGCAAGCGCAGTCCCAAGCACAAGCAGCGGCAGGGATAGCACGACATGGCACGCATTGCGGGTGTCGACCTGCCGCGCGACAAGAAAATTTTGTACGCCCTCCCGTACATCTACGGCATCGGTCCGAGAAACGCGAAGAAGATTCTCGCGGAAACCGGAGTCAATTCGGATGCGCGGGTACGCGATCTACGCGACGCGGAGGTCGCGCGGCTGCGGCAGGTGATCGAGCGGGACTACAAGGTCGAGGGCGCGTTGCGGACCGAGGTGGCGATGAACATCAAGCGGCTGATGGACATCGGCACCTATCGCGGCACGCGCCACCGGAAGAATCTGCCGGTGCGCGGCCAGCGCACGCACACCAACGCGCGCACCAAGAAGGGGCCGCGGCGCGCGATTGCGGGCAAGAAAAAGCCCCTCCTGAAAAAGTAAATGGCACAAGCCAAGGCGGCGGGCGCGAAGCGCGCCAAGAAGGTGGTCGAGGCCGAAGGCATCGCCCACATCACGGCGACGTTCAACAACACGCTCATCACGATCACGGACATGCAGGGGAACGTCCTCACCTGGGGATCCTCGGGCAAGGCGGGTTTCCAGGGCTCGAAGAAGTCGACTCCGTTCGCCGCCACGGTGGCGGCCGAGCAGGCGGCTCGCGAGGCGATGAACCTGGGCGTCCGGCGCGTGCACGTGCGCGTGCAGGGCCCCGGCTCCGGGCGCGAATCCGCGATCCAGGCCCTCGCCACGGCGGGGCTGCAGATCCGCTCGATCCGCGACGTGACGCCGATCCCGCACAATGGGTGCCGGCCGCCCAAGAAGCGGCGGGTCTAGGTCATGGCACGCTACACCGGGCCTGCCTGCAAGCTGTGCCGTCGCGAGGGGACGAAGCTGTTCCTCAAAGGGACACGCTGTCTCACCGAGAAGTGCGCGGTGGAGCGGCGCGCCTACGCGCCGGGCCAGCATGGTCAGTCGTCGGGGCGGCGGCGCAAGGCGTCAGACTATCAGCGCCAGCTGCGCGAGAAACAAAAGGTCAAGCGGATCTACGGGCTCTCGGAGCGGCAGTTCCGGAACATTTTCGATCGCGTGCTCAAGGAGCCCGGCGTGACCGGTGAGGCGTTGCTCGTCGCACTGGAGAGCCGCCTCGACAATCTCGTCTATCGGATGGGCTTTGCCGTGTCGCGCCGGCAGGCGCGCCAGTTGGTGCGGCACCGCCACGTCCAGGTGAACGGCCGCACCCTGGATGTCCCGTCCTATCGCGTCGGGCCGGGCGACGAGGTGAAAATCGCCGACGCGAGCCGCGAGCTCGTGCTGGTAAAGCATGCACTCGAGCAGTTCGGCCGGCAGCAACCCGTGTCCTGGATCCAGGTCGATACCGACAAGGCGCTCGGACGGATGACGCAGCGGCCCACCCGCGACGCCATCCCGATCGCCGCGCAAGAACAGTTAATCGTCGAGCTCTATTCCAAGTGATGACGACTCTTGATTTGAGCGGGTTGGTCCGCCCCCACTTGGTCGAGATGACCAAGCGGGAGGACAACCCGAATGCCGCCGAGTTCCGGCTCCAGCCGCTCGAGCGGGGCTACGGCTACACCCTCGGCAACTCGCTGCGGCGGATGCTGCTCTCGTCGCTGCGGGGCGCGGCTGTCTGGGCGTTCCGCCTGGACGGCGTCGTGCACGAGCACCAGACCATCCCCGGGGTGGTCGAGGACGTGCATCAGATCATTCAGCGGCTGAAGCAGCTGACGCTGGTGCTCGCGCCGGACGTGGACGAAGCGGTGCTGCACATCAAGCACGACAAGGCCGGTCCCGTGTATGCGCGCGACATCGAGACGCACAGCGCGGTGAGCATCGTGAATCCCGACCAGCTGCTGTTCACCGTGCAGGACGACCGCGAGATCGGCGGCGAGCTGTATGTGAACAAGGGGCGCGGCTACGTCGAGGCCGAGCAGCACCCGGTCGACCGCACCATGCCGGTGGACGTCGTCCGCGTGGATTCGATCTACAATCCCGTTCGACGCGCCAACTTCACCGTCGCCGAGACACGCGTCGGGCAGCGCACCGATTACGACCGGCTCACCCTGACGGTCGAGACCAACGGGACCATTTCTCCCGAGGACGCCGTCGCGTACGCCGCGGCGCTGGCGCAGGAACACTTCCGCTTCTTCGTGGACTTCGGCAAGGTGCCCATGGTCGCGGCCCAGCCGGCGGGGAACGGCGGCGCGGCGACCAGCCGGCTGCGCGAGGTGCTCGCCCGCTCGATCGACGATGTGGGGCTCTCGGTGCGGTCGGTCAATTCGCTCAAGAACTCCAACATTCGGACCCTGGGCGATCTGGTGCAGTACCGCGAGGAAGACCTGCTCAAGGTGAAGAACGTCGGGGAGAAGGCGCTCGGTGAGATCGCCGAGCTGCTGCGCCGCGAGGGGCTCAACTTCGGCATGAAGTTCGAGGAGACCGAAGACGAGCTGAAGGTGGTCGACGCCGGCGCGGCGCCGCAGGCGCAGGCGAGCGAGGGAGACATCGAGTAATGCGGCACCGTGCCAAGGGACGCCAGCTCTCACGCACCGCGAGCCACAAGAAGGCGTTGCTGGCGAACATGGCCACGAGCCTGTTTCGGCACGACCGCATCGTCACCACCGAGGCGAAGGCGAAAGAGCTCCGGCCCTACGCCGAGCGGCTCATCACCCTGGCGCGGCGCGGCGACTTGCACGCGCGGCGGCTGGTGGAGCGGCGGCTCAAGGACCGCGACGTGACCCACAAGCTGTTCAAGGACCTGGGGCCGCGGTTCGCGGCACGGCCCGGCGGCTACACGCGCATCACCAAGCTGGGCCATCGCCAAGGCGACGGCGCCGAGGTGGCTCGGATCGAACTGCTGGGTGAGTGACCGACCGACGGGCGGAGAAAAACGGCGGCTGGAGCAGCGAGGGGGACCCATGGTCCCCCTTTTCGTTACGCCGCTTTGGTGACGCGGTTCGACTTGAGGCAGCGGGTGCAGACCCGCAGCCGACGCGTGGCGCCGTTCACCACCGCGCGCACGCGCTGGAGGTTGGGATACCAGCGCCGGTTCGTCTTATTGTTCGCGTGGCTGACATTGTGCCCCGTGATGGGGCCCTTGCCACAGATCTCACACACTCGCGCCATGGGCCTGCCCGACGAAAGAAATGAGCGTCTCGAAAAAGCGGCCTAAAGCTAAGCCGGCCCGCCGGCCCGGGCAACCCCGACGCACGGCATTGATCACCGGCATCACGGGACAGGACGGCTCGTATCTGGCCGAGCTGCTGCTCGCGAAGGGCTACGAGGTCGTGGGAGTGGTCCGTCGCACGTCGCACGATTCGTACGAGCGCATCGGGCACCTGCTGGACCGGATCCACATCGTGCCCGCGGACCTGCTGGACCAGCACTCCCTCACGACCGTGGTACGCGACGCGAAGCCGGACGAGATCTACAATCTGGCGGCTCAAAGCTTCGTCCCCACGTCGTGGACCCAGCCGGTGCTCACCGGCGAGTTCACCGCGCTCGGGGTCACGCGCCTGCTCGAGGCCGTGCGACTCGCGTACCCGACGGCGCGCGTGTACCAGGCGAGCTCGTCCGAAATGTTCGGCAAGGTGCGGGAGACGCCGCAGCGCGAAACGACCCCGTTCTATCCGCGTTCCCCCTATGGCGTCGCGAAGGTGTACGGCCACCTGATCACGGTGAACTATCGGGAGTCCTACGGGCTGTACGCGGTCAGCGGCATCCTGTTCAATCATGAATCGCCGCGCCGCGGGCTCGAGTTCGTCACGCGCAAGGTGTCGGACGGCGTCGCCCGCATTGTGAAAGGAAAGGCGCGCGAGCTGCACCTCGGCAACCTCGACGCCCGTCGGGATTGGGGGTTCGCGGGCGATTACGTGGACGCGATGTGGCGCATGCTGCAGCAGCCCAAGCCCACCGACTACGTGGTGGGTACGGGAGCGACGCACTCGGTGCGTGAGCTGTGCGAGCTCGCATTCACGCATGCGGGGCTCGACTGGAAGCAACACGTCAAAGTGGACCCCCGTTTCGTGCGGCCGGCGGAAGTCGACGCCCTGCAGGCGGATCCGAGCAAGGCGGTACGCGAGCTCGGCTGGACGCCACAGACGAGCTTCGCCGATCTGGTGCGCATGATGGTGGACGCGGACCTGGAGCGGCTGTCGTGAAGGTGCTCGTGACCGGGGCCGACGGGTTCGTAGGCCGCTGGGTGATTCGGCGGCTGCTGAGCGACGGCCGCGAGGTGTACGGCGCCGTGCGGCCGGGCCAGAGCCCGGCGCCGGTCCCCCCGGCGGCCGATCTCGCGCCGGCGGAGCGGGAGGCGGTGCGGTGGCTGCCGCTCGAGCTCTTGGATGCCGACTCGGTGCGGAAGGTGGTGGACCTGCCCTACGACGCCGTGCTGCACCTCGCCGCCATCTCGTCGGGTACCGAGGCGACGCGCGATCCGGGCTACGCCTGGACGGTGAACGCCGCCGGCACGGCGCGGGTGGTGCACGTGCTCGCGGAAGCGAAGCGGACGGGACGCGCCGACCCGGTGGTGCTCGTCGTCTCGACGGGGGAGGTGTACGGCGCCGCGCGCGAGCCGCGGCCGCGCCGCGAGACCGACCCCGTCGCCCCATGCTCGCCCTACGCGGCGAGCAAGGCGGGCGCGGAGCTGGCCGGGCTCGAAGCGTGGCATCGCACCGGCCTCAGGGTCATCGTGGCTCGATCGTTCGCGCACACGGGGCCGGGCCAGGACACGCGCTTCGTGGTGCCGGCCTTCGCGGAGCGGCTGCGGTTCGCGAAGCGGGTGCAGGCGCCGGTGGTGAAGGTGGGCAACTTGGAGCCGGTGCGGGAGTTTCTCCACGTGCGCGACGTGGTGGACGCGTACGCGCGGCTCCTGGTCAAAGGGCAACCGGGCGAGACCTACAATGTCGCCTCGGGGCAGGCCGTCTCGCTCGAAGAGGTATTCTTTCGGATGGCCGACCTGATCGGCACCCGGCCGATTCCCGAAGCCGACCCGGAGTTGGTGCGCGGCGGGGACATCTTCCATCTCGTAGGCGACGCGGCCAAGCTGCGCGCTGCCACGGGCTGGGTGCCCCGCTACACACTGGACGACACGTTACGTGATGTGATCGATGCCCAAGCGGACTGACCTGGAACGGATCCTGCTGATCGGGTCCGGGCCGATTGTGATCGGCCAGGCCGCGGAGTTCGACTACTCGGGCACCCAGGCCGCCAAGGCCCTCCGGGAAGAGGGCTACGTCGTCGTGCTGGTCAACTCGAACCCTGCGACGATCATGACGGACCCGGAGCTCGCGGACCGCACCTACATCGAGCCGGTCACGCCGGAGTGGGTGCGCAAGGTGATCGAGCGGGAGCGCCCCGACGCCTTGCTGCCGACGATGGGCGGGCAGACCGCGCTCAACGTGGCGATGGCGCTGGTCAAGGACGGCACGCTGGAGCGCTTCGGCGTGGAGCTGATCGGCGCGAACGCGCGGGCCATTCAGATGGCGGAAGACCGGGCGGAGTTCGGCGCCGCGATGCGGCGCATCGGGCTTGCCACGCCGGTGGGCCGCACCGTGGCGTCCGTGGCGGAAGCGATCGCTGCCGTGGGCGAGACCGGGTTCCCCGCCATCATTCGACCCTCGTACACGCTGGGCGGCACGGGCGGCGGCATCGCCTACAATCGCGCCGAGTTCGAGGAGATGGTGGAGCGGGCGCTGGAGCTGTCGCCGCTGCACACGACCCTGATCGAGCGCAGCGTGCTCGGCTGGAAGGAGTTCGAGCTCGAGGTCATGCGCGACCGGCGGGACAACGTGGTCATCGTATGCTCGATCGAGAACCTCGATCCCATGGGCGTGCATACCGGCGACTCCATCACGGTGGCGCCGGCCATGACCCTGAGCGACCGCGAGTACCAGCGCATGCGCGACGCGGCCATCGCCGTCATCCGGGAGATCGGCGTCGAGGCGGGCGGCTGCAACATCCAGTTCGCCGTCAACCCCGCCGACGGCGAGATGCTGGTGATCGAGATGAACCCGCGCGTGTCGCGCTCGTCCGCGCTCGCGTCCAAGGCGACCGGATTCCCGATCGCCCGCATCGGCACCAAGCTGGCCGTCGGCTACACGCTGGACGAGCTGCCGAACGACATCACCAAGACCACTCCGGCGTCGTTCGAGCCCGTGCTCGATTACGT
>DATNOH010000011.1:0-18183 GCA_035601435.1 Gemmatimonadales bacterium | reverse complement strand
GTAACGCGCATTCCCCTGCTCACGCTGGCGCTGGCGACGTTGGTCGGCGTGGTGGCTGTGTCGGCGCAGCAACGCCAGATCACCGGTCGAGTGACGTCGGGCGCGACCAGCGAGCCGGTGGCGGGCGTCGCCGTCTCCGTCACCGGCACCGCGTTCGCCGCGGTGACGAACGCCGAGGGCCGCTATGCGATCGCGGCACCGGCCGGCGCCGTCACGCTGGTGTTCCGCCGCATCGCGTTCAAGCGGCGCGAGGTCCAGGTCCCGGCCGCTCAGAACACGGCGGACGCGACCCTCGAGCCCGACGTGTTCAACCTCGAGGCGGTGGTCGTGACAGGCCAGGCGACGGGCGTCGAGCGGCGCAATGCCGCGATCGCGACGTCGGTCGTCGCCGGAGCCGACATTACCTCCGCGCCGGCACCCTCGCTCGACCGGGCGCTCGCGGGGCGCGTCCCGGGCGCTTACATCCAGCAGAACTCGGGAGCCCCGGGCGGCGGCACTCAAGTGCAGATCCGCGGCTCTAACACGGTGATCGGCTCGGCCAATCCTCTGTACGTCGTAGATGGCGTGATCATCAGTGACGCATCGCTCTCCAGCGGGCTGTTCTCGGTGACGGGGAGCGGCAATCCGCAATCGACGCGCAACGACGGCGAGAAACAGGACGACCCCGTCAACCGGCTGGCCGACCTGAATCCCAACGACGTCGCATCGGTCGAAATTCTGCGGGGCGCTGCCGCCTCGTCGATCTATGGGTCGAAGGGCGTGAACGGCGTCGTGATCATTACGACGAATCGCGGCAAGGCGGGCAAAGCGCGGGCCAACATCATCCAGCGGATCGGCGTTTCGGCGCTGCAGCGCGGACCGGGGACCCGGGTCTTCGACACCACTACCGCGTTCGCGCAGTTTGGCGACACCGCCTTGATCCGGTCCTACGAAGTCAATGGGGTGCTCCCTACCTACGACCATCTACAGGAACTTGCCGGCAACAAGCCGACCAACTACGAGACCCAGCTCGACGTCTCGGGCGGCGCCGGCGCGACGCGATATTTCCTGTCGGGCAACGTGAAGGGCGACGGCGGGATCATTCAGAACACGGGCGCCCAGCGGCAGGCATTGCGCGCGAACCTGGACCAGACGTTCTCAGATCGGTTCAACATCTCGTTCAACTCGGCCTTCAATCGTTCGACGGCGCAGCGCGGGTTCACCAACAACGACAACGCCGGCGCGAGTGTCACCTACGCAATCGCCTACATCCCGGGCTTCGTGCCCTTGGTGCCCGTGAACGGTGTGTATCCCGATCCGGGCGGGCTGAGCTACTTCGGTTCGAACCCGCTGCAGACGACGGCGGTCGGCAAGACCGGCGAAACGGTGCTGCGCTTCACCGGGGGACTCACGGCGTCATTCCAGGCCGTGCAGAGCGCGCGGCACGGGTTGAAGCTCGTCGGCGGGGGTGGGATCGACTTCTTCAGCCAGAAGGACGAAATCTTCGCGCCGCCGGAGCTCTTTTTCGAGGCGCGCCAGACGAATCCCGGGACGTCGACATTGAGCAATGCTGACAGCCGGTTTGCGAACTGGAACGGCAACGCGATCCACACGTACACGCCGGCGAGCGGCTCGTGGAAAGCGACGACCGCCGTCGGCGTTCAATGGGAGGACCGTCAGCTGTCGCGCTCGCGGATCATCGCGAGCGGCTTGCTGCCCGGTCAACAGAACATCAATCAGGGCTCGGTCGTGACGCCGTTCGAAGAGAACACGCACGAGCGCACCATCGCGCTGTACGGCCACGAAGAGTGGCTCGGTGTACGTGAGCGCCTGCTGCTCTCGGGCAGCGTGCGCGCCGAACGCTCCAGCGCCAACGGTGACGTGAAAAAATTCTACTTCTTCCCCGCTGCGACGGGCTCCTACCGGTTCCCGGAACTCTTGGGCGCTGGCACGGAGGTGAAACTGCGTTTCGCCTACGGCGAGACTGGCAATCAGCCCCTGTTTGGTCAGAAATTCACGTCGCTGCAGGGCGGGCTCGTGATCGGAGGGAACGCGGGAATCGCGGTTCCGATCAACGGCGGCGTCGCGGGGGACGCGAACATCCAGCCCGAGCGCACTCGCGAGATCGAAGCCGGCGTGGACGCGACACTGGCCAGCGGGCGCGCCACGATGGAGCTCACCCTGTTCCAACGGAAGACCAGCGACCTGCTCGTCCCGATCACCCCTGCACCCAATACAGGTTTCTCCCTAGCGTTCTCCAACGCGGGAAAGATCAAGAACGAGGGGCTAGAGATCGCGGCCGGTCTCACGCCGCTCCAGACGGAGCACGCGAGCTGGGTCTTCCGTACTACCTTCACGAGCATCCGGAACAGGGTACTGTCGCTCACCCTCCCCGGCGGCGCGCAGGGGTTCCGCCCGGCGAACGCGGGCTACGGCCTCGGTTTCGGGGAGTTCTTCGTCCAGGTGGGGCAGCCGATCACGCAGATCATCGGCACCGACGACAAGGGAAATACCATCTCTCTCGGCCAGGCGAACCCCAAGTTCCGCTGGTCGTTCCTGAACAACCTCACGTATCACCGCGCAAACCTGTCGTTCCTGTGGGATTGGCAGTACGGCGGGGTGGCACAGAACCAGACGCTCTCGCTATACGACTGCAATAACCTCGCCCCCGACGGCGGCACACCCGCCGGTGCCGCGCGTTATGATGCGTGCATCAACACGGGTGACGCCCGACCGTTCGTGCAGTCCACGACGTTCCTTAAGCTTCGCAATGCCAGTCTCTCCCTCGACCTGCCCGAGCGATGGGCGAGCTGGTTCGGGGCGACGTCGGCGCGCGTCAGCGTCGAAGGCGTGAACCTGATCACGGTCACCAACTACTTCGGCTACGACCCCGAAGTGTCCAACTATGGCGCTCAGGCGGTCACTCGCAACATCGACCTGGGACCGTATCCGCCTTCGCGACAGTTCTTCTTCACCATCCAGGCGGGGTTCTGACCATGCGCACGAGACACTTCGCGATCGCGGCCGGCCTCCTCGCTCTGGCGGCCTGCAACTTCGACATCACCAACGACAACCAGCCGACGTTGGATGACCTAGTGAAGAACCCCACGCGTTCGAAGCTTTCCGCGACCGCGACCGGTTTGTTTGCGGGTGCCCGCAGTGGCATTCAAGCGCTCATCTGGCGCCTCGGCTCGATGGGCCGCGAGGGGATCAACCTTTCGGGCAACAATCAGCCAGATTTCATCGAGCCGTACTTCGGACCTGTGGTCGCGGGTGGCAGCTTCGGAGGCACTCTGTGGATCGACCGCTATGCCCACATCCGCACGGTCCACATCTTCTTGCAGGCGCTCGCAAGTAATGGAACCGCGTCGTTGCCCGCCACGGACCAACTCAGCGCGGCGGAGGTCGCCGGCGCGCGCGGGGTGGCGAACACCCTCAAGGCGCTAGCGCTCCTTTACGTCGTCGAGACACGGGACTCGCTTGGAGCACCAGTCGATGTAGATCGTCCCGTCGACGCTCCTCCCGCGCCCTTCGTGCGGCAAGACAGTGTCTACGCCTACATCATCGGCGTGCTCAACAGCGCGGCCACGGATCTCGCCGCCGGAGGCTCGAGTTTCTTCTTCCACGTGCCGCCGGGTTTTTCCGCTTTCGCCACGCCCGCCACGTTCCTGAGGTTCAACCGGGCCCTGGCCGCCAAGGCGAACGTACTGCGCGCCACCGACGCTACCGGGTGCGCCGGCAATAGAGCCGCATGCTACGGTGCCGCGATCACGGCGCTCGGAGCGTCTTTCCTCAACTCCGCTCCGGCGACCTTCCAGGACGGGGCGTACTTCGACTTCTCCACCGGCCCCGGAGACCAGACCAACACGCTGTCGGATCCGCTCAATGCGCTGACGTTCTTCGCGCTTCAGGACAATCGGACCGACGCCGACACGCAGCCCGCCTCCGGTGGTGCCAAGGACCAGCGCGTGCTGGACAAGATCGCTGCCGCGCAGGACACCCAGATCGCGCTGCTCGGGAGCATTCCGATTCCCGGACAACTCAAGTTCGTCCTGTACTTCTCGAACGGACAGGCGGACGCTAGTCACCCCGTCCCGATCATCAAGAACGAGGAGCTGATCCTGCTTGACGCCGAGGCCCAGTGGTTCGCTGGCGGCGCTGGCGGTAAGCTCCAGGCTATTGCCGATCTCAACAACGTCCGGCAGAACTCCGGAAAACTGGCGGCGACGACGGTCACGGCCGCTAGCCCGGACGCAGCGTTCGTGACGGCTTTGATGTACGAGCGGCGCTTCTCACTCTTGTGGGAGCAGGGTACCCGCTGGATTGACGCTCGGCGCTTTAGCAAGCTCGGAGACATTCCGCTTGACGTTCCCGGGGGCTTCGTCCCCCCGCTTATGCCTGTCCCGAAGGGAGAGTGCGATGCGCGCAGTCTCACCGCGACCGAGGTAATCCCAGGCGTGGTGACCTGCAAGCCGCCGCTGACATAGGCTGGTGGTGGAGGGAGCGGGACGGAATTGACGAGGGGCGCCGCACCTGGCGCCCCTCGTCGCTTTCTCCATCGCCTTGTTGCTTTCTACATCTCCTTGTAGACGTACGCCCCCACGACGGTCGCGAGGGGAATCGAGATCAGTGCCACGCACGTGCCGATCGTCATCAGGCGCTGCGGCATCATGCCCATGGGCGCTTCGCCGATCGCGTGCAGCAGACCGACGAAGAACCACACGGCCAGCCCCGCGATCACCGCCGTCTTCACTCCCGCGCCGAACCGCGGCCGGATGGCCGCGTACACCCACACCAGGCCGATCCCGGACACGAAATCCAGCGCCACCCACAGGGGAATCGCGCTGTCCATCGCCGCCGGCGATTTGCCGAGCGCCGTCATCGCGGCGGCCATGTCCGCCTTGAGCCATACGCCGTAGGTGAGGAAGTCGACGATGTTCAGCACCACGCCCGCCAGCAGCCCGCCCAGCACCACGCGACCCCAGTTGATCTTGCCCATAGTGACCTCGGGGAGGGAGAAGAGCGACCAGCACGCCGCCCCGACACTATGGGTCAATCCAACCCCCGTCAAGCAACTTTGCGACTTATGGCACAACCAGGACCGCCACCATCCCACCCATCCCGTCCGGGACCGTCGCGACACCGTTCGGCACCACCCAGTGCGATCCGTCTAGCTGCAGGTTGAAATGGTACAGTCCCCGTCGCAGCAGCAGCGTGCCCTCCCACACGTCGTCGCCCACTGGGCGCAGCCGCACCGGTTGCCAGGTGTTCCAGTCGCCCGCGATCGCGACGACGCGGGCGCCGGGCATCCGAAACTGCACGACTAGGCTGTCGCCACGCGATGCTGGTACCAGGGGTGCCCACCGGGGGACGGCGGGGACGGGCGGCACGTGCGGAGACTTGTGGAATCGCACGCCGAGTGTGATGAACCCCGCGCGCGGAAGCCCCTGGTAGGGCTCCCTCAGCGAGCTCCCGGCGCCGAGCTCCAGCGATACGCGTGGCCTGACGAACAGCTGTAGATACATGCTGGCAGCGGCGGTCGAGCCGTACGAGGACGAGAGCCGTGCCACGGTCAAGAGGGATACGACGGCCCGACCGCGCTCGAACGTCGCGCCCGCGCCGGCGTCCGTGAACCAGCCATCGGGAAAGTGTGTCGGCTCGACGCTCAGCTGCACGGTCGGCGATGTCGCGGCCTCGCCGGGCCGCCACCACAGGCGCGCGCGCGTGTGCAGCGCCGTCACGGGCAGCTCGCCCGAGATCAACCCGGTAGAGGGTCCGGCCGCGAAGCCGCCACCCCAGGTAGCGGCGGACCAGCGCAGCTCCCCCATCGCGTGCGCCGCGGCGGTCGGGCCTGCGCCCGTGACCGTGGTGCCCGCAAACGTCGCTTCGACGCCGAGCTGGCGTCCGCCGGCGGACGGGACGGTAACCGCCGACAAATTCGCCAGACCCAGGCCGGCCCATTCCCCACCGGGGAGCGAGGCGATCGAGCTCGAGAGGTCCGCGACCAGCGCGTTACTCGTGTACCGAACGCCCGGTGAGAGGATCGCCGAGCCGAAGCTCGTTCCCCCAGGATAACGCACGGTACCCGCGCCCACGCCGACGGACCCATCGACTTGGGCCGCTGCCGGCGCGGCGCAGGCAATCGCCGCCGCCAGCAGCACGATTCTTCGCCTCACGGTGCAAAGCTAGCCCGCGCCGCGGAGGACGGAAACGGCGGGCGAAAGCAATAGGGGCGCACTGGAATGCGCCCCTACGGAACTGGTTGTGAAACCGTACGCAGTCGACGCCTTAGGGTCGATGCCAGCCCGATCGGACCTCCTCGATCATGGTGATGTGGGGGCCCGTCGGGAAGGCGCGCTCAATCTACCGGGCCATTCCCGCGCCAGGAGCAGGCCGCGAGCATGGGTCCGGGCGATCTCCTTGAGCCAAACCGACACCGACTGGTTCGTCGTGGCGACGAACCGTGCGGCGATGCGCCAGAGGTGAGCGAACGTCTCGGAAACCACCTCTTCCGCGTCACCTGGGTCAGCGAGCATCCCGTAGGCGAGCGCGTAAATACTCTCGCCGTGACGTTGATGCAGGGCGCGCAGGGCTTCCGCCTCGCCGCGCGCCACACCGTCCAGGAGCTGACGGTCCGCTACCAGGGTCGTGTCGTAGAGCATGACGCCATGAAGACTGTCGCAACCGGGGCCAGGTAACGCTTACGGCCGGAAGTGCTTACGGGGCTGGGCGTTACCAAAGTTACCGATGGGGACTCTTTAGGCCTGGGACTGGTTGCCCGCGACACCCCGGTCCTCTACCATCCCCTGCATCACTTCCGGCGGTGGGGGTTCTGTTGGGTCTCGAGGGTGAGGCGACGGATGCGGAGGTCGTGCGGGCGGTGCTGGCGGGCGACGTCGAGCGCTATGCCGTCCTGGTGCGGCGCTACCGCGATCGGTTCGCGCGCTACGCGGCGCGCATGCTCGGCTCCCGGGACGTCGCCGAGGATGCGGTGCAAGACGCCCTGGTGCGCGCGTTCGATCGGCTGGCGGACTGTCGGGAGCCCGACAAGTTTGGCGGGTGGCTGTTCCTGATCCTGCGGAACCGCTGCTTCGCTGAGCGACGACGGCACCGGCGCGAGGGACGCTTGCCGGAGGACGCAGCCGAGGCGCTCGCGTCGCCGGAGCGCTCCGACGGCGCCATGGAGCGGCGCGAGCAAGCCCGGGAGTTGGAGCTGGCCCTCGGGCAGCTGACACCGGAGCAGCGGGAAGCATTCGTGCTGAAGCATGTGGCGGGAATGCCCTACGAAGAGATCGCGCAGCGCACCGGGGCCACGGTGGCCTCGCTGAAGATGCGGATGCACCGGGCGTATGACCGGTTGCGAGAACTGATGAAGGAGTACCGATGAAGACCTTTGACCTGCGGGTGAAGCAGCTTCTGGACGGCGACCTCTCGCTGGCCGACCTGCCGCCCGAGTTGCGCGCCGAGGGCGAGGAGGCGCTCCGCCTGCTCGCGGCGGTCGATCGGACGCCGGTCACGTTGTCACCGGCGCTCGATGCCCGAGTCATGGCCGTCGTGCGTCGGCATGCCAAGTCGCCCGCAGGGCGCGCCTGGCGGTGGCTCAACACGCCGCGAGACGTGGAGCTGCGGTTGCGAGTGCGCCCGTGGGCTGTGTGGGCCGGCGCCCTTGCCGCGGCAGCCGCCCTGGCGCTGCTGCTTGGGCGCGCCGTGCCGGCGCCGGTGCCCGGCGTCCAGGCGCGCGGCGGCACGCGCGATTCGGTCTTCGTGCGGTTCGTGTTGTACGCACCCGGCGCACGACGCGTCGCGGTGGCGGGCACCTTCAATCAGTGGGACCGCGGCGCCGCGCTACTCGCGCCGGCCGGTACGAGCGGTGTGTGGACGACCACCCTCGCGCTTCCCGTCGGGCAGCATCAGTACGCCTTTGTCGTGGATGGTGCACGCTGGGTGGTGGATCCGAGCGCCCCAGCGGTGGACGACGGATTCGGTCGCCGCAACAGCGTCGTCGCGGTGACCGCCGAAGGAGCGCACCTGTGAGGACAATCGGTCTGGTACTCACCCTCCTGCTGGGCTCGACCCTCACCGGTGCGCTCGACGCTCAGGACGTGTGGCCGCGCCTCGACCGGCGTGTCTCACCAGAGGTGCAACGGGCCGTCCAGCGCATCGCGGCGGACGCCGCGGTGCAGGGCCTCCCGATCGATCCGCTGGTGCAAAAGGCGATCGAGGGTGCCGCGAAGGGCGTACCCGCCGACCGGGTAATCGCGGCCGTGCGCGCGCTGGCCGGACGCCTCGGGCAGTCCATGGCGGCCGTGCGCGAAGGCGGCGTCTCCACGCCCGGCGGAGACGTTGTGGAGGGGGGAGCGGACGCCCTCAACGCCGGGCTCACTGGACGCGAGGTAAGCGATCTGGTGCGTGTGAGCCGGCCGCCGCAGGATCCCACCCTCACGCTCCGGGTAGCCGCCACGCTGGCGGCTCTCGGCGTGCCGGCGAAGCAGGTGCTCACGCTGCTGCAGGGGTTGATCAGCGACGGCCGGTCGCAGAGCGACCTGCTCGGCCTGCCCGGCCAGGTGCAGACGGGCGTGGCGCAGGGTGCCACACCAGCGCAGGCCGCAGCCGGCTTGGCGCGCGCCGCCGGCGGCCTGCCGCCGGGGCGCAACCCCGACTGGGTCCCGCCCGGGCAACGGAAGCCGAAGCACAAGCCCTGACGCCGCGGTGCCCGCGGGCGCGTTACTTCCGGGCCCGGGCGTAGGTAGATTCCATACCCTATGCCCATCGCCCACAATCTCGGTTTCCCGCACCTCGGGGCCGCGCGGGAGCTGAAGCGCGCCACCGAGGGCTACTGGGGCGGCAAGGTCTCCTTGCCGGACCTCCTCAAGACCGGCGCCGAGTTGCGCGCCCGCCACTGGCGGTTGCAGCAGGACGCCGGCATCGATCTCATCCCGTCGAACGACTTCTCGTACTACGACCGCATGCTCGACACCTGCGCGCTGGTGGGCGCCGTGCCGAAACGCTACGGCTGGGCCGGGGGGCCGGTGGACATCGACACGTACTTCGCGATGGCGCGCGGCGTACAGTCGGGCGGACGGGACGTGACGGCGATGGAAATGACCAAGTGGTTCGATACCAACTACCACTATCTCGTGCCCGAGTTCGAGCCGGGACAGACGTTCCGGCTGTCATCCTCCAAGCCGGTGGACGAGTTCCAGGAGGCGAAAGCGCTGGGCATCCACACCAAGCCCGTGCTGATCGGGCCGGTGACGTTCCTGCTGCTCGGGAAGGCGCGTACCGCGCGGTTCGACCGCCTCACGCTGCTCGACGCGCTGTTGCCGGTGTATGCGGAGGTGCTGTCGCGCCTCGCCGCCGCTGGCGCGACGTGGGTGCAGCTGGACGAGCCGTGCCTCGCGCTCGACCGCACGCCCGCCGAGCGCGCCGCGTTCGTGCGCGCCTATCAGTTCCTCGCAGAGCGGGTGCCGAAGCTGAAGATCCTGGTCGCTACCTACTTCGCGGGGCTCGACGATAATCTGTCGACAGCGCTCGAGCTGCCGGTCGCCGGGCTGCACCTCGACGTGGTCCGCGCCGGCGGCCGCTTCGACGCGCTGCTCCAGGCGTGGCCGTCCGGGGGCGGGCGTGAAGGGAAGGTGTTGTCGCTCGGCGTGATCGACGGGCGGAACATCTGGAAAGCGGATCTCCCGGCGGTGCTGCGCCAGCTGGAGGACGCGCTCGAGCGCGCCGGTGCGGCCCAATTGTGGGTGGCGCCGTCGTGCTCGCTGCAGCACGTGCCGATCGACCTCGATTTGGAAACGCGGCTCGACAGCGAATTGAAAGGGTGGCTGGCCTTCGCGAAGCAGAAGCTCGTCGAGGTGGCGACCCTGGGGCGGGCGCTGCGCGAGGGGCGGGACAGCGTGGCGGCCCAGCTCGACGCCAACACGCGGGCGCTCGCCGGCCGGCGCACTTCGCGCCGCATTCACAATCCCGCGGTGAAGCAGCGCGCCCGCGGGGTCACCGAGCACGACATGCGGCGCACCTCGCCGCATGCCGCGCGGCGCAAGAAGCAGCTGCGGCTGCCGCTGTTCCCGACCACCACCATCGGCTCATTCCCGCAGACGGCCGAAGTGCGGAACGCGCGCAAGAAGCTCCATGACGGCAAGATGACGGCGGCGGCGTACGACGCGTTCATCGCCGAGCAGATCACGCGCACGCTCAAGTTGCAGGAAGAGCTGGGACTGGACGTACTGGTGCACGGCGAGTTCGAGCGCAACGACATGGTGGAGTATTTCGGCGAGCAGCTCGAAGGGTTCGCGTTCACGGAGCACGGCTGGGTGCAGTCGTACGGCAGCCGCTACGTGAAGCCGCCGATCATCTATGGCGATGTCTCGCGCCCCAAGGCGATGACGGTGCGCTGGAGCACGTTCGCGCAGTCCAAGACCGCGCGCCCGATGAAGGGCATGCTGACGGGTCCCGTCACGATCCTGCAGTGGTCGTTCGTGCGCGACGACCAGCCGCGAGCGGAGACGGCGAAGCAGCTGGCGCTCGCGATCCGGGACGAAGTGACCGACCTGGCGGCGGCCGGGATTCGGGTGATACAGATCGACGAGCCGGCGCTGCGGGAGGGCCTGCCGCTGCGCCGGGCCGACTGGCCGGGCTATCTCGAGTGGGCGGTGAACGCATTCCGGCTGGCGACCGCGGGTGTGTCGGATGCGACTCAGATCCACACCCACATGTGCTACAGCGAGTTCAACGACGTGATCCGCGTGATCGAGAAAATGGATGCGGACGTCGTGTCGATCGAGAATGCGCGCTCGGGGTCGGAGCTGCTCGAGGGGTTCAAGGAGTACAGTTATCCCAACGAGATCGGGCCGGGCGTCTATGATATCCACTCGCCGCGCGTGCCGAGCACCGCGGAAATCGTGCAGGCGCTCAAGCGCATGCAGGAGGTGCTCGGCGACCGGCAGATCTGGGTGAACCCCGACTGCGGGTTGAAGACACGCGGCTGGGAGGAGACGCTGCCGTCGCTCCGCAACATGGTACAGGCGGCGCGGCAGATGCGGCCGGTGCCCGCGCCGACGGGGGCGGCAAGCTAAGTTTCGACCATGAGCGCCGAGGTCCGCATTACCGCCGAGCCGATCGACAACGGCCGCTGCAAGTTTCTGGTGAGCGAGCCGGTGCACGCGGGCGGCGTGCGGCGGTTCGCCTCGCCCGACGAGGCGCGCGGCTCCCCGCTCGCGGAGGCGATCTTCGCCATCTCGGGGGCGGACGTGAGCGAGGTCATCGTGTCGGGCAACCTCGTGACGGTGGTGAAGCGCAGCCCCGCGCCCTGGCCGGGGGTGGGGAAAGCGGTGGGCCAGGCGATCCGCGCCGCGCTGGCGGCGGGACAGCCGGCGGTGGCGTCCAAACCCGCCGCAACGGGGAGCGCTACGGCGGACGATGCGCTGTACGAGCGCGTCGCCGACCTGTTCGAAAGCCAGGTGAATCCAATGGTCGCCCGGCATGGCGGCCGGGTGGAGCTGATCGACGTGCAGGACGCCGTGGTCATGGTCCGCATGGCCGGCGGTTGTCAGGGGTGCGGGATGGCGGACGTCACCCTGCGGCAGGGCATCGAAGCCATGCTGCAGCAGCACGTCCCCGACGTGAAGGGCATCGTCGACATCACCGACCACACCGCCGGCTCGAACCCCTACTTCGCCGCCGCGAAAAAGTAAGGGCGCAGCATGCTGCGCCCCTACTCGCCCCGGCTGCTGCTGCTGTTGCCGACCGTCACGTACCGCACGGTCGCGTTCGTCGAAGCGGCCCGCCGGCTCGGCGTCGACGTGACGGTCGCGTCCGAACGACCGAGCACCTTCGAGCGGGCCAATCCCACCGGACTCGTCACCCTCGATTTCGCCGACCCGGCGCATGCGGCCGTGCAGGCGCGGACGTTCGCCTACGCGCATCCCGTGCACGGCATCGTGGCGGTGGACGACGACACCGCCGTCGTCGCCGCCGCCATCGCGCAGGAGCTCGGGCTGCGGGGGAACCCCAGCGCGGCCGCCGCGGCGGCGCGCGACAAGCATCAGCAGCGGCAGCTGCTCGCCGCGGCGGGTGTGGCCGTGCCCCGGTTCGAGCTGCGCGCCATCGCGGCGGACCCCGACGGGCTGGCGCACGGCGCCTCCTACCCATGCGTGTTGAAGCCACTACGGCTGTCCGCCTCCCGCGGGGTCGTCCGCGCGGACGACCCCCCCGGCTTCGTGGCGGCGTTTCGGCGCATCAAGGCGATCCTCGAGCAGCCGGACCTGGCGGAGTGCGGCGACTGGGCTCGGCATGTCCTCGTCGAAGAGTTCGTGCCCGGGCGCGAGGTAGCGGTGGAAGGGCTCGTGACGCGAGGGTCGCTGCGGGTGCTCGCAATGTTCGACAAGCCCGACCCGCTGGACGGTCCGTTTTTCGAGGAGACGATCTACGTCACACCCTCGCGCCTCGCGCGGACGGCACAGCAGGACATCGCTGCATGCGCGCAGGCGGCCGTCCGCGCGCTCGGGCTGCGGGAAGGACCGATCCACGCCGAGATCCGCCACAACGACCGCGCGGCGTGGCTGATCGAGCTCGCCGCGCGGCCCATCGGTGGGCGGTGCAGCGGAGCGCTGAGATTCGGGAACGGGGGCTCGGGGCTCGGGGCTGGGGTGTCGCTCGAAGAGCTCATCATTCGGCACGCGCTGGGCATGGAGCTACCGACCGTGGAGCGCGAGCACCAGGCGTCCGGCGTGATGATGATCCCCGTACCCGGGGCCGGTGTGTTGCGGGAGGTGCGCGGAGTCGACGCGGCCCAGGCCGTACCGCTCGTCGAGGAGGTCGTGATCACGATGCATCACGGCCAGATGTTCGTGCCCTGGCCCGAAGGCTCGCGCTACCCGGGGTTCATCTTTGCGCGGGGGGATACGTCGGAGGCCGTGGAAGCGGCGCTGCGCGCCGCCCATGCCCGACTCGAGTTTCTGACCGAACCGGCGGACTGACCTACGGTGCTTTGGCGACGCACTCCAGCCAGTTGCGCGGCACGGAGCATACGCCCGTCTCGTCCATCGCCCGCTCCAGCCCCTTTTCCAGCGCAGCGGAGCCCTCTTCGAGCGGTACGCCGGGCAGCGCTCCTTCAATGAAAAGGGAGAACCGGCCGATGTCGCGCATGCTCTCGTGCGGCATCTCGATCCTGACCAGGTCCACGGACGGGCGGGCGAACCCGGCCTGTACGCACAGGTCGGAGTACTCTTCGGGCGTGAGGAATTGCCGCGCGACGGCGCGGTCCGAGTGCTTGACCTCGATTCCGCGCTCCCGCAGCACCTGCACGGCCCGGACCACCCAACGGCGCCAGAAGGCACCCGTGCCATCGACGTACGCGCCGTTGAAGAAGGTCGTATTGAACGCGAAGACGCCGTCCTTGTTCAAGGTCTTGCGGATTTCGCCGATGACTTGTGCCTTGTCCGGCACGAGGTGGATTGCATTCAGGAAGACGACGGCGTCTGCGGAGGAGACGATGCGGGACACCCACTCCGCGCTGCCCTCGATGAACTGCACCACTTTGGATTGGATCGCCGCGCGAGCCTTGAAGAGTGCCGAGGGGGAAGGATCGATGCCGATCACCTCGACGTTGCGCGGGTCTCCGCCCAGTCGCTCGAGAATCAGCTTGGTGACAGCGCCGGGTCCGCACCCGAGGTCGACGATCTTGCGTCGTCCGGGCCCGATGACCCGCTCCACGATCCACCGGTTCACTTCGGTGAAAAAGGGATGCCGGGTGAATGCTTCGAAGGAAAAGCGCTCGTCGTCAGCCTGGCAGTGAACCGACATCCCACCTCCGCGGTCGAACGCTCAAATATATACACGACCGGGGCTGGCTTCGCCCGGGTTCGCTGCTAGTATGGGCATCTAAGTGACATCTCCGAAACGTCTTAGTCAAGAGCACCAGCGCTCACTCGAGCTCCGCCTCAAAGCGGGGGACGAGCACGCGCTGGGAGAACTATTCGACCTCGTGGCGCCGTGGATCTTGGGCTCGGTACTGCACATTCTGCACGACGAGGACGAGGCGGAAGAAGTGGTGAGCGACGTCTTCGTGCAGGTGTGGCGTCACATCCACCAGCACGACGCCGGACGCGGGCCGCTGGTGCCCTGGATACTGTCGATCGCGCGCAACAGGTCGCTCGATGCCCTGCGCCGGCGACGGCGGTGGTGGCGGAAATCGGCGCGTCTCGAGCAAGCCCACGCGGTAGACGTCGGTGCCATCCCACCGGCCGCGCCGCACGAAGCCGCGGTGCCCGGGTGGCCGGTGCACCGTGAAGTGCATGCCGCACTCGCAGCCCTTTCCGAGGAGCAGCGGCGCGTGGTGCTGTTGTCGTATTTCGAGGGGCTGTCGCACGGGGAGATCGCTCAGCGGCTGCACCAGCCGCTCGGGACCGTGAAGACACGGCTGCGCAGCGCGCATCAAAGGTTGACCGAGAGCCTGAGACATTTAAAGGATTGGGTGGAATGACGGACTGGCTGGGCATGCTGGCGGCGCCGCGGAACCCGCGCCCCGACCTCAGGGGGCGGATGCTCGCGCGCGCGCTGGCGCCGCGCCGAAGGTGGGGAGGGCCACTCGCGGCCGCGGCCCTGATCACCCTGGCGGTGGGAGGGGGGGGCGGTGCGTGGTGGGCCTACCGCACCATCGACGCGCTCACCGCGGAACGCGCGGCGCTCGCCGCCCGAGTCCAGGCGCTCGAGGACACCGTCGCGACCTTCATTCATGGACCCGCGACGCGGCTCATCCAGATCCCAGTCTCGACCGGCGGCCGGGTCGGCTCGGTGACGATCTTCGCCGACAGCGCACGGCACCGCTGGCTGGTGCGCTGCGACGGGCTCGCGCCGAACGCGCGGGATCAGGCGTACCAGCTGTGGTTCATCACCGGGCGGGGCATGTCCACGGCGGCGGTGATGCCCATGGACGAGGATAGGCCGATGGTGATGGCGCTGGAGATGCCACCGGGCGGGGTGCTGGGTGCGGCGATGAGCATCGAGCCGCGGGCCGGATCGGCGAGCCCGAGCGGCCCGATGGTGTTCCACCGGCTGCTTTAGTAGGGGCGCCAGCACGCCGCGCCCTACTTTCCTGCGAGGTCGTGCACCGTCTCGAGCTCCAGGACCTTGAGCCGCCGCTTCCCTACCGGGAGCGCGATCGTGACCGCCTGACCCACCTTGGTACCGAGCAGCGACTTGCCCAGGGGCGACGCCATCGAGACCGGGAGCTCGGCTGGGTCGTCGTCGCCCTCGATGAACTCACCGAGCGTCAACGCGTACGTCTCTTTCTTTTTCGTGTCCAGGTCCTGGACCGTGACCCGGGACCCGAACCCGACGCGGTCGCGCGGGATGTCGGATTCTCGCACGCTCGAGAGTTTGGAGAGCCGCAGGCGGAGATGGGAGAGCCGCGACGTCACGAATTGCTGCCGCTCGAGCGCCGCCTTGTACTCCGAGTTCTCCCGCAGGTCGCCGTGCGCGCGCGCCCGCTCGATCTCCTTCGGTAGCACGAAGTTGATCTCGTGGTTCAGGCGCTCGACCTCGACCTGCAGCTTCTGCTTGAGCTCGTCGATCATGGGACCGAAAAAATAGCGTTACCAGACGCCATGACGCTACGTTGCAAGAGGATCGTACGACGTAGCGACGTAGCGTCGGACAACGCATCTTTGCACCAATGCCCCTCAACATCCGCACCTATCACGAGTTGACCGAAGCCGACCGGTCGGGGCTCGTCGACCAGATCGTGGCTCAGCGGCGCCGCGTCGCCGACCGGCTGGCCACCGTGCGGCGGGTGGTGGCGGTCCTGAGCGGCAAGGGCGGCGTCGGGAAGAGCTTCGTAACCGCCGGCCTGGCCCGCGCGCTGGCGCGCTCCGGACGGGCTGCGGGCGTTCTTGATGCAGATTTCAACGGGCCCACCGCCCCCCAACTGCTCCACCTCCCCGTCACAAGCTGCACGTTGCACGATGGTGTCATCGAGCCGTTGGTGAGCGCAGAAGGCGTTCGCTGCTTCTCCATGGCGTTTCTCGTTGAGGACGGCCGCCCGCTGGCGTTCCGGGGACCCGACACGGAGGCCTTCGTGTGGCGCGGCGCCCTCGAGGCAGCGGCGCTGCGCGAGTTCCTGGCCGACGTGGCTTGGGGCGCCCTCGACGAGCTGCTCGTGGATCTCCCGCCCGGCGTGCAGCGCTTCCAGGAGCTCACCGAGCTGTTGCCGGCGCCACCCGCCGTCCTCGCCGTGACGATCCCTACACCGGAGTCGCGGGACGCGGTGCGCCGGGCGCTGCGCGGCGCCATCGACCGGAAGGCGACGCCGCTCGGCGTAGTGGAGAACATGGTGGGCGGTCCGTTCGCCGGGAGCGCCGCCGACGAGCTCGCCGCCGAGTTCGGGATCCCGGTGGTGGCGAGAATTCCCTGGCACCCGAGCGCCGAGATCTGGACGGCGCTCGCGGTAAGCATCGGGGTCACCTCGTGAGTATCCACACGCTGAAGCGTGCGCCCCGTACAGCACTGCCCTTAAGGGCAGCGTCTGACCGGGCCCAGGCTTTAGCCCGGGAGTCAAGGGGGGGCGCATGAAGTTCCTGTGCGTCGAATGCGATCGGCAGATGCAGTTCGAGGAGCGGCGCCTCCCGGGCGACGGAACACTCGCCGCCGCGTTCCGATGCCCGACCTGCGGTCGGGTCGTGGCGCTACTCACGAACCCCATGGAGACCCAGCTGGTCGCGTCCCTGGGCGTGAAGATCGGAGGCACCACACTCCCGCCCCAGCCAATGGAGATGGTGCGCGGCATGGTTGCCACCGGGAAACCGGACGCGTTCCAAGACGAGGGGGAGCGGGGAGCGGGGAGCGGTACCATTTGGTCAGTGGAGGCGCAGGAGCGCCTCGCCCGAGTCCCCAACTTCGTGCGCGGGATGGTCAAGCGGATTTATCTCGATTACGCCAAGGATCGAGGCATCGCCGAGATCACGCCGGCGGTCATGGACACGGCGCGGACCGAGCTCGGCCTCGAGGGGATGTGAGTCTCAGCGAGCGCACGGTGCACGGGCTGCGCGTCGTGATCGACCGCGACCAATGCGTCGGGTTCGGGGACTGCGTGAAGGAAGCGCCCGAAGGTTTCAAACTGGACGAGGACACCGTGGCGGTGTTCGTCGCGCCCGAGGCCGTGGATCGCGAACGATTGCTGCGCGCGTGCGACGCCTGCCCGGTGGATGCCATCACCGTTTGGGACTCAGACGGTCGGCAATTGGTGCCCCCGCTTACTTGACAGCCTGTTTCGTGGCTGACATACTCGCCGCGCCCTAAAGCGGAGGTGCCGGTGTATCGTGAGATCTTCGTCCCCGTCGACAACTCCACGCATTCAGATTGGGCGGTCGACCGGGCCATCGAGTTGTCCCGCCAGTCCAACGGCCGCATCACCGGTAACCATGTCTACGCCGCCCGACTCCACGACGTCCGCTTCCGACAGCTAGAGACGGGTCTCCCCGCCCGGTTCCAGACACCCGAGGAGATCAAGAAGCAGCGCAAAATCCACGACAAGTTGATCGAAAAGGGCCTGCAGCTCATCGCCGACAGCTTCCTCGACCAGCTCGGCAAGCGATGTGAGGGCGCGGGCGTGCGGCTCACGCGCCAGCTGCTCGAAGGCATCAACTACGAAGAGATCGTGAACGAAGTGAACCGCGGGACGGGTCGGCTGCCGGGGCTGATCGGGTTCGACCCCGACCGTGCGGCGGGGTACGACGGCGGCGACAAGGTCCGCTCGGATGTGAAAGTGGGCGAGAACGGCCGGCTGGTCGCCGAGGAAGAGGACACGGCGGCGCGGCTCGCCGGCTCGTCCGGTCGGCAGTACGACCTGCTGGCGATCGGCGCGCACGGGCTGGGCCGCCAGCCCTACTCGCAGCTCGGCGGCGTCGTGTCGCGCGTGCTGCGGGGGATCGAGAAGGACATCCTGTTGATCCGGGACGATCGGCCGTTCGCCGGCGGGCGGTTCCTGGTGTGCGTGGACGGGTCGTCCTACAGCTATCGGGCGATGCGTCTGGCGCTCGAGCTGGCGCAGGCGTTCGGGGGCTCGCTGTACGTGTGCAGCGCGTTCGACGTGGAGTATCACCACGTCGTGTTTCGCAACATCAAGGATGTGCTCTCCTACCAAGCGTCCAAAGTCTTCAAGTTCGAGGAGCAGGAGGAGCTGCACAACAACATCATCGACAAGGG
>DATNOH010000010.1:0-16644 GCA_035601435.1 Gemmatimonadales bacterium | reverse complement strand
CTGCCACAAGCTCGACGGGCAGGGCCAGGTGATCGCGCCCGATCTCACGCACGTCGGCTCGCGGCGCAACGCGGAGTCGATCCACAAGAAGATCCTCGACCCGGCATCATCAGTCACGAAGGGCTACGAGAAGCTCGCGGGGATCATGCCCAAGAGCTTCGGCACCATGATGAACGCCGCGCAGCTGGAGGCGCTGGTGCAGTATCTGGCGGCGCACAAATGAGCCTCCCCCCCCGGGTTCGACGCTACACGGAGCACCCGTTCTGGCAGGCGGTGGGCATTCTCGTCCTCGCCTACGTCGTGGTCGTGTGGGTGGTGCCCCTCCTGCCGGGGAGCGCCATCGTCCCGAAGAGCGTGGTGCTGCAGTACATGGTCACGGTGCTCGTGGGCGTGCTCATCTACGTCAGCGACAACGAGGAGCGCTGGCGCCGCTTCAAGGAGCCGATCCAGGCGGTGTTGATCGAGCCGCGGCTCAGGCTGGCGCGCGCCGCGGTGGTCGCGGGGGTGACCGCCCTGGTGGGACTCGTCGCCTACGGCCAGGTGAAGACGACGGTGGCGGCGCCGCCGAACCTGCGCTCGATCCATCCCGCGCCGCCGGCCGAGATCACCTTCCGGGGCAGGACGATCACGCTGACGGGACTCGAGAACCCGCTGCGGCAGCACGCCGACTCGCTCCCCGCGTACCTGGCGGAGGGGAAGCGCGTCTACTACCAGAACTGTCTGCCGTGCCACGGCGACCACCTCGACGGACAGGGACACTTCGCGGTCGGGTTCAACCCGCTGCCCGCGAACTTCCAGGACAACGGCACGATCGCCCAGCTCACCGAGAGCTTCGTGTTCTGGCGCGTCGCGAAGGGTGGCCCCGGGCTGCCGCGCGAGGGCGCGCCGTGGAACTCGGCGATGCCGGTGTGGGAGGACTTCCTCACCGAGCGGGAGATCTGGTCGGTGATCCTGTTTCTGTACGAGCAGACGGGGTGGAAGCCACGGACGTGGGAGAAAACCGAAAACGGAGGCGCGAAGTGATCGGGGGACCCATGCTCGCGCTGGCGGTGTTTCTCTCCGCCCAAGACACGACGGCCGGGAAATCGGTCTACGTGAAGTGGTGCGCGGGCTGTCACGGCGATGGCGGGGCCGGCGACGGCGCGGCGGCGGCGCACATGCTCCCGCGGCCGCGCAACTTCACCAGCGGGCTGTACAAGATCCGCACGACGGCGAGCGGCCAGCTCCCAACCGACGCGGACCTGTTGCGGGCGATCGACCAGGGGCTTCCCGGGAGCGCGATGCCCGGATGGAAGACGCGGCTCTCGGACGCCGAACGGCGCAACGTGATGGCGTACATCAAGACGTTTTCGTCGTTCTTCGCGGACACGAGCCAGCACGTCGTACCACTGAAGTTCTCGAGCCCGCCGGGCAATGGGACGACCGACAAAGCCATCGCTGTGGGGAGGCAGTTCTACGACTCGATCGGGTGCCGCAAGTGCCACGGCGACCAGGGGCGGGGCAATGGCCCATCGGCGCCGACCCTGAAGGACGATGCCGACTTCCCGATATTCGCCGCCGATCTGCACCAGAGTTGGCGGTTCCGCGGCGGCGGCTCGGTGGAGGATATTTACCGGCGGCTGCGCACCGGGCTGGACGGCACGCCGATGCCGTCGTTCGCCGACCTGATCGATCAAAAGTTCCTCACCGACGAGGAGCTGTGGCGCCTGGCGCAGTACGTACGGTCGCTCTCGCCGGAGGCCCAGCCCGAAGTACGCGACGTGGTCCATGCCCCGCAGATCACCGGCACGGTGACGGTCTCACCGGACGATTCGGCATGGGCGCGCGTGGCCCGCTACTGGTTCCCGCTGGTCGGCCAGGTGATCCACAAGGCCCGCTGGTTCGCGCCAGCCGTGTCGGGCGTGTGGGTGCAGGCGCTGCACGACGGCACGACGCTGGCCCTGCGGGTGAGCTGGGATGACCGCACCGAGAGCCCCGATACGGCGTGGCTCAAGTTCGAGCAGCGGATTCTCGAGACCGTCGCCAGCGACGACTCCGCAGGCTCCCCCAAAGCGGGGCCTTGGCCCGACCAGCTGGCGGTGCAGTTCTCCCGCCACCTACCCCAAGGGATGGAGCGGCCCTACTTCCTCATGGGGACGGCGACCGACCCCGTCTATCAGTGGCGCTGGACCAGCCGGCCGCGCCGCGCGGTCGCCGGTCTGGGCCGCGGCATCGAGCGATTCGACACCCTTCCGGGCGCACCGGCCGGGGAGGCGGTCTACACGCATGGGGAATGGCGCCTGGTGCTCACGCGCGCCCTTGCGACGTCCGATACCGCCAACGAAGTTCAGCTTGAGGCTGGCCGGGCGATTCCGATGGCGTTGTTCGCCTGGGACGGTTCCAGCGGGGAACACGGCTCGCGCATGGCGGTGAGCACCTGGTACTTCCTGGCGCTCGACCGGCCCACGCCGCCGAGCGTGTTCATTTCTCCGGTGCTGGCGATGCTCGTGACGCTGGGGCTGGGGCTCGTGGTCGTGCGGCGGGCACAGCGGCGCGGCGCCGTCCCATCTCATAGAAACGTGTGATGGTGCCGCGCGTTCGGGGGTATAGCGTGCAGGACTCTCATCGAGGAGGCAGGATGCGGAAGCTTGGAGCAATGGCAGCAACGGGCGCCGTGCTGGCGCTGGCCCTCGCGGCGTGGACCCGCCAACCCCCCCTTCCCGCCCAGGGCGGTGCGAAGGTCACAGGGAAAATCAAATTCGTCGGGACGAAGCCCGCCATGCCGAAGATCGACATGACCGAGGAGCCCAAGTGCAAGGCGAAGTACCAGAGCGTGCCAACCGAAGAGATCGTGGTCGTGAACGCGAACGGCACCCTCGCCGACGTGTTCGTCTACGTGAAGTCCGGTCTCCCCGCGAGCTACCAGGCGCCCGCGGCTGCGGGGCCGGTGACCCTCGATCAGGACGGCTGCCGCTACCATCCGCACGTACTCGGCATCCAGGTCGGCCAGCCGCTCGCGATCAAGAACTCCGACGGCATCCTGCACAACATCAAGGCGAAGGCGAAAGCCAACCGCCCCTTCAACATCAGCCAACCCACCGTCATGACCTCGAGCAAGACGTTCGACAAACCCGAGGTCATGGTGGCGCTCGAGTGCAACGTGCACGGCTGGATGCACGCGTGGCTGGGTGTGCTGCCCCATCCGTTCTTTTCGGTGAGCGGCGCGGACGGGAGCTTCACGCTCGCGGGCCTGCCGCCCGGGACCTACACCATCGAGGCGTGGCACGAGAAGTACGGCACGCAGACGGCCACCGTCACGGTGGCGGGCAGCGAGACCAAGACGGCGGACTTCAGCTTCGCGGCCAAGTGAACTAAACAGAGGAGAGGCCAATGCATTGGTGGCTGCCGGCCAAGGCTTCGACATTTACCGGGCCGATCGACGGTCTGTTCCTGGCGATCCTGATCATCACCGGCATCGCGTTCGTGCTGGTCGAGGTGGGATTGATCTGGTTCATGGTGCAGTATCGGCAGCGTCCCGGCCGGAAGGCGTTTTACACGCACGGGAACACGCGCGCGGAGGTGATCTGGACCGCGATCCCGGCCGTCACCATGGTGGCGCTGGGCCTGATCAGCAACCACTACTGGGTCGAGATCAAGGGACGCAATAGCGTGCCGGCAAACGCCTACCCGATCGGGATTCACGCGAAGCAGTTCGAATGGCAGATGACCTATCCGGGGGCGGACGGCAAGCTGGGCACTGCGGACGACTTCACGATCCGCAACCAGCTCCACGTGCCCGTAGGGAGGCCGATCGTGGTGCAGCTCTCCTCGGAAGACGTGATCCATTCGTTTTACGTGCCGCAGTTCCGCGTGCGGCAGGACATCGTTCCGGGCATGGACATCAGAGCCTGGTTCCAGCCGACGGTCGCCGGCACGTACGAGATCGGCTGCTCCCAGCTCTGCGGGCTGGGTCACTACCGCATGCGGGCGCAGGTGTTCGTGCATACCCAAGAGGACTACGATGCCTGGATGAAGCAGGCTGCCCAGGAGGCCTCGCAATGACGAGCGTTGCCGCGACGGCGCACGGCGCACACGCGCATCACGACGATCGAAGCTTCGTCCGGAAGTACATCTTCTCGACCGACCACAAGATCATCGGGATCCAGTTCTTGTTCGTCAGCCTCTTCTTCCTGTTGGTCGGGGGATTGCTGGCGATGCAGATGCGGTGGCAGCTCGGCTTCCCGGGCAAGCCCATGCCGGGCGGCGGAGTGCTTCCTGAGACCATGGCCCCAGGCGGTGTGATCCTCCCTGAGTACTACATCCAGCTCGTCACGATGCACGGCACGTTCATGGTGTTCTTCGCCATCATGCCGCTGCTCGTAGGCGTGTTCGCCAACTTCCTGATCCCGCTCAAGATCGGGACGCACGACATGGCGTTTCCGCGGATCAACATGTGGTCGTTCTGGACGTTCTTGATCGGCGGGCTCGTCATGCTCTCGAGCCTGTTCGTCCCGGACGGCGCGGCGCGCGCAGGATGGACGATGTACGCGCCGCTCTCCGCGCGGCACGACTATTCGGGGGCGTCGCTCGGCCAGGAGCTCTGGTCCGTCTCGATCATCTTCGTGGGGCTCTCGTCGATCCTCGGGTCGCTCAACTACATCACCACGATCATCAACAACCGCGCCCCCGGCATGACGTGGTTCCGCATGCCGCTCTCGATCTGGTCCCTGTTCATTACCGCGATCCTCGGCCTCCTCGCGCTGCCGGTGCTGTCGGGCGCGGCGATCATGCTGCTGTTCGACCAGATCATCGGCACGCACTTCTTCGATCCGGCGGTCGGCGGTCAGGCGCTCTTGTGGCAGCACCTGTTCTGGTTCTTCGGGCATCCCGAGGTCTACATCCTGATCCTGCCCGCCATGGGCATGGTCTCGGACATCATCTCGAACGGCAGCCGCAAGCCGATCTTCGGCTACCACTCGATGGTGTTCGCGATCGTCGCGATCGCGTTCCTCGGCTGGATCGTGTGGGGCCACCACATGTTCGTGAGCGGGATGAACCCGACGCTCGGGTCGTCCTTCATGGTCTCCACGCTCGTGATCGCCGTCCCCTCGGCCGTGAAGACGTTCAACTGGATGGGCACGATGTGGCGCGGCAACCTGCGCTTCCACGTGCCGATGCTGCACGCGGTGGCATTCGTCGCGATGTTCGTGATCGGCGGGCTCTCTGGGATCTTCATGGCCGCTACGCCGGTGGACATGTTCATCCACGACACGTACTTCATCGTCGCCCACCTGCACTACGTGCTGTTCGGCGGCAGCCTGTTCGCGCTGTTCGGCGCGATCACGTACTGGTATCCGAAGATGTTCGGCCGGATGATGAGCGAGCCATGGGGCAAAGTGCATTTCTGGCTCACGTTCATCTTCTATAATTGCACGTTCTTCCCGATGCACATCACGGGAATGGCTGGAGAGATGCGACGGCTGTACGACCCGAACCAATACACGTTCTTGCAACCGTTACAGCCGATCCGGGTGTTCATCTCGATCAGCGCGTTTCTGCTGTTCGCGACCCAGCTGATCTTCTTCGTGAACTTCTGGTGGAGCCTCAAGCAGGGAAAACGGGCGCCGCAGAACCCGTGGGAGGACAACGGTCTCGAATGGTCGCTGCCGTCTCCCGCGCCGCACGGCAACTGGGAGAAGGTGCCGACGGTGTACCGGGGCCCCTACGAGTTCAGCTCGCCTCAGTCGACCGAGGACTACCTCCCGCAGTACACCAAGCTGCCCACCGACCGTGAGCCGGCGCGCGCGCCGGTCGCGGGCCACTGACCGAGGGGACGACCGATGACGCATGCAGCCGCCACCGTCGATCAGATGCTCCCCCCTTATCCGGCCGAACGGGGGCTCGACGTCTACAACAAGAAGCTGGGGATGTGGGTGTTCCTCGCCTCGGAGGTCATGTTCTTCGCGGCCCTGATCGGGACCTACATCATCCTCCGGTTCGGAGCCCCGGGCGAGTGGGCCAAGCCGGGCGTCGTGCTCAACATCAAGATCACCGCCTTCAACACGTTCCTGCTGATTTGCTCGAGCGTGTCGATGGTCAAGGCATACGCGGCCATCCAGGACGGCGACCCGAAGAAGATGCGCTTCTGGCTGCTGATGACCATTCTGGGCGGCGCCGCATTCGTGGGTATTCAGGTCTACGAGTACATCCATCTGATCGAGCACGGGTTCCTGCCGAGCGGCGTGCGCGAGGGGAGCGAGCTGGCCGAGAAGGTGGCCAAGGGTGAGCTGCCGGCCGCGACGATGGGTCTATACGGCTCCACGTTCTTCACGATGACGGGGTTTCACGGCTTCCACGTCACCTGCGGCGTGATCTCGATGGCCTACCTGTATTTCACGAAAGCGCTGCCGGGCAAGTACTCGAAACAGGACTACGGGGGCATCGAAACGGTCGGCCTGTACTGGCACTTCGTGGATCTGGTGTGGATCATCCTGTTCACCATCGTCTACCTGATCTGAGGGGCAATGGAGACCGCACACAAGCGTCCCAACTACATCCTGATCTGGGTGTACCTGGCGGTCCTCACGGCCGCCGAGCTGGCGCTCGCGTTCGAGCTGCCCATCTCGCGCAACTTGAAGCTCGTGCTGCTCCTGTTCCTGGCGATCTGGAAGGCCGCCCTGGTCGGGTTGTTCTTCATGCATTTGAAGTTCGAGCGCTGGAACCTGCGCATCATGGCGATCATTCCGCTGCCGCTCGCCGTGATCTTCATTCTGGCGGGGATGTCGGAGCACATCTGGTAGCGTTCCTCGAGCTCACGAAGCCGCGCATCACGCAGCTGGTGCTGCTCACCGCCGCGGCCGGATTCTATCTCGGCTCGCAGGGCGGGGTGGACGTCTGGCTGCTGGTGCGCACGCTCATCGGCGTCGCCCTGGTGGCGGGGGGGACCAACGCCTTCAACCAGGTGCGCGAGCGGGACGTGGACGGGCGCATGCGGCGCACCGAGCGGCGGCCCCTGCCCTCGGGGCGGCTCACCCCGCGCGCCGCGGCGTTGTTCGCCGGCGTCATCTCGGTCGCAGGCGTCTGCTATCTCGCGCTCGCGGTGAACCTGCTCACCGCCGGGCTCGCCGCGCTCACGCTCGCGAGCTACGTGCTGCTCTACACCCCGCTCAAGCGGAAGACGACTCTGAACACGCTGATCGGCGCCGTGCCGGGGGCGCTGCCCATCGTGGGGGGCTGGACGGCGGCCGGGGGTGCGATCGGTCCGGCCGTGGCGGCCCTGTTCTGGATTTTGTTCTTGTGGCAGCTGCCCCACTTCCTGGCGCTCGCCTGGATTTATCGCGAGGACTACAAGCGCGGTGGGCTCGCGATGCTGTCCGTCGCAGACCCCGACGGCCGTCACACGGGCCGGATGGTGCTGCTCTACGCCATGGCCCTGCTGCCGGTGAGCCTGTTACCGACCCTGTTGGGCGTGACGGGCGCGCTGTATTTCTTCGGGGCACTCGCGCTCGGCCTCGCGTATACGGGCGTGTCCGTCGCCATGACCGGCGCCGTCACCACCGCGCGCGCCTGGCGCGTCTTCCTGGTCTCGATCGTCTATCTGCCGGCGCTGCTCACGCTCATGGTGGTGGACAAGGTCGTATGATTCCGTTTCACCGCCTGCTCATCTCGACCGCGATCGCGTTCTGCGCGGGCTTCGCGGTGTGGGCGGTATGGAACTACCGGCAGTCGGGTGACGCCCTGACGCTGGTGATGGGGCTCGCATTCGCAGTCGCCACCGTGGGGCTCGTCTACTACCTGCGACACCTGAACCGCTTCCTCGGCCGATGACCCTTCCCGTTCTCCTGGCCATCCTCCACGGCGACGATCCACGGATGGATCTGCTGTATTTCTGGGCGGCTGTGCTGCTCGCGCTCACACCCGTGCTCATATTTGGCGGGATTGGCGTGTGGGTGGCTCGGATGATCTGGAAGGAGCGGCGCAAAGGCGAAGTGCGGAATGCGGAATTCGAAATGCGGAATTGACCGGACGACGGTCGAGTCGGCGGATACCCGCATTGGTGATCGAACTACCCCTTTAATTCCGCATTCCGCATTCCGCACTCCGCATTAGATTGGGTTCTATGAGTTCCAAGCCCGCCGAGAAGCGTCAAGTCGTCCGCTTCGCCTTCTATAGCCTCGACACCGCATGGCGACGGCTGTCCGCCGAGCGCCAGGCGAGCTCGAAGATCGAGTTCGGCCAGGTCATCGAGAGCTTCGCCGGCCGGCTGCTGCTGCGTCCCTACGGCCTGGTGGGGATCCGGGGTGACTGCGATTTCCTGCTGTGGCAGGTGGCCGAAAACCTCGACGCGCTCGTGGCCCTGCAGACCGCGCTCAATCGCACCGACCTGGGCGCCTATCTGACCAGCCCGTACAGCTACCTCGCGATGACCCGGCGCTCGATTTATGAGTTCCCGGAGGACCCAGGCCAGCCATCGCGCCTCGTCATCCAGCCGAGTGAAGCGCGCTACCTGTTCGTGTACCCGTTCATCAAGACCCGCGCCTGGTACATGCTCCCCAAGGCGGAGCGCCAGACCATGATGGACGAGCACGTGCGCGTCGGCAGGAAGTATCCATCCATCCGGCTGAACACCACGTATTCCTATGGGCTCGACGACCAGGAATTCATCGTGGCGTTCGAGGGGGACAATCCGGCCGATTTCCTCGACCTGGTGATGGAGCTGCGCGAGAGCCAGGCGTCGTCCTACACTCTTCGGGACACGCCGACCTTCACGTGCGTGCAGATGTCTCTCTGGGACATGCTCGACACCTTGGGAGGCGCGGGCTCGGCCCAGGCCACCGCGCGACGCCCGACCCGGGCCGACGGGTACACGCCGGTGGCGACGCTCGCGGATCTCTCGGCCGGGGCGGGTCGCCGGGTGTACGTGGGCGGCGACGCCGTCGCGCTCTTCAACGTGCAAGGCACCGTGTACGCGATCGCGAACCGTTGCACCCACGCGCGCGCCAGCCTGTCGGAAGGCACCATCGATCCCACGCGCTGCACGGTCACGTGTCCGTGGCACGAGGGTGTCTTTTCGCTCGAGACGGGCCAGGTCCTGGGCGGTCCACCGTCGCTCCCCGTCACGGCCTATCGGGTCAAGCTCGAGGGGGATACCGTCCTGATCGCCCCAGCCGAGGCGCGCGAGCCGACGGTTGCCCCACACTCCTGACGACAGCCGTTTCCTGAAGGCCTGCCGGTCGCAGCCCACCGACGTCACGCCGGTGTGGTTCATGCGCCAGGCCGGGCGCTACCTCCCGGAGTACCGCGCGCTGCGGCAGCGACACTCGCTGCTCGAGCTGTGCCACAAGCCCGAGCTGGCGGCACAGGTCACGCTGCAGCCGGTCGAGCGGCTGGGCGTGGATGCCGCCATCCTGTTCGCCGACATCCTGCTGCCGTTCGAGCCCTTGGGACTGGGACTCTCGTTCTCGGCTGGAGAAGGGCCGCAGATCACCCGGCCGATCCGCGAGGCGAGCCAGGTGCTCGAGCTGCCGCCGGTCGATCCCGCGACCGACCTGGCCTACGTGATGGAGGCCGCGCGCGCCGCTGCCCGGGCGCTGCCCCAGCGCGTCCCGCTCATCGGGTTCGCGGGCGCGCCGTTCACACTCGCGAGCTACGCGATCGAAGGCGGCCCGACGCGCACGTTCACCCTGACCAAACGCTTCATGTACGCCGAGCCGCGGGCCTGGCACGAGCTGATGCAGCGGTTCGCGGAGCTGGTGGGCGGCTATCTCGCGGCCCAGGCCGGCGCCGGCGCCCGCGCCCTGCAGCTGTTCGACAGCTGGGTGGGGTGTCTGTCGCCGGCGGACTACGCGACCTACGTGTTTCCGCACAGCCAGCGCGCCCTCGAGCTCGCGGGCGCGAGCGGCGTGCCGGTGATCCACTTCGGGACCGATACGGCCACCCTGCTGGTGGATTTCGCGCGCGCCGGGGGTGATGTGATCGGCGTGGATTGGCGCATCCCGCTCGACGTCGCGTGGGAGCGCATCGGGTCGTCTGCTCCCCGAGCCATTCAAGGCAACCTCGATCCGGTGGCGCTCCTGGCGCCGCGGCCGGAGCTCGAGCGGCAGGTGCGGGACGTGCTCACCCGCGCCAGCGGGCGACCAGGGCACATTTTCAACCTCGGGCACGGCGTGCTCCCCGAGACGCCGGTGGAGGCCCTGCAAGCGGTGGTCGAGTGGGTGCATGGCGGCTGAGGGGGGGATCGCCGTACTGCTGATGGCGTACGGCGGGCCGGGAAGCCTCAACGAGGTCGAGCCGTATCTGCAGGACGTGCGTGGGGGGCGGCCCACGCCGCCGGAGTTGGTGCAGGAGATCAGGCAACGCTATGCACGGATCGGCGGCCGTTCGCCGATTCGGGAGCTCACCGAGGCGCAGGCGGCCGGCGTGCGACGGTCGTTGGGAGAGCGATTCGCGGTGTACGTGGGAATGCGGCACTGGCATCCCTACATCCGCGACGTGGTGGAGCAAATCGTGTCTGACGGGCACCGGCGGGTGGTGGGAGTCGTGCTCGCGCCGCACTACTCGGCGATGTCGGTGGGCGCGTACGAAAAGAAACTGCTCGAGGCCGCCGGCGGGCGGCTCGATGCGGCGCTGGTGCCGCGCTGGGGTGACCATCCCAGGTTTCTCGACGCTGTGGCCGGACGGGTCGCGCAAGCCCTGCAGCGGTTCCCGGAACCTGGCGCCGTGCACGTCCTGTTCACCGCGCACAGCCTGCCCGAGCGCATCCTCGCGACCGGCGATCCGTACCCCGACGAGCTGCGGGCGAGCGCCGCGGCGGTGGCCCAACGCGCCGGGCTCGCCACATGGAGCTTCGCATACCAGAGCGCGGGAGCCACGGCCGAGCCGTGGCTCGGCCCCGAAGCGGGTGCGGTCATGACGGAGCTCGCCGGGAAGGGTCAGCGCGCGTTTCTCATCGTTCCCATCGGATTCGTGAGCGACCACGTCGAAGTGTTGTACGACGTGGATGTCGTGTATCGCGAGCTCGCCGGACGGCTTGGGGTACAGTTCGAGCGCACCACGTCCCTGAACGACGATCCGTTGCTGGTGCGCGCGCTTGCGGAGATCGTGCGCGACACCGCGGCGGCGCGCGGCTGGAAATGACGGTCGCGGTTGTCGGCGCGGGCCTGGCGGGCCTGTCTGCTGCCTGGGAGCTCCGAGAGGCAGGGGCAGACACGATCCTGCTCGACGCGGGACGACGCCCCGGCGGGATGATCGTCACCGAACGACGCGACGAATTCGTCGTGGAAGGCGGCCCCGACGGCTTCCTCGCCGCCGAGCCGGACATTCAGGACCTGGCGCGCGCGGTCGGCATCGGGGATCGGCTGGTGGACCAGGTTGCGCGCGGGTCGACGTTGTGGACGGGGCGGCGGCTCGAGCCGCTCGCCGAAGGAAAGGCCGCTGAGTTACTGGGGATTCAGGTAAACGCGAACGCTGGGACGCAGTTCCGGACTTTCGCTGGAGGGATGGTCGAGGTGGTGGAGGCGCTCGTCGCCCGGCTTGCCCCCCGATTACGCACGACGCAGGGCGTCACGGCCGTAGCGCCGGCTCAGCGCGGGTGGCGGCTTTCGTTCACCGGCGCCTCGTCACTCGATGCGGAGGCGGTTATCCTCGCCGTGCCGGCCTGGGTGGCGGCCCGCTTGCTCGCGGGCCTCGGCGTATCGGCGGCTCGCGCGCTCGATACGGTGCTCTACGCTCCGAGTATCACCGTCTCGCTCGCGTATCGGGCGGACCGGGTGCCCGGAAAGCTCGAGGGGTCCGGCTTCGTGGCGGCGCCGGATGCGGGCGGAGCAGTGCGCGCGTGCACGTACGCGTGGCGGAAATACCCAAAGCGCGCGCCGCAGGGGTTCGCCTTGCTGCGCGCGTTCATCGGTCCGGTGGACGGCGATCCAGCCGCGATCGCCCACGCCGAGCTCGCGGCCATCGTGGGGATCGAAGGAGCGCCGCTCTGGAGCCGCGCGTTCCACTGGCCGCGGGGGCTGCCGCGCTATCCGCGCGGGCACGCCGACCGGGTGGCAGCGGTCCGCGACCGGCTCGCCGGGCTCGCGCCGCTCGCGATCGCGGGAGCGGGGTTCGACGGTGCGGGCGTGTCGGCGTGCGTGAAGTCGGGGCGGGAAGCGGGGCGGGTCATTCTCGAGCGGTTGGGCGCTCGTCCAGTTCCGCGGCTCGGCGCGTACCGCTAAAGCGGCAGATCTGATGTCAGTTCACTGACACTTGCCGAGCCGCGAGTTCACTCGCGCACTACGTGCTGAGCATCTCTTTCGCTTTCCTGGCCACGTTCTCGACCGTCAACCCAAATTCCTGGTAGATCCGCTGGTACGGCGCCGAGGCGCCGAACCGCTCGATGCCCATTACCACCCCGTGGTCCCCGACCCAGCGGTACCAGGGCTGTGGCGCGGCGGCTTCGACGGCGAGGCGCGCGGGCACGGTGGGCGGCAGCACCGCGTCGCGGTATTCCTGCGGTTGGCGAGCGAACAGCTCCATCGACGGCAGGCTCACCACCCGAGCGGCGATCCCCTCGGCGACGAGTCGCTCGTAGGCGCCGAGCGTGAGGTCGACTTCGGACCCGCTGGCCAGGAGAACGATCGCCGGCTTGCCGTCACGGGCGTCCGCGAGCACGTAGCCGCCCAACCGCACCCCGTTCGCGGGGGCGTACTTCGCGCGGTCGATCACGGGGACTTTTTGCCGCGTCAGCACGAGGGCGACCGGGCCGCTCCGGGACAGGATCGCCATGCGCCAGGCTTCCACGGTTTCGGTCGCGTCCGCCGGGCGGATGACGACGAGGTTGGGGACGGCGCGCAGGGCGGCGAGCTGCTCGATCGGTTGATGGGTGGGACCATCCTCCCCGAGGCCGATGGAGTCGTGTGTGAACACGTAGATCACCGGCAAATCGCACAAGGCTGCCAAGCGGATCGGCGGCCGCATGTAGTCGGAGAAAATCAGAAACGTCGATCCGACGGGCCGCACGCCGCCGTGCAGGGCGAGACCGTTCAGGATCGCGCCCATCCCGTGCTCGCGCACCCCGAAATGGACGTTGTGAGCACCCCAGGTTCCCGCGGACACGTCGCCTCCGTTCTTGAAGACGACGTTCGTCGAGCTCGCGAGGTCCGCCGACCCCCCCACGAGCTCCGGGAGTTTGGGCGCAATGACGTTCAGCACCTTACCCGACGCGGCGCGGGTGGCCTGGGCATCGCCGGGCGGGGGCCCGAACGTGGGGAGCCCCTCGTCCCAGCCCTCCGCCAGCCGGCCGGTGAGCCGGCGCTCGAGCTCCGCGGCGAGCTCCGGGTGTACCCGCCGGTACGCGTCGTACATCTTGGACCATTCGGCTTCCAGCCGGGCGCCGCGCTCCCGGGCGAGCCGCCAGTGCGCGAGCGCGTCGTCGGGTACGTGAAACGGCTCGAGGCTGGGCCAGCCAAGGCGCTGCTTGGTGAGCTTCACCTCGTCTTCGCCGAGCGGGGCGCCGTGGGCCTCGGGCGTGTCCTGCTTGTGGGGGCTGCCGAACGCGATGTGGGTGCGCACGATGATCAGGGACGGCCGGTCCGCGACGCGCCGGGCGGCGGCGAGCGCCGCGTCGAGCGCGCCCAGGTCGTTGCCGTCGGCGACGCGCTCCACGTGCCAGCCGTAGCTCTCGAACCGCTTCGCCGTATCGTCCGAGAACGTGATATCGGTTTTGCCGTCGATGGTGATGCGATTGTCGTCGTAGATCCCGATCAGGCGGCCCAGCCTCAGATGGCCGGCCAGCGAGCAGGCCTCGTGCGACACACCCTCCATCAGGTCGCCATCGGACGCGAGGAAGTAGGTGTGATGGTCCACGACGCTGTGGCCCGGCCGGTTGAACAGCTGCGCGAGGTGCGCTTCGGCGAGCGCCATCCCGACGGCGTTGCCGACGCCCTGGCCGAGCGGGCCGGTGGTCGCCTCGACGCCAGGCGTGAGCCCGTGCTCGGAGTGCCCCGGCGTGCGGCTCCCCCACTGGCGGAAGTGCTTGATGTCGTCGAGTGAGAGGTCGTATCCGGTGAGGTAGAGCGCGGCGTAGAGCAGCATGCAGGCATGCCCGGCCGACAACACGAAGCGGTCGCGCCCGAACCAGTCAGGATTCGCTGGATTGTATCGCAGGTGCCGCTGCCACAGCACGTACGCGACGGGCGCGAGTGCCATCGCGGTGCCGGGGTGGCCGGAATCGGCCCGTTGCACCGCGTCCATCGCGAGGGCGCGGACGGTGTTGATGCAGAGCTGATCGAGTGATGCGGCGCGGGCGGTGGGTGGAGAGGGGGCGGCGCCGCTCACGGGTTTGGTCACAACAGACCGGATTTGGCGGCCTGCCACAGGCTGACGAGCCGGTCGAACCCGCTCACCAGCGCGTCCACCTGCTGCGGGCTAGGGCTGGCCTTGGCGGCGGTCCTGAGTTCGTCGCAGATGCGCGGCATTTCCTTGCGCCCCTGCTTCCTGGCTTCGGCGGCGATCTGGTCCAGGATGGCGACGATCTTGTGGCGCGCCGCTTCGTCCTTCGGCACCTGCCACAGGTAATCGGCGAGCTGCTTGCCCTCGGTGCAGAGCTTGCCGAGGCCGTCCAGGAGCGGCGGGTGCGAGCGGCGCGGCGCGTTGGGATCGCTCATTGCGAGGTCCAATTATACCCAGAAACGGGCTCCGAGGAACGGTTGCCCGGAGTCCCGGGTGTCCCTAGCTTGCGGACTCCATGGAGCGACCCTCGATCCTCGAGCGCCTGCGCGCCTTCAACCGATGGACCAAGGGCTGGGCCGGTTCCGTCGCGGTAGCAGTTGGCATCTGGATCGTGTTGCGCTCCTATCTGATCGAAGCGTTCCGCATCCCGTCGGCCAGCATGGAGAACACGCTGCTCGTCGGTGACTTCCTGTTCGTGAACAAGGCGATTTACGGAGGCGAGCTCGAGATCCCGCTCGTCGGGTTCCGCTGCTGCCGCCCGCCGGGCTACGCCGAGCCGCGGCGCGACGGGATCGTGGTGTTCCGCTCGGTCGAAGACTCGACGCCCAACCTGAACATCGTGAAGCGCGTCATCGGCGGGCCCACCGATACGCTGCAGATGGTTCACGACACCGTGTACCGCAATGGCAGGCGGCTCGACGAGCCGTACGCCCTGCACCTGGGATCCCACTCCGACGACCCTCTGCAGCTGCGCAAAATCCGGGCGCTGCACCTGCCCTATTACGTCGGGCGCGACACGGCTCGCTACCACCCCACCACCCACGACTGGGGCCCGATCGCGATTCCGATCGGGCATTACTGGGTGATGGGGGACAACCGCGACGAATCCTATGACAGCCGGTTCTGGGGATTCCTGCCGCGGTCGCACATCGTGGGCAGACCCCTCATCATCTACTTGAGTGTCGCCACCGACCCGCTGCGGATCCGCTGGAATCGGATGTTTCGCCAGCCGAGGTAGCCTTGACGCGCCCCGGCGGACCGGTTAAAACCCCTCTCCCCGCTGTGAAAGCCATCGCCCTCCTCTGTACCCTCTGGTCGCTCCCTGCGGCGGCCCAGCAGCGGGACACAACCGCCCGTCACGACGACAGCCTCAAGGTCTACACGCTGCCCCCCGCGGTCGTTTCGGTCACCAGAGCCAACCCGCCCATCAACCGCATCCCCCAAGCGGTCCAGCTCGTGGACCAGACCGAGATCAGCCGGGCCCGTCCCACGTGGGGCCTGGACGAGGCGCTCGTGACCGTCCCAGGGGTGTACGCGGCGAACCGCTACAACTTCTCGCTGGATCAGCGGATCTCGATCCGCGGGTTTGGGGCCCGGTCGGCCTTCGCGGTGCGCGGGATCAAGGTGCTGGTGGACGGGATCCCGCAGACGCTTCCCGACGGCCAGGGTCAGCTCACCAACCTGGAGCTCGGCGCCGCCGATCGGATCGAGATCCTGCGCGGCTCGGCGTCGGCGCTGTTCGGCAACGCGTCGGGCGGCGTCATCAGCATCTGGACCGACCCGACCGCTCCGCGGAACGTGCGTCAGGAGGTCCGCGTTCTCTTCGGGACATTCGACCGCGATCTCAATCGCAACTGGACCAAGTGGCAATCGAGCACCTCGTTCCGTGTGGGCGCGGGGAGCGGGCTGGTCACCGTCTCACGGCTCGACTACACGGGGCAGCGGCAACATTCCGATGCCGATTTCCGCAACTTGAATTCGCGCTGGCATTTCCCGCTCGCCAACGGCTGGTCGCTCGCGGCCACGGCGGACTTCGGGTGGGATCCGCGGGCCGACAATCCCGGTGCGCTCACCGCCGCCGAGATGGCCAGGAACCCCGACTCGGCCGCTGCGATCAATATCACGCGGGTGGCTGGTAAGGACGTCACGCAGGGGCAGGGTGGGGTCACGCTGCGGCGCCAGTTCGAGGGCGGCGGCGAGGCCTCGCTCACGCTGTTCGGCATCGCCCGCAGTCTCAAGAACCCGACCACGTTCGCGTACATCGACCTGGACCGCCTGGCCTACGGCGCGCGCGCCGCCGTCAGTCGCCCGCTGCCGCTCGGACGCCTGGACCATCGGCTCACGGCCGGCATCGATTTCCAGCGCCAGCGCGATGACCGCCACAACTTCGGCAACAACGCCGGCCAGCCCGACACGGTGCGCTCGCTCGACCAGCTGGAGCGCGTGACCGAGGTC
>DATNOH010000009.1:0-9304 GCA_035601435.1 Gemmatimonadales bacterium | reverse complement strand
CAAGTCCGAGAGCGAGACTCCCTGGTTCTGGTATTTCTTGGCCACCGAGACGACGAACCGGAGGTTCGAGCGCACCAGCTTGTCCAGCGCCTCCGCGTCGCTCTGCTTGATCCGCTGGGCCAGCGTCACCTCTTCCTCGCGAGTGATCAACGGATACTGGCTGATCTCCCGCAGGTACTGGTCGAGCGATCCCTCGTCGAACGAGGCTCGTTTCGCCGTGTTCAGTTGCATGGCCGAGTCACCCCTCCAGGCGCGCACGACGCCGCCGCACGAGACTCCGACCTCAAGTCGCCGGATCTTACCGGATAATCGACCCGAGCCGGTGCCAGCGAATATCGGTCAGCCAAGGAAGCGCATCCCGCGCCTCCCGGTCGTAGCTGAAGTACACGACCAGCGGCCGTCCCTTGACGGCGGCCGCGTCCACGAAGCCCCAGTAGCGGGAATCCGCTGAGTTGTCTCGGTTGTCGCCCAGCACGAAATACTTCCCGGCCGGGACGGCCAGGGGACCCCAGCTGTCTCGCGTCGGGTGATAGTCCCGGACCCCCCCCGGGGGGCCGAGCAGGTAGTCCCGCTGCCAGTTGAACTCCGGATCGTACACGTCGCGAGGATCCACCCGCTGCACATAGGGCTCCACCAGCCGCTTGCCGTTCACCTTCACCTCGCCGCCGCGCATTTCCACGGTGTCGCCGGGTGCTCCGATCACGCGTTTCACGTAATTGAGCTCGGGATTCTTGGGGTAGGCGAACACGATGACGTCGCCGCGCCGCGGCGACTCGAACCCGGGAAGCCGGGTGTGCGTGCCGGGAATCTGCGCGCCGTACACGGCCTTATTGACGAACAGGAAGTCGCCCGCGAGCAGCGTCCGCTCCATGCTGCCGGAGGGAATTTGAAATGCTTCGACTAGAAACGTGCGGATAATGAGGAACAGCACCAGCGCCATGCCCAGCGAGCGCATCCAATTGTCGAACCATCGCGCGAGGCGGGAGCGCCGTTTGGCGGGGCCGAAGGGCACCGGCGTGGTGCGCGCGCCGTTACCCGGCCGGGGGGCCCCCAAGTGATGCATGGCTTTTACTCTAGCCAAGCTGACCGCCAGAAGCAACAGTTACGGCCCATCCGCGCGCCCCCGCCCAGCGACGAACCCGGTCCCGGAACTCGTCCGGGGAGTCGCCATGCAACACCCGGGCCGCGAGGCACGCGGCGTCCCCCTCGCGTTCGACGCGGACCCACACCACTCGGACGCCCGCCAGCGCGCCGAGGCTCGATCCGTCGAGCGGCGAGCCACCGGTCGACAGGACGATCACCAATGATTCGTGATCCACCGGCGCACGCTAATGCAGCCGGTGTGAGCGGCATCACCGTCCCATTGCGGGGCGGTGCAATTTGTCGCGGGGACCTCAGATCTCGGTGTCGATCTGCGCGCGCTGCAGCTTTCCAGAGAAGTCCACGTAGACCACTTTGGTCTCCGAATAGAAGTCGTACACCTCCCACCCGCCTTCACGGTGCCCGTTCCCGGTTTGCTTCACGCCGCCGAACGGCAGATGCGCTTCCGCGCCGATGGTGGGAGCGTTCACGTACGTGATGCCCGTATCGAGCCCGCCCATCGCCTGGAAGGCGGCGTTCACGTCCCGAGTGTAAAGAGAGCTCGACAGCCCGTACTTCACGTCGTTGTTCACGCCGATCGCCTCGTCGAGCGAGCCCACTTTGATCACCGAGAGCACCGGGCCGAAAATCTCCTCCTGTTCCACGCGCATCCCGGGGCGGACGCCGGCGAGCAGGGTGGGCTTGTAGAACCAGCCGCGCTCGAGCCCCTTCTCCGTCGGCCGCTCGCCGCCGATCAGCACCTGCGCGCCCTCGTCGCGCCCCACCCGGACGTAGTACTCGACCTTCTTGCGAGCGTCCTCGTTGATGAGCGGACCGACGTCGGTGTTGGCGTCGAGCCCGGAACCCAGGCGCAATCGCTCCGCCCGATCGCACAGCATCTTGACGAGCTTGTCGTGCACCGGCTCGTGCACCACCAGCCGGCTCGTGGCGGTGCAGCGCTGGCCTGTGGTTCCAAACGCTCCCCACAGCGCGCCCTCGAGCGCCAGATCCAGATCCGCGTCGCCCATGACGATCATCGCGTTCTTGCCGCCCATCTCGAGCGACAGGCGCTTGTGCATCCGGCCGCAGGTCGCGCCGATGATCGACCCCGTCTCCGTCGACCCGGTGAACGAGATCACGGGCACCTCGGGGTGCTCCACCATTGCTTTCCCGACGATCGAGCCTTCCCCGTGTACCAGCTGCACCACTTCGGGCGGGAGCCCGGCCTCGAGCAGAATCTCCACCAGGAGGTGCGCCGTGTGGGGCACGTCCTCGGCCGGCTTGAAGATCACCGCGTTCCCGCACAACAGCGCGGGGAACATCTTCCATGTCGGGATCGCGAGCGGGAAATTGAATGGCGTGATGAGTCCCGCCACGCCGATCGGCCGGCGAAAGCTCATCGCCCATTTGTTGCGCAGCTCCGACGGCACGGTGCGACCGAACAAGCGCCGCCCCTCCGTGTGGGCGTAATGCGCGGTGTCGATCCCCTCCTGCACGTCGCCACGGGTCTCGGCCAGCACCTTCCCCATCTCCCGGGTCATGGCGCGCGCGATGTCCTCCTTCCGCTGAACGAGCAGATCGCCCACGCGGTGCAGCACCTCGCCGCGGATCGGCGCGGGGGTCTTGGACCATTGCGCGAACCCCCGCTTAGCCGACTCGATGGCGCGGGTCACATCTTCCGGTCCGGAACGGGGAAAGCAGCCGATCACGTCGTCCCAGTCCGCCGGGTTGCGGTTCTCGAAGTACGCGCCGGTCCGCGGGGCGACCCACTCGCCCGCGATGAAGTTCTTGAAGTTCTCGGGCATGTCAGGTCCTGGGTGTCAGCGCGGCAGCGGCACGTCGGGGCACAGCCACAGGGCGGCCGCCTTGTCGCCGACGCGCGGCAATACTTCCCGCGTCAAGAGGAGAATCCCCCAGACGATGAGGATTTGCGAGATCACGTGGGCAAAGCCGAGGCGTCGCTTCCAGGACGAAATGCTGGCCCACAACCCGGCGGCGATCACGGTGGTCACGCCCAAGAGATAGAAGATCAGCCGCAGACCGCAGCCGTGTGAATAGGGCCAGACACCCGGGGCGATGCCGATGCCCACCAGTACTCCCAGCGCCACTTTCGCCCAAGTGCCAACGCGGTCGCGGGCGCTGGGGGCCCCGCCTCCCCATGCGCTGCCGGGCGCTGCGGCCGGCCGGCGAACGGTGGGTTCGCCGCCGCTCGGCCGGCCGAGCGATGGGTCCGCCGCCGGCAGCTTCTTGAGGAGACGGTCCACCTCGGCCATCTCCTTATCCCAGTCGCGATCCTTGTCGATGTCCGCCACTACGCCTCCCGAGCCAGTCCGTAGCGCTCGATCTTCTTGTAGAGATTGCTGCGCGGCATATCCAATGTGCGCGCGGTCTCGGACACATTCCAGTCGTTTTCCTTCAGCTTCGCGAGGATGTAGGTGCGCTCGGCCACCTGCTTGAACTCCTCGAAGGTGGCCGCCCGCATCCATGGTGCCCCCGCCACATCGGCGGCGCTCGCCCCGGGCCCCGCGTCCGCCGTTCCCAAGCCGGCAATCCGCTCCACGTCCTGCGCCGTCACCGCGGGTCCAGTGGCGAGGATAAGGAGCCGCTCGATGGCGTTCCGCAGCTCGCGAATGTTGCCCGGCCAATCACGTGCGGCCAGCTGCTGCACGGCCTCCGCGTCGAACGGCTTGGCCGGCAGCCCGCCGCTCTGGGTCATCTGGCTCACGAAGTGCGCGACGAGCTGTGCCACGTCGGCGCGCCGCGCGCGCAGCGGGGGCACCTCGATCGGCACGACGTTGAGTCGGTAGAGCAAGTCTTCCCGGAATCGCCCTGCCGTGATCTCGGCCTGCAAGTCTTTGTTGGTGGCGGCCACGACCCGCACGTCCACCGCCAGCGTTCTCCCCGATCCGACCCGTGAGATCACACCCTCTTCCAGCGCGCGCAGCACCTTGGCCTGCGCCGAGAGGCTCATGTCCCCGATCTCGTCCAGAAACAGCGTTCCGCCGTCCGCCAGCTCGAATTTCCCGGCGCGATCCGCGAACGCGCCCGTGAAGCTCCCCTTCATGTGGCCGAACAGCTCGCTCTCGATCAGCTCGGTCGGAATCGCGGCGCAGTTCACTTCCACGAACGGCCCGCGAGCGCGCGGGGAGAGCGCGTGAATCGCGCGGGCTACGAGCTCCTTCCCGGTACCGTTTTCTCCGGTGATGAGCACGCGCGCGGCGGTGGGCGCGACCTTCTCGATGCGCTCGATTACCTGCTTGACGGCGCGGCTCGTGCCGACGATCTTGTACTGCGCGTGCACCTCGGCCTTGAGACGTACGTTCTCGCTGGCGAGGTCCACGTGCTGCAGCGCGTTGCGTAGCGTGAGCAGGATGCGGTCGGTGTCGAGGGGCTTTTCGAGGAAATCATACGCGCCGAGCTGGGTGGCCTCGACCGCGGTCTGGATCGTTCCATGACCGGAGATCATCACCACCTGGGCGTGCGGGTCGAGCTCGCGCAGCTTCCGCAGCGTCTCCAGCCCGTCCATCCCCTGCATCTTCACGTCCAGAAAGACGAGGTGGGGCCGGAACTCGGCGTAGCGCTGCAGCGCCTCCGATCCCGAGGCGCACGCCCGCACCTCGATCTTCTCGTATTCGAGCACCTGCGTCAGCGCCTCGCGGATGCCCTTTTCGTCGTCGACGACCATGACGCGTCGGCTCACGGTGCGCTCCGCTTCAGGCGGTACAGGACGACGGCGGTGGGGTGGATCCGGACGTCGGCGAACCCCGGCGAGACACGCAGGGGAACCGCGCCGGTCGAGTCCGCCCCCGCCAGGCGCTGCGCCAGCTGCCGCACGACGGGCGGGGGAAACGGGATGCCGCGCAGGCTCAGCTCCTGGACCGTGAAGCGGGCCAGCCCCGGGCGCTCGATCCGCAGCGGGCCGGCGATGCGCAGCGGCTCTCTCGGGCTCAGGAATCCGGCCACCGGCCCCAGCGCGTCGGGCGGAATCACTCGCGTGTCGAGCCGGCAATGAACGGCCAGTGAGCCCTCCGACAGCTCCACCCGCAACGAGTCGAAGCTCTTGCGCACCGACCAGTCCATCGAGCTGCCGATGAGGGACGCCACTTCATTGGCGGACAGGACCACGGAATCCGGGCCCGTCGCCCGCTTCAGTTTATCGACTTTGGTTTGCGTGCTGGACAGGGCCTTGGGCGTTGGGGCACCGACTCCGGTGTCCGTCACGGGAGGGAGCTGGGTGGAGCGCGGGCCGATGACGCGCGCGGCCCGGCGCATGATCGGCTCCCGGAACCACCACGCCACCAGCACCGCCACCAAGGCGACGCAGAGGAGCGCGAGCCGAGCCAGTCCCTTAAGACAACCGTTCACTGTGTATCACGTGGTACACCGCACGTCCGGATTGGAGCGCGCTCTCCATCAGGTCGACTGTCATGATTACCGCCGTGGCGTCGAAGCGCAGATCGGCCAGGGCCGATTCGAGCTGGTCGAACCGTCGCGGGCTCGCGGCCGTCCCCGCCCGCCCCAGGGTGATATGCGGCCGGAAGGCCCGAGCCTCCGTCGGGAAACCCAGCGGCGCGAACTCCTGCTCCATGCGGTGCTGCAGCAGCTCGAGCGCCGGTTCCGGTGCGACACCCACCCAGACGACGCGCGGCCGGTCGTAGTGGGGGAACACGCCGAACCCGCCGAGCGACAGTGTGACAGGCCGTGCTCCGGTGCAGGCGCGGCCCAGCGCCGCCACTAACTCGCCTTCGCGTTCAGGCTCCACGTCGCCCAGGAACTTGAGCGTCAGGTGCACCTGCGCGGGGGTCATCCAGCGCAGTGCGAACCCCATGCTCTGGACCGGCCGCACGCAGGCGGAGAGCGACGCTCGCACCGTGTCAGGGAGATTGAGCGCAACGAACAGCCTCACGCGCGCTCGGCGAGCAGACCGCCGCGGCGATAGCCGCGAGGATCCACCTCGACCGCCGCGAACCCCAGCCCCGCCAGATGCTCCTGCACCTCCGTCAAGCGCGCTGTTACCAAGGGAATCCAGCGCGGCTCGACTTCGATACGCGCGCCCGTCCGATCACCGTGGTGGCGGACCCGCAGATCACCCGTCACGCCGAGCTCGCGCAGATACCTCTCCGCCCGCTCCACCTGCGCGAGCCGCTGTGACGTGATCGGGATGCCGTATGCCACACGGCTCGAGAGGCACGGCGCCGCCGGCGCGTCCCACACCGGGAGCCCGAGCTCGCGCGCGGCGTGCCGCACGTCCGCCTTGGTGAGCCCCGTTTCGGCCAGGGGCGAGCGCACGCCCGCCGCCTGCCCCGCGGCATAACCCGGGCGATGCTCGCGCAGGTCGTCGGCGTTGGTGCCGTCGCACACGACCGCAAGCCCGCGGCCCCGCGCCTCGGGGACGAGCCGGCGCCACAGCTCCGTCTTGCAGAAGAAGCAGCGGTTCGTCGGATTCGCGAGGTAGTCGGGATCCTCAAGCTCGTGGGTGTCGAGCTCGACCAATGGAACATCGAAACGCTGGGCCACCGCACGCGCCGCGGCCCACTGCGCCTCCGGATAGGAGGCGCTCCGGCCCACCGCCGCCAGCATACGGTCGCGCCCCAGCTCCTGCCGCACCACGACTGCCAGCAGGGCCGAATCGACCCCGCCCGAGTAGGCGACCAGGGCTGATGGATAGGTCCGCACGAGAGCGCGTAATGGCGCGGCTGGATTTGAGGGGCCGGACATCGCCGAATAGTAGCGGCTCACACTGTCTCCATCAAAGGACATGAACGGATAGTTCGTAGGTTTGAAACCTGTTACCCTTATGATACGTTCAAGAACTATCGTAAACGACTACTTCTAGTAGGCTACCAGCGTACAAAGGCTCCGAAATGGCGCACAAAACCGAGCTGGATGCCGTCGACCGGAAGATCCTGCGGCTGCTCGCGACTGATGGGCGGTCGAGTTATCAGGCCCTCGCCGACGAAGTCGGGTTGTCGCGACCCGCGGTGATGGAGCGGGTGAGGCGACTGGAGGAAGCCGGCTACATCACCGGGTACGGCGCGCGCGTCGACCGCGTCAAAGCGGGATTCCCGGTAACGGCGTTCGTCGCGGTGCGCTACACCAAGTCCGACTACGTCGGCGACGAGCCACGGATGCGCGAGATGGAAAAGCATCCGGGCGTTTTGGAATGTCACCACGTCGCGGGTGAAGACTGTTACGTCCTCAAGGTCGCCGCGCCGGATCTCGAGCGCCTGCAGGATCTACTGCGCGACCTGCGCGGTCCATCTCCAACAGTCGAGATGAACACGCGGACCACGATCGTGCTCGGCACGGTATTCGAAAAACCGGGGTTCGTCCCCACGGAGCTCGACTGATGGCCGGACTGCGTGGCAAGGCGCTCGTCGCTTATCTCGTCGTCTGCGTGTTCTGGGGGTCCACCTACCTCGCCATCCGCGTCGGCGTCGGGGTCCTGCCCCCGTTTCTATTCGCCGGTCTGCGGTTCCTCATCGCGGGCCTGCTGCTGCTCAGCGTGGTTCTGGCGCTCGGCGACACGCTTCCCAAACGCCTGGTCGACTGGCGCACCCAGGCGATCGTGGGCGTCCTGCTGTTGGCGGGCGGCAATGCGTTCGTCGTCTGGGCGGAGCAGTACACCGCCTCGGGCATCGCCAGCATCTTCGTCGTCACGGTGGCGCTGTGGATGGCGTTCTTCGACGCGATCATCCCGGGCGGGTCGGGCGACCTGAACTGGCGCGTCGTGACGGGGCTGCTGCTTGGCTTCATCGGGACCGCCCTGCTGGTGGGTGCGAGCCCCGCCGAGATCATGCGGGCGGATTTGCGCGGACCGATCGCCCTCACGTGCGCGAGCGCGTCGTGGTCGCTCGGCTCGGTGTACAGCAAGCGGCACCGGACGGAGACGAGCCCCTACGTGGGGGCGGCGATTCAGATGATCGCGGGCGGCGCCGCGATCGCCCTCGTGGGCACGCTGCTCGGGGAGTGGAGCCGCTGGCACCTCACGCCGAAAGGCGTCGGCGCGATGGCGTACCTCGTGGTGTTCGGCTCGATCCTGGGATACAGCGCCTACACCTACGCCCTGCGCCACGCGTCACCCACCATCGTGGGCACGTACGCATATGTGAATCCCGTCATCGCCGTACTGCTCGGCTGGCTGATCCTGCGCGAGCCGGTGACCGCGCGCACGTTCCTCGCGATGGCGCTGATCCTCGGCGCCGTCGTATGGATCCAGTTCTCCCACAAGATCGGACGGACGGCCGGACCGGCGGCGGGCCGGACGGAACCGACGGGGCCGGTCCGTCAGGAGGCCTCGGAGCATGCGTAGTGTGAACCTCGCGGAGAAGTTCCGGCAGTTCGACGACCATTGGAGCCCCAAGATCGTGGGCGAGCTCAACGATTGCTACGTGAAGCTCGTCAAGCTCAAAGGCGAGTTCGTGTGGCATCACCATGACGCAGAGGACGAGCTGTTTCTCGTGGTGCGGGGCCGCCTGCTGATCAAGTTCCGCGATCGCGACGTGTGGGTGAACGAAGGCGAGTTCGTGATCGTGCCGCGGGGGGTCGACCACCTTCCCATCGCGTCGGAAGAGACACATGTGGTCCTGCTCGAGCCGAAGTCCACTCTCAACACCGGTAACGTCCGCAATGAACGCACGGTCAGCGAGCTCGACCGGATCTAAGCGGCCCTTGATCGCGCGGCTCTGGCACGGCGCGGTCCCGGCCGCGAAGGGCGACGCTTATGCCGCCTACCTGCGCCGCACGGGCGTGACGGAATGCCGCGGGACGCCCGGCAACCGCGGCGTCGAGGTGCTGCGCCGGACGGTCGGCGGCGAGACGCACTTCCTGTTCATCTCGTTCTGGGATTCAATGGAGGCGATCGGGACCTTCGCGGGAGACGACGTCGAGCGCGCGCACTACTACCCCGAGGACCGGGACTACCTGCTCGAGTTGGAGCCGACCGTCCAGCACTACGAGGTGTCGGAACAGTAGCGCGCTTCAGTCGTCAGCGGGCGCCAGATCGGCCCGGCGTGGCCCGACGGGTGGGGCCCGCAGCGCCGGCTTCCCTTCTTCCGTGTACTTGAACCCGCGCGTCGTGTGATACGCGAGGTCGATGTCCGGGGCGTTCGCGAACTCGGTGAGGATGTCCTCCCAGATGGCGTGCTCGGTGCCGCGTCGCTTGCGCGGCTCGATCAAGTAGCGGATGGTCAGCTGCACGCCGTAGTCCACGACGTTCGTGTAG
>DATNOH010000008.1:0-11998 GCA_035601435.1 Gemmatimonadales bacterium | reverse complement strand
GGCCTCGTCGACGCGCTGGAGCAAGAGGTGGCGCGCTGGGCGAGCGCTTCGTAGAATCCTTCCATGTGGGTCTTCGTCGTCGTGCTGCTCGTGGCCCTGATGATTCCCATCACCGCGATCCTGCTCGATTCACCGCTGGGGCGCTCGTTTGCGCGGCGGCTGGAAGGTCAGGGAGACGGAGGGGGGGCAGGGAGCGGGGTGGGGGTGCGCCAGCTGGAGCAGCGGGTGGAAACGCTGGAATCGGACCTCGCGGACCTGAACCGTTCCATCGCCGGCATGCGTGAGGAGCTGCAGTTCGTGCAGCGCCTGCTGGAAGACCCGCGCAAGAAGAAGCGTCCGACCTGACCGCGCCAAAGCCTGTCGCCGGTGGGGGCGGGCGTGGGGGTGGGGGGGGCCGCCACGCCGCACAGGTCGCCGCCGGCATCCTGTTGACACGGGTGCTCGGCTACGTGCGCGAGCGCGTGTTCGCGCATTACTTCGGCAACGACAGCATCCCCGCGGACGCCTTCCGGGCCGCGCTCCGGATCCCGAACACCATCCGCAATCTGCTCAGCGAGGGCACACTCGCTGGGTCGTTCATTCCCGTGTACGCCGCCCTCAACGAGCGTCCGGACAAGACGGCGGCGCGGGCCCTGGCGGGGGCAATCCTCGGGCTGCTGGTGCTCGCCTCCGGTGTGCTCGCTTTGCTCGGGATCGCCTTCGCTCCCGCGATCACCGCGGTGATTGCGCAAGGCTTCGACGAGCCGCGCCGCCAGCTCACCATCACACTCGTGCGCATCCTGTTCCCGATGGCGGGCCTCATGGTGATTTCCGCCTGGTGCCTGGGCATTCTCAACACGCATCGGCGGTTCTTCCTGCCCTACGCGGCGCCCGCGCTCTGGAACATCGCGGGGATCGTGGCCATGCTCGCGGCGGGCACCTGGTTCGCGAATCGCGCGCTCCCGCTCGACGCGCAGCTGCACCGGATAGCGCTCGCGCTCGCTTGGGGCACAGTGGCGGGAAGCGTGTTGCAAGTCGCCGTGCAGCTTCCCGCGTGCTGGAAATTGCTCCACGGCATCGCGTTGCGGCTATCGCTACGTCCTGAGGGTGTGCTGAACGTACTGGTCGCCTGGATGCCGTTGGTGCTGGGCGCGGGAGTCACTCAGGTCTCGGGGCTCATCGACACGCTGCTCGGCTCGTTCACGGGACCGGGGGGCGTTTCGGCCCTGGGCTACGCCCAGCTGATCCAGGTCTTGCCGATCAGCCTGTTCGGCGTCTCGGTCACCGCGGTGTCGTTGCCGGAGCTTTCGCGTGACGCCTCTGCCAGTGGAGGTCCTGCGCCCAACGAGCAGCTGCGAGCGCGCATCGCCGTCGGCTTCCGGCGCATCGTGTTCTTCGTGGTGCCGTCCTCGATTGCTTTCATCGCCTTGAGCCGGGAGATCGTAGCCGCGCTGTACCAGACCGGCCGGTTCACCGCGGATGACACTACCCTCGTCGGCAACGTCCTCGCCGCGTACGGCGTCGGGTTGGTCGGTCAGGCGACGGTGAAGCTGTTCGCGTCGGGGTTCTACGCCATGCGCGACACGCGCACCCCCGTGAAGATCGCGGCCTTCTCGATACTGGTCTCGACAGGACTCGCGTGGCTCCTCATGAGATGGCTCGGCACGCCCGGGATCGCGCTCGGCTCGTCGATCGGCGCGTTCGTCAACACCGTGCTCCATCTGCGCGACCTGAGCGGGCGCCTCGGCAGCGTGCTGCGCGGTACGGACTGGCGGGCGTTCGGGATGACGCTGGTCGCGGGCGTGGTCGCGGGCGCCGCCGCGATCGGTGTCTCGAGGCTCACAGGCAGCGTCGCTCCCGTATCCCGAGGGGTTGCCGTGCTGGGTATCTTTGGGATTGTGTACGCCACGCTGACGCTGGCGCTCAAGCATCCCGATGCCGTCCGGACATGGCAATCCCTGACCGCCTTTCGCGCACGCTAGAAGCCCTTCCCGACAAGCCCGGCGTGTATCTGTGGAAGAACACCGCCGGTGAGATTCTCTACGTGGGAAAGGCGAACAGCCTCCGGGCCCGGGTCCCGAGCTACTTCGGCCCGGACGGCGGGGACACGCCGGAGCGGGCGGCGCTGGTGAGCCAGATCGCCGACCTCGAGACGATCATCGTCCCGAACGAGGCCCAGGCTCTGCTCCTCGAGAACAACCTGATCAAGGAGCATCGGCCCCGCTTCAACATCCGGCTCACCGACGACAAGAGCTATCCCCGGATCGCGGTGACGCTGGCGGAGCCGTTCCCGCGCGTGCTGGTGACCCGGCGAGTGACGATTCCCGGCGCCCGCTACTTCGGGCCGTACACCGACGTCGCCACCCTGCGGCAGACCCTGAAGATCATCCGCCGCATTTTCACCGTGCGCTCGTGCCATTGGGATCTTCCACGCGAGGCCCCGGACCGGCCGTGTCTCGACTACCACATCGATCGCTGCCGCGCGCCCTGCGTCGCCCTGCAGAGCGCGGCGGACTACCGGCGCATGATCGACGACGTGGTCGTGTTCCTCGAAGGCAAGACGGTCGATGTGCGCACCGGGCTACGCCAGCGCATGCAGCAGGCAGCGGGCCACCTCGACTTCGAGCGGGCGGCGCAGGTGCGCGACGCGCTGAAGTGGCTCGACCAGCTGGAGCAGCCGCAGGCGGTCGAGCTCGTGGGCGGTGGCGACGCGGACGCGGTAGGCATCGCACGGGACGGGGACGACGTGTGCGGCGTCGTGCTCCGCGTCCGCGGCGGCAAGCTCATTGCGCGCGACCACTGGTTCCTGGAGAACGCCGAGCACGAGACGGAAGGGACGATCCTGTCGACGTTCTTGGTGCGGTGTTACCTGCCGCTCGAGGTCCGGGCGCGCAAGGTGCTGCTGCCGTTCCCGCCCGCCCCGGAAGATCTCGCATCGCTCAGCCAGCTCGCGCCCGAGGTGGACTGGCACGTCCCGCAGCGTGGCAGCAAGGCCCAGCTCGCCGAGCTGGCGGACCAAAACGCGCGACACCTGCTGGACAGCTTGAAGATCGAGAGCTTCGACATCGACGAGCGAGCGGCGGACCCCGTCTTCGCGCTGGGGCGTGACCTGGGGCTCGCGGTGGTTCCCCGCGCGTTCGTGTGCATCGACATCTCGACCAACCAGGGGCGCGATACCGTGGGCTCGCTGGTCTGGTTCGAGGGCGGCAGGCCCAAAAAGGCGGAGTACCGGCGGTTCAAGATCCGGGGCGCGCCGCAGGACGATTTCGCGGCGGTGCACGAGGTCGTGACGCGCTACCTCACGCGGCGGATCGCCGAGAACAAGCCGCTCCCTGACCTCATGGTGATCGACGGGGGGAAGGGCCAGCTCGGCGCGGCGCTCGACGCCGCGCGCGCTGCGGGGCGGCCCGAGCTGCCGATCGTCAGCCTCGCGAAGCGCGAGGAGGAAGTCTTCCTGCCGGGCGGCGCCGACCCGCTCGCGCTGTCGCGACGCAGCCCGTCGCTCAAGCTGCTGCAGCGCGCCCGCGACGAGGCCCACCGCTTCGCGGTGAGCTACAGCCGCCACCGCCGCGCCCGGCGCACCATCACGTCGGAGCTGCTCACGATCCCGGGGATCGGGCCGGGCCGGCGACGCGCCCTGCTCGAGCGGTTCGGCTCGCTCGCGGGCGTGAAGACCGCGACGCCGGCCGAGATTGCGTCGCTGCCCGGGTTCTCGACCAAGCTGGCGGAGCGCATACTGGATCGATTGCATGCCCGGGTCTGAGTTTCTCTGGTCGCTCGAATGCTCCGCTTGCGGCGCCGCCCGCGGTGCGGACGGCTTGCCCGGTGTGTGCACCTGCGGCCAGCCGTATCTGGTCCGGTATCGCGCCGCGCCGAAGCCCGAGACTCGAGCGCTGCTGCAGGAGCGTCGCTGGACCATGTGGCGCTACCGGGAGTGGTTGCCCCTCGCCGATGGTGAGGCACCGGTCACACTCGGCGAGGGCGGGACGCCGCTGCTCTCGGTGCCCCGGCTCGCCGCGCAGCACGGCTTTCGCGACCTGCGGGTGAAGGAAGAAGGAGCGAACCCCACGGGCTCGTTCAAAGCCCGCGGACTAGCCGCGGCCGTGACTCGTGCCGCGCTCGCAGGCGCCAAGCGGCTGGTCGTACCGACGGCGGGAAACGCCGGCGTGGCGCTCGCGGCCTACGCCGCACGTGCCGGCCTCGCGGCTCGCGTGTACGCGCCGGCCACTACGCCCCCCACCATCCTCGGCCAGATCCGCAGCTTCGGCGGCGACCTGGTACTCGTGAATGGTCACATCGGGGACTGCGGCAAGGCGGCCCGCGCCTATGCTGCGGAGACCGGTGCCGTTGACGTGTCCACGTTGCGCGAGCCGTACCGCATCGAGGGCAAGAAAACCCTGGGCCTCGAGCTGGCGGAGCAGCTCGGCTGGACCATGCCCGACGCGATCGTCTATCCCACCGGGGGTGGCACCGGGCTGATCGGCATGTGGAAGGCCTTCGCCGAGCTCATCCGCGCCGGCTGGCTTCAAGGAAATCCGCCCCGCCTGTACAGCGTGCAGGCCGCGGGGTGCGCGCCCGTCGTGAGTGCGTTCGCGGCCGGGGCCGAGTGTTGCGCGCCATGGCCCGATCCACAGACGATCGCCGCGGGCCTGCGAGTCCCCGCCCCCCTGGGAGATCGCCTGATGCTCTGCGCCCTGCGCGAAAGCGGCGGTGGGGCGGTCGCAGTCACCGACGTCCTTCTCGCCGCGGCGGCCCGCGACCTGCAAACCCTCGAGGGCATTGATGCCGCTCCGGAGGGTGGAGCTTCGCTGGCGGGAGCCATCGAGCTCAAGGCGCGGGGGGTGCTGCGCGCGGACGATCGGGTCGTGATCTTCAATACTGGTGCCGGGTGGCTGTACCGGGCCTAAGCCATTTATATTCCGTCGCTTGAGACGGATGCGCATCGCGATCTTAGACCCGGCAGCCGGCATCTCTGGCGACATGACCCTGGGCGCCCTTCTCGCCCTCGGTGCGCCGCAGGTCTGGCTCGAAGGGCTACCCGGGCGGCTGGGGCTCGCTGGAGTGGGAGTCACCGTTCGAAACGCCGTCCGCTGCGGCGTAGCGTGCAAACAGGTCGAGTTCACCATCCCCGAGCAGCCGCACGGACGCCACGTGGGCGAGCTGGTGCGGCTGGTCGAGCGGGCGCCGGTTTCCGATTGGGTGAAGCAGCGCGCCATACGCGCGTTCCGGCTGGTGGGCGAGGCCGAGGGCGAGGTGCACGGAGTCGCGCCCGAGAAGGTGCATTTGCACGAGGTCGGGGCAGTGGATGCCGTGCTCGACATCGTGGGCGCAATCGAGGGATTCGAGCAGCTCGGGGTCGAAACGGTGTACGCTTGGCCCGTGGCCGTGGGGAACGGATGGGTGGAGGCGGAACACGGCCGTCTGCCGGTGCCGGCGCCGGCCACCGCGATCCTGCTGGAAGGGGTCGAGCTGGCGAGTGGCGGGCCGGTGGAGGGGGAAGCCACGACACCGACCGGAGCCGCGCTGGTACGTGTGCTCGCGTCGGGTCCGCCACCGCGACAGTGGCGCATGGTGAAGGGCGGGTGGGGTGCGGGGCAGCGGAACCCCAAGCACTATCCCAACGCCTTGCGGATCCTCATCGCGGAGCAGGCCGCGGAGGCCGGTCGCGTGACCCTGCTGGCGACCGACGTAGATGACATGAGCCCCGAATACGTGGAGCCATTGCGGCAGGCGCTCGTTGCCGCCGGGGCGCTGGACGTGCAGACGTGGCCCGTCCAGATGAAGAAAGGACGTTCCGGATTCCGCATCGAGGTCGTGGCACCCGAGGAGCTGGCGGAGCCCGTGACGGCCGCGCTGTTCCGGCACAGCACCACGGCGGGGGTCCGCCGCTGGGTGGCGGAGCGGGCGACGCTGGCCCGCCGTCAGGTAACGGTCCAGCTGACGCCTGAGGTCACCGTACGGGTGAAGGTGTTGGAGCAGCCGGATGCCGACGGTGTGAGAGTCAAACCGGAGTACGACGATGTTCTCGCGGCGGCCCGCGCGCTTGGCCGGCCGCCACTCGAGGTTGCCCGGGTCGCGCAGCGCGACGCCGAGGCATTGGTGGCCAAATCCAAGGAGTGAGCATGACCGTGAAGCGTCACGCCGCCATTCTCGCGTGCATGTGTGTCGCCGTTGCGGCTCCGACGGCGTTGCGGGGGCAGGGCATCGGCTTCATCCCGGCCTCATGCGGGCTCAAGCCGAACCACAAGCTGGTGAACAGCGGAATGGAAGCGCTCAGAAATGGGACGAACACGAAATTCGCGGAGCAGCGGACCAAGGCGTTCAAGGACGCGGAGCGCGACCTGACGCAAGCGGTTCGCGTCGACGGCGAGCAGAAAGACCCGGCGGCGTGGTACTACCTGGGGCGGTACTACCTGGCGGTGAACGATTTCGCGGGCGCTGACTCCGCGCTCACGAAGGCCCTGGCGCTGGAACCGAAGTGCAAGGACGATATCTCTCTGTATCGGCGCCAGGCCTGGGTGCCGGTGTACAACACCGCGGCCGCGGTGTGGCAGGCGGGGAACACCGACTCGGCGATCGTCGAGTTTCGGCGTGCCAACCAGATCTACCGCGACGAGCCGCCCGGCTTCATCTACCTGGCGCACCTGTTCGTCAGTAGACCCGAGCCCGATTCGGCACTCAAGCAGACGAACGCGGCGAAGTACCGCACCGACTCGGTCGTCTATGCGACGCGCATGGACTCGGCGGTGAAGTACTTCCGCCTGGCCCTGCCGGCGGCAACCGACCCGAAATACGCGGGCGACAAGCGGGAAGCGTGGCTGAACATCGCGCGCGTCTATCACAGCGAGAGGCGCTGGGACGAGGCGGCTGCGGCCTACAAAGAGTTCCTCGCCGCCTACCCCAATGACGTGCAAGCGAAGGCGAACCTGGCGGAGTTGTACCTGCGCGCCAACCAGCGCGACTCCGCTATGGCGCTGTACGCGGCGATCGCGGCGCACGCAGATTCGGCGAGTGCCGAGGATCTGTTCGGCGCGGCTGGCTCGGTATTGGGCGCCATCCCGCAGACGCCCGACACGGTGGAGCTCGATGCCGCCTGTGGGAAGGCACTCAAGAGAAAAACCCCCGTCCTCACGGCACGTCAGATCTCGGCGCGGTGTCAGCCCGCGGCTGCGGACACGATGCGGAAGTTCCATGCGCTGGCGGACCCGCTGTACCGCATGGGCGTGCAGACGTACCAGGCGGGTCTCGAGAAGAACCCGTTCTATCGCGATGCGCTATACAACCTGACCGGCATCTCGTTCATGCTCAGCGACACCAGCAAGGCGCTCCAGCTCGCCCAGCGACTGTATGCAGTGGATCCGCTGAACCGCCTCACGCTCGCCAAGCTTGCCGGGGCATGGCAGCTCGTCGGGAAGAAGGACTCCGCGTTGTATTACATCACCTTGGCGGACTCACTCCCGATTGAAATCACGGTAGGAAAATTCACCACGAACGACCAGGGCGCCGCCGTAGAAGGCTTGTTCACCAACTTCCACTCCAAGCCTTCCCCGCCGGTGAAGGTCACCTTCGAGTTGCTGGACGGCAAAGGCAACATCGTTGCATCCCTGATACAGGACGCGCCCGCCGTCGAAGCAGGGGGGAACCAATCGTTCAAATTTAGAACGGGACAGAAGGGGGTCATAGCTTGGCGGTACAAGCGGTCGTGAGTGGGATTGATAAAGTGGCCTAATGTTGGCACAATTCCTGCCAAGTTAGCCTCTTTGCGGGCGTAATTCAGGGGTAGAATGCCAGCTTCCCAAGCTGGACGTCACGGGTTCGAATCCCGTCGCCCGCTCTGCATGTCGTCCTCCACGCGTCACCGTCCCGCCGGCGAGGATGGTACTCGGCCGAGCGCGTCCCGTGTGCCCTCGCACGAGTGGACCGATCGGATCCGAGCGGGTGATGAGGCAGCGTTCGAGGCGATGTTCCGGACGTACTACGACGGCCTGTGCCGCTACGTCGCGACCTATCTGGGTAGCCGCGACATCGCCGAGGACGTGGTCCAAGGCGTATTTGCGCGCATCTGGGAAGATCGCACGCACTGGATGGTGGCCGACCTGCAGCACTACCTGTATGCCGCCGTGCGCCGCCGTGCCATGAGCCACTTCCGGCGTGCCGCCGTCCGACGTCGCGCTATGCCGCTCCTGGCGCTCGAGGGTGCCGCCAATGCGCCGGCCGACGCCGACTTCGAGGCCGAAGAGCTGCGGCAGCGTCTCGAACGGGCCCTCAGCGCTCTTCCCCCCCGCACCCGCGCCGCATTCGTCTTGAGCCGCACTGAGGGCTTGAGCTACGCCGAGGCGGCGTCGCGAATGGCCATTTCTCCGAAGACGATCGGGGTTCACATCAGCAGAGCGCTCACTGTGTTGCGAAAGGCGCTGCTGCCTTCCTAGCTGATGTCTCGCCATACCTGGGTTACGGTGGTGGTCGGTGTGTCCTGCTCGGTAGGAGGCACGCGCGAATCATCGCGTCCCGCATGGCAGCTTGTGTGGCACGACGAGTTCGATGGCACCACGCTCGACGCCGGGAAATGGGTTCGGGAGACCGGGGGCAACGGCTGGGGCAACGCCGAGCTCGAGTTTTACACGGATCGCACCGAGAATGCTCGGATCGAAGGCGGCAACCTGGTCATCGAGGCGCGCCGGGAGACGTTCGGCACCCGCGACTACACGTCTGCCCGCCTGAAGACTGAAGGCTTGGGCGCGTGGCGGTACGGCCGCATGGAAGCCCGCATTCAGATTCCGCGCGGGCAGGGACTGTGGCCCGCTTTCTGGATGCTGGGCGACAACTGCGCCGCGGTCGGTTGGCCCACATGCGGTGAGATCGACATCATGGAGAACATCGGCAGGGAGCCCCGCCGCGTGCACGGCACCGTGCACGGTCCCGGCTACTCGGGTGCACAAGGCGTCACCAGCACGTACGAGCTGAGCGCGGGCGCCTTCGCCGACAGTTTTCACGTTTACGCCGTGGAGTGGGAATCAGGCACGATTCGATGGTACGTCGACGACACGCTCTACAAGACCACTACGACGCGGGATGTACCCGGGCAGTGGGTGTTCGATCACCCCTTCTTCATCATTGTGAACGTCGCCGTCGGCGGGAGCTGGCCCGGTAATCCAGACACCACGACCGTATTCCCGCAGACCATGCGGGTGGACTATGTGCGCGTGTACCAGAGGGCCGGAGGGGGAGGGGGAGGGGGAGGGGGGCCCTGACCGCGCTCTCGAGTAAGTAAGCCGCACCCTTGCGGCGTCATTAAGGATGATGCCGCACCCCACTGTCGATATCGGCGCGCTGGCCCGTTACCTCGACGGGACCGCCACCCCTGAGGATCGTGCCGACATCGAGGCCTGGATCGGGTCGAATCCGGCGCGCCGGGCCGCCGTCACTACCCTGCAAACTGCCTGGGACGCTGACGCTCAGCGGCTCGGCGCCCCCTACGACGTAGACGCGGCCTGGAGCCGATTCGAGACCCGGCATGGCGGTCGCAAGCGATCGGGGCGGTGGAACCTCCCGATTGCGGCCGCGATCGTCGCTGCCGTGATCGGCGCCGGTGCGGCCTGGTGGCTCGGTCACACTGCACGCTCGGTCGCCCAGGCGCCGGCCATGCGGGAGTACACCACTCCTCGCGGCCGGCGCGCCGTTTTGCGGCTGCTCGACGGCACGGAAATCACCCTCAACGCGGACAGCAAGCTGCGGGCGCCGGTGCCTTTCGGCGCCCGCCAGCGGAACGTGTACCTCGAAGGGGAAGCGTACTTCTCCGTCGTGCATGACGCCGCTCGACCCTTCATCGTGCACACCGCGAGCGGGGCGATCCAAGACATCGGGACCAGGTTCGGCGTCCACGCGTACGGCGACGCGGAGCGCGAGCGTGTGGCGGTGGTCGAAGGAGCCGTCGCGCTGGCCGGGACTCCGCTCCGCGCTGGCCAGGTTGCGACCCTGTCTCGGACGGGCACGATCCGCGTGTTGCGCAACGCCCGCGTGGCGGACGAGCTGGCCTGGACCAGGGGACGCCTCGTCTTCACGAACGTTCCCCTCGAGGAGGCCGCGGAGCGGCTGGGCCGGTGGTATGACCTGGACGTGCGCGTCGCCGATCCCGCGCTCGCGCGCCGCCCCGTCACGGGCTCCTACGGCGACGAGCCGGTCGCACAAGTCCTCACCCTCATCACCGCCGCCGTCGGCGCACGCTACGAGTGGCAGGGCCGCACGGTGGCTATCTCAGCGATTCAAAGGGCACCCTAGCGAGAACGGGAGGCCGCGTATGCACATGGGAACGAACATACGGGCACAGTGGGGCGCAGTCGTAGCCCTCGTTGTGGGGATTACCGTCTGCGGCGCGATCGAAGTGGCGCAGGCCCAGGACACGGGCGATGGAGTCGAGCTCGCCGCCGCCGGACCGCGGTTCCTGGCTGTCGCGGCTGGTCACTCGGGCCGCGCCGCACCGCGTTGGCGGGATGCCAGCGACGCCGCGGTGTTCCGAAAGGCCATCTCGGTCGACCTGAGGGACGTGCCCCTGGGCGACGCGCTGTCTACCATCGCACAGCAGGCAGGCTTGCGGCTCACCTACAGCGCGGCGGTCGTGCCGCTCGACGCGCGGGTGACGTTCAGCGCGTCGAACCTGACGGTCGGCGCCGCCTTGAGCGCAGTGCTGTACGACACCGGGGTGGACGTGCTGCTCACCTCCAACGGGCAGGCGGCGCTCGTGCGGCGCGGCGCGTTGGACGGATTCCAGGGAGGTACGATCACCGGGCGGGTCAGCGACTCGCTCAGCGGGCAGGGGATCGCGGTCGCGACCGTGTCGGTCGTGGGCGCCGGGCTGAGCGCGCGGACTGGGGACGACGGCAGGTATCGGATCAGCGACGTCCCGGTGGGCGAGCACACGGTCAGGGTCGTGCGCATCGGGTACTCCTCGGTCACGAAGCCGGTCACCGTGCTACCGGATCAGGAGATCACGGTGGACTTCGCTGTGACACCGCGGGCCACGCAGCTCGAGGAGGTGGTGGCGATCGGGTACGGGACTACGGAGCGCCGAGAGCTGACCGGAGCGGTTTCGTCCGTCACGGCCGAGCAGGTCGCCTCGGCGCCTGTGACGTCGGTCGATCAGGCGCTACTCGGCCGGGCCGCCGGCGTTCAGGTCGTCACCTCGAGCGGACAACCCGGGGCGGGGGCGATGGTGCGGATCCGAGGCGGGAACTCCATCTCCGCGGGTAACGATCCGCTGTATGTCGTCGATGGTGTGCCTCTCACCACCAACCTCGAGGACGGAACGCCGGGCACGCTGCTCGGGGAAGGGATGCGGGGCTTGAACCCGATCGCGGCGCTGAACCCGGACGACATCGCGTCGATCGAGGTCCTGAAGGATGCGTCGGCGGGAGCGATTTACGGCGCGCGTGCCGCGAACGGCGTGGTGTTGATCACCACGAAGCACGGGCGCCCGGGCCAGAACTCGGTGTCGTTCGGGTCGTATTACGGCATCCAGCAGGTGCGGCGCACCCTCCCCGTGCTCGGTGCGGCGCAATTCGCCCAGATGGTGAACACCGCGTACGTCAACGCGGGCCAGTCCCCGTTCTACACGCCCGCCGAAATCGCCGGCTTCGGGCAGGGGACGGATTGGCAAGGCGCGATTTTCCGGACCGCGCCGATGCGCAGCTACGATCTTTCGATGTCGGGCGGCGACGCCAACACCAAGTACTATGTCTCGGGCGGACTGCTGCAGAACGACGGCGTAGTCATCGGCTCCGACTTGAGCCGCGGGTCCTTCCGCCTCAACCTCGATCGCAACATCAGCAGCAAGTTCCGGGTCGGCAACCGCCTCAGCTTGAGCCGCTCGCACGCGCACGTCCTCCCCAACGGCGGCGCGGCGTCGGTGATGCTGGATGCCCTCACGGCTCCTCCCACGCTCCCCGTGACCGTGACGGGCGGCGAGTACTTCACCGGTGTCAACCCCCTCACCGGGCGACCGTTCCCGAACCCCGTCGCCACG
>DATNOH010000007.1:0-2879 GCA_035601435.1 Gemmatimonadales bacterium | reverse complement strand
GCATGCTCTCTCCCTTCTCGAGCGTCACTTCACGAGCTCGATGGTCACCCTCGTGGCACCAGGGACATCGAAAGCTTCGACGCCGCAATTGATCGTTCCGAGGACGACGATCCCGGGGTCGGGTATCGGCTGACCGTCCTGACGGTAATAGATCGCCACGTCCGGCCCGGGGGCCCAGTACGCGATCTGTCCGACCTCGTAAGTGTGGGCACGCCTGCCTTCCTCCGAGATCGGCCTCGGCAGGTGCCCGTACTTCTCCCGCCGGAAGAGGTCGTTCATCGTGAGCGTCAGCGGCAGCAGCGAGGCGAAGTCCCGGCTGGCCTCGCTTTCGAACAGCGCAGCGGTGAGGGGCGTGGCTCCGACCTTGAGGCGAATCCTCATCGCGCTCACCACCTTTTGTGACGCCGTCACGTTCGCCCGGCGCCGTACATGATGGTAGCGCATGGTGATCTACCTCTGGTCTTCGGCAGGCGCCTGGTATTGTTCGTCGCTGACCTTCTCCATCCAGTCGACGACCTTGCCGTGGAGGTGTTCCTGGATTGCGATGTGGGTCATGGCGGTGGTCGGCGTCGCGCCATGCCAGTGCTTCTCGCCCGGCGGGCACCAGATGACGTCGCCCGGTCGAATCACTTTGACCGGACCACCCCAGCTCTGCACGAGCCCGCAGCCGGCCGTGATGATCAGGGTCTGACCCAGCGGATGGGTGTGCCATGCGGTCCGGGCGCATGGCTCGAACGTGACGCTGGCGCCGCGCGTGCGCGCCGGATCGGGCGCTTCGAATAGCGGGTCGATGCGCACGCTGCCGGTGAAGTACTCGCCGGGTCCCTTTCCCGACGGCTGGGAACCACTGTGCTTGATGTCCATCGTGTTCCTGTCTCCTACTTCGCTGGACGTTCCCTCTGCGCCCAAGTCCGAAGATAGCGGCGACCACGCTTGTCGACTATACCGGCAAAAGCGGATAGCTTGGTTAGATGAGCTCACCAATACCCCGGGACGAGCTCACCGTTCTCGCCGCGTTCGCCGCAGTGGCGGACGAGCGGAGCTTCACGAAGGCGGCGATAAACCTCGGCGTCAGCAGGTCCGCGATCAGCCACTCGATACGCACGCTCGAGGAGCGGCTGGGACTGAGGCTTCTCGCACGAACCACGCGTTCGGTGGCGCCGACGAACGCGGGAGAGCGCCTACTGGCGCAACTCCGTCCCGCGCTCCACGACATCCAGGCCGCGCTCGATGAGGTCGGCCAACTGCGAGCGAAGCCGGCCGGCACCGTCCGCCTGATCGCGTCACCCATGGCGGTGGCGATGGTCGTGTGGCCGAAGCTCGCGAGGTTCGTCCGCGACTACCCCGAGGTGGTGCTCGACATCACGACCGAAGGGGACAGCCGCCCCGATCTGGTCGCCGGGCGCTTCGATGCCGGGATTCACCTCGGCGAGTTCGTCCAGCGCGACATGGTCGCCGTCAAGGTCACCGGGGAGCAGCGCGCGGCCATCGTCGCCGCGCCGGTGTACTTCGACTCACACCCGAAGCCGAAGACGCCGCGGGAGCTGACGGCGCACCGCTGCATCTGCCATCGCATCGGCGCCAGCGGGCCCGTCTACCGATGGGAGTTCGAGAAGCGGGGCAAGCCCGTCACCGTGTCCGTCTCGGGGCCCTTCATCTTCAGCGACCCCACGTTCACGCTCCGTGCTGCGTTGGACGGATTGGGACTGGCTTTCCTGTTCGAGGAGCACGTGGCCGAACACGTAGCGCGCGGCAGGCTCGTGCGGGTGCTCGAGGACTGGTGCCCGCCGTTCGACGGCTACTTCTTGTACTATCCAAGCCGACGTCATCAGCCGCCGGCGCTTCAGGCGCTCGTCAACGCGCTCCGGCTCTGACGCTGGCGCGTGCTTCGCGCGTCGCGGTCCTTTCTCGACTACCACGCGCTGGGTCGATGTCGTCCACCCCGGATGTCGCCCATCACGGCCCGGAGCGCGTCGTGGCCAGGCCCTGCGATGCCCGCGCGACCCGGCCGTCCGATAGGCAGTGGTCCCATCCCTTGAGCGCCGGGGCGGGCCGCATGGTGGCCCTGCTGTTCCCGGCGACAAGAGTTAGTGCGGGCGGAGGGACTCGAACCCCCACGAGCGGTTAAGCTCCGCGGATTTTCTTACCGGCTACGGCTTTCGCCGCCCCGGCGCGCTGGCCGGGTTTGCGGTCTGGACTATCCCTTCACCGTGCCCGGCGGAGCCGGGGTTAGGTGCTGCCCGTCTAGTCTCTACACCTTCCCGGCTGGAAGGCTCCGGCCGGGCTTGGCTCGGGATCGCCATGTGACAGGATTCCCCGAATTTGGGCAGTTCTGCATCGCCGGTTTCCCAGCGAGCACTCAAGTTTCCCTCAAGTCCGCTGCGTCTGCCATTCCGCCACGCCCGCGCGTCCAGTGCTGACGAGACGCCCGAAGTATAGGGTTTGAGACAGCTCGGTTTCAAAGGCGCGGTTGGCGCTCGGCGCGACCGCGAGGGGTGGGGTGGCGGACATGCCCGCGGTCGCCGGACGGGCGGAGCGGGATGGTTCCATCCCTTGAGCGCCGGGGGAACATGGTGTTCCGCCTGATCCCCGCGCGGACTTTTGAGTCCGTCGCGTCTGCCAGTTCCGCCATCCCGGCATATCCATCATCATCTACTCGGTAAGGATCCCGCGAAGGACCACCCGCGGGCGGCCGAGAGCGACCGGCCGCCGACGCGACGAACCGCGCTCTTCGTGAGCCGAAAGTGCGCGGCGAAGCGCTGCGCGCGTGCGTCGAAGGGGATGTAGCGCGAGAGGCCGATCGCACGCGCCACCACCTCCTTGCCCGTGCCCGACGGGCCGCCGATGAGCGTGGTGACGTCGTCCATGCGCTCGTAGAG
>DATNOH010000006.1:0-2282 GCA_035601435.1 Gemmatimonadales bacterium | reverse complement strand
CCGTGGTCCGGAGCGGCGGGCGCAGCTCCTGTTCAAGGGCATCACTCTGACACCGGAGCAGCAGGCGAAAGTCGATTCGATCCAGACGCACTATCGCGAACAAATGCCGTCCTTCACGCCCGGGAGTCCGCCCGACTCCGTGACGCGGGACAAGGTTCGGGGGCTGTTCCGCCACCAGGTGGAGGACATTCGCGCCGTGCTGACCGCCGACCAGCAGAGAGTTTTTGACACGAACCTGGCCGAGCTGCGAAAGGGACGCCGGGGAGGGCCCTGAGCCCGCGACGCGGCCCTTCCCGCGTGTCGTTGCCCCCCTCGCTCGTCTCCCCCTACCTTTCTGCTGTGCCCGCATCCGACACTCTGCAGGCGCGCGTCGAGCGCGCCCTGTCCGAACTCAAGAATCCCCGCAGCGGGACGGACGTCCTCGCAACCGGCATGGTGAAGGACCTTGCCGTCGCGGGGGATGGCACCGTGACGTTCACATTCCTGCTTGGCCGCGACGATCCCGGGTCGCTCGCTCGAGAGGTGCGGAAAGCCGTGCAGGGAGTGGACGGCGTCACGGCGGTGCGCGTCAACGTCACCGATGCGAGCACTGGGGCGGAGGGTGCGGCTCCCCGCCAGCCCGCTCCCCGGCCTGGCCCCGCCGGCGTCCCGCCGCCTCCCACGCCCGTCGAGCTTCCTCATCTCGGCACCGTCATCGCGATCTCGTCGGGAAAGGGCGGGGTGGGGAAGTCCACCGTCTCCGCCAACCTCGCTGTCGCGCTGGCGCGCTTGGGCGGGGGCCAGCGCGTGGGGCTCATGGACGCCGATATCTACGGGCCGAACATCCCGCGGATGATGGGTGTGGACCAGAAGCCCGAGGTGCGCGGCGGCAAGATCCAGCCGCTCGAGGCCCACGGCGTGAAGCTCATGTCCCTCGCGCTGATCGTCGAGCGGGACGCGCCCGCTATCTGGCGAGGTCCGATCATCATGAAGGTGATCCAACAGTTCGTGAAGGATGTGGACTGGGGCGAGCTCGACTACTTCCTCGTGGATCTGCCGCCGGGGACGGGCGACGCACAGCTCTCGCTCGCTCAGACGGTGCACATTCGCGCCGCGATCATCGTCACGACGCCGCAGGAAGTGGCGGTGGGCGATTCGTTGCGCGGCGCCAAGATGTTCGAGCGGGTCGGCGTCCCGGTGCTGGGCGTCGTCGAGAACATGAGTTACTTCGTGTGCCCTCACTGCGGCGAGCGAACCGAAATCTTCCTCGCCGGCGGAGGCACGCGGCTGGCGGACGAGCTCGGCGTGCCGCTACTCGGTCAGGTGCCACTGCAGGCGCGGCTGGCCGATCTCGCCGACACGGGCCAGCCGGTCGTCGCGGCCGATCCCGGCTCGCCGGCCGCCCAGGCCCTCGAGGCTGTCGCCCGGCGGGTCAGCGACGCCCTGGCCGCGCTCCCGCGGTAACGGTGCGGCTCCTCCTCGCCGCGCTCTCCCTGCTGCAGCACCCCGGCGCCGAGCGGCGAGATGTTCGCGCCGGGCTCGACACGCTGTACGGCGGGGGCTTCCCCGCCGCCGCGGCGTACTTCGCCGATCTCGCCGCGCGCGACTCGACCGACCCCGCGCCCGTGACGTTCGAAGCGAGCGCGTACATCTGGTGGGCTGCCGCGCTGGAGAACGATGCCTACGAGGCGGCGCGGATCGAGTCGCTGCTCGATCTCGCCATCGCGCGCGCCCGCGCTTCGTCTCCTGGACCCGCTCAGGATTTCTGGCTCGCGACCGCGCTGGGTTATCGTGCCCGGCAGCGTGAGCTGCACGGGCATTCGTGGGGCGCCGCCGAGGACGGGAAGGCGATGCGCGATGCCTACGCGCGCGTCCTGGCTGTCGACTCGAGCTGCATCGACTGCTATTTAGGATTGGGCTTGTACCAGTACGGCCTGGCGCGAGCCAGCGCCCTCGCCCGCCTGGTCGCGAAGATCGTGGGCCTGGGAAGCGGCAACGCCGAGCGCGGGATTGCCTACATACGCCGCGCGGCTGCGGAGGGAGATCTCGCGCGGGTCGAGGCCGGCTGGGTGCTCGCCGCCGCGCTGGTGCGCGAGGCGGCGCGCGATCCGGCGCGGCGTGCGGCGCTCGAGCGGGATGCCCACGACGCGGCGGCCGCGTTGGCGTCGCGCTATCCGGGGAATCCCGTGTTCCAGCGCTTCCTGCGAGAGACCGCCGGGGCTGCGCGCTGAGGCGGTGTGACCCCCGTCACGCCCATGTTGCGGCGACGCCACTCTACCTTTTCCAGCCGAATTCCTTACCAT
>DATNOH010000005.1:0-34205 GCA_035601435.1 Gemmatimonadales bacterium | reverse complement strand
GTGCTCGCGGCGCTCACCAAGAGCGACGCGGTGGCCCGCACCGCGCGGACGCGCCGCGCAGGCGAGCTGCGGAGCGCGCTCGAGCTCGAGGAGGACCAGATGATCGTAACGAGCGCGCGTGAGAAAGAGGGGATTGAGGAGCTGCGAGAGGCGATTGCTGGGTTGATCGAAAGGCGCCCCGGAGACCCCGGGCTCGCGCCCGGGGTCAGTTTGCCTCCGGGTCCTGGCTGACCCCGGGCGCAAGCCCGGGGATCACGAAAACCTCAGACCCGGTACGCCCGCTGCACTCCCCCGGGTCTACGGCCCGTCACCAGCATGGCCGTCGACAGCGCATCCGCGGCCACCGCCGTTCGGGTGACCACCGAGGCCTGCCGCAGCGCCCGCGCCGGCCAGCCGGTCGCCGGATCCATCACGTGACCCGCGACCAGCGATCCGTAGCGCACGGTCGACTCGGTGTTCGCCGCGGTCGCGAGCGCGGCGTCCCGTAGCCGCGTGGCCACGACGGCGCGGCCCGCGCCGGGGCGGTCCGGGTCGGCGATCTCGACCAGCCAACCCGGCTCTCCCGGGGGCGCGCCGATGGCGGCAACGTCGCCGCTCACGTCGATGAACGCGCGTCGCACTGCGCGGCCGCGCAGCACCGCCAGAGCTCGGTCGATCCCGTACCCCACGCCGATCGAGCCGAAGTCGAGTTGTGTGTGAGCACTCGGCAGCCGCGCCACGTCGCCGTCGAGCTCCACCACCGCGGCCCGGACTGCTTCGCGCGCCTCGGCCAGCTCCGCAGCCGTGGGGGCGCTCACCCGGGGCCGGTGGAATCCCCACACGCGCATCAGCGGCTCGACCGCAACGTCGAAGGCGCCCCCGGTGAGTCGCTTGAATGCTCCGGCCTGCGCCAGGACCGCCCGCAGGTCCTCGTCCGCGCGCAATGACGTCCGCCCCGCCCGCCGGTTCAGCTCGCACAGGTCGCTCGCGGTATCGAACAGCGTGAGCCGGCTCTCCACCCGCCGCAGCTCGGCCAGCGCCGCCGCGCAAGCATCGAGCCCTTCCCGCTCCGAGCCCGCGAACACCATCACGTGAACCGGCTGCCCCATCGCCCAGGACCAGCGCTCGACGAACCGATCCGCCGCGGGCCAGCGGCGGACGAATACTGCGCCGATACCCGCACCGACGGTCCCGATGAACCTGCGTCGGTTCATGGCCCCTCGAGTGCGCGGCTAAAGCCGCGGCTCGGCGTCTGCCCGTAAACGGGCAAAGCCGCTTCAGCGGCAGTGCCGAGTCGCGGCTTCAGCCGCGGACCCCGAGCCGAGCCGCCCTGAGTCAAACCTCTGACCCCTCCCGTCTCACTTGCCACAGCTCCCGCAGAATCAGGTATGACTGCACGTAGAACGTCACGGCGAGCACCGCGCTCGAGGCCTCGAGCAGCCAGGCGAAGCGCGCATCGACGTACCGCATCAACCACATCGCGGAGAACGACACCAGCAGCGCCACGAACGGCTCGGCGATGAGCCAGCGCTTCCACCGGTCCGACAAGTGCGCGCACAACGCCACGCCGAGCCCCGTGAGCAGAAAGATCACCGCCATGGAGAGGAGATGCGTGTGGGTGATCGTCAGCATCTCCGCGAGAGACTTGGGGAACTGCATCGCCGCCTGCGTCGCTTCGGGATCGGCGCCGCGGTAGCGCGCCGCCACCCCTGGGGGCACGAGCCGTGTCGTGTGCCACACGAACACGAGCGATGTGGTGTAACCCACCACCTGGACGATCGTCACCCAACGCGCCAACGTGCGCAGCGGCGCGGGCACGGTGCGCCAGGTGACGCTCATCGGATCGCTCCGCTCTGATGCCAGGCGGTGAGCTGCGCGAGCATGCGCCGCACGCCCAGGGTGACCGCGTGCACGCTGATCGTAGCGCCCGAGATACTGCGAATCTCCTTCCCCACGCGCAGCGAATCGCCTGCGCTTTTGCCTCGGAACTGCCGTCGCCACGGCTCGTAGGCCACCTCGCCGCCGTACGGCTCGCGGTACACGAGGATATCCACGTCCTTGAGACGGTCGACCGGATCGATGGCTACGAGAAAGGTGATCGGCTGGTCCTTGCCCAGCACGTTCCCGATGGCGGCGAAGCCGAGCAGGGAGTCAGCGCGTGACACCCGCAGCACGCTGACCGTATCCACGCGCAACGTGTCCGCCCGGGCGCCGGCCCCGAACACCCGCGCGATCGAGGCGGCGACCTTCGCGGGGGGGGCGGCGGGCGATTGCGCCGCGAGCAGGAGCAGCGCGAGTGCGATGCTCACGTCAGAACTGGTAGCCCACGCCGAGGCTCAGCACTTCGAGCTCGCCCACGCCGGCCGCGTTGCGCAGCAGCTGGTAGTCGCCCTTGAACGCGGTGTTCCAGGTGGGTTTGTAGGTGAGGCCGAACGTCGTGATGCGGCGCGCCAGCGTGCGGTCCCGCGTCACGCCGGCGGGGACGCTCGCCTGGGTGTCGTAACGCTCGTGCCGGAGGAACGCGTTGAGCTTCTGGGAGGACGCCGGAGCGACGAGGCGCATCAGATTGTAGGCCCCTTCGACATAGCCGCCCGCGATGCGGCTGCCGACGGACTGCGCGTAGGCGGCGTTGATTGCCTGGGCGTCGCTCACGCTGATGTTCGCGACCACGGCGCGCAGCGCGAACGGTCCGCTGTCGTAGCGTGCGTCCGCCGAGACGAGCGCCACCGGCGCCCCGAAGGTCCCGGTGCCGACCGCGGCATTCGTGTCCGCCGTGCCGCCATACCAGAATGACCCGCCGACCTTCACGCCCGGGCGTGCCCACTCGAGCCGCCCCGTGAAAGACGGGTTCGCGAAGCTCGCCTGGCGGCCCTCCTGGCGTCCCTCCCGGATCCCCTCGGCGGCCGACAGGCCATCGGCCCGGAGGCCGTTCACGAGGTACACCCGATATGCGAGCCCGCTGCCACCGGGAATCGTGCCGACCGCGCCGAGGCCGATCTCGCGCCAGCTGGTGGGAATCACGTCGGTATCGAAGCCGGGGCGCTCCACGCCGTTGAAGGTCGGTGGCTCGTGCGTCTCGTTGATGATCCCGATGGGGGCCAGGACCAGCCCCGTGCGCAGAGTAATCCAGTCCCCCAGGCGATAATCGAGGTAGGCCTGCTCGAGGGCGACTTCTCCGCCCGGCTTCCCTCCTTCGACCTTTGCGTCCTCCACTTCCAGCTCGGAGCGGAACGCCAGGCGATCATCGAAGCTGTGGGCGAGGTAGACGACGAAACGGGCGAGATTGACGACGGCAGGGGTCTTGGGTCCGGTCCGGTTGGTGTAGTGGACCTCGCCGTAGCCGCCGACCGTGGTGCGCTCCTGCGCGGCGAGGTTCTGGAGGGGACAGGGCGCCATGAGGACCAGGAAGCCCAACCCGAGCAGCGTCCGCATCACAACTCCAAGGGGAAACTAGTTGAGAATGGGTATCAAACAGCGATAGCCGAATCTAAAAGTCGGGATTCGGAGGGTCAAGCAGCCATTATTCTTGTGCCAACCATGTCGGTCATCCTTGTCGCCCTCGGCCTGCTCCTCGCGGGCGGGCTCGGCTGGGGAGCGCTGTACCTCATACGGCGCCTCGAGCGGAGCGAGCGCGACCGCCGGCGGGCGGCCGACGAGCTGAACCGCCGCCTCTCCGAGCTGTTTTCGCTGCAGGAGCTGTCCTACATCCTCGCCGGCTCGTTACAGCTCGACCGCATCGTGGAGCAGGTGGTGCGTTACGCGATGCGGTTCCTCGATGCCCAAGGCGCACTGGTCGCGCTCGCCGCGGAGGGAGAAGGCGCGGCCCGGCGTCCCCTCCACGTAACCGCGGCCGAGGGCACGCTGGCGGGACTCGCCGGCCGTGCCATCGAGGCCGACGACCCCGGCCTCGTGGCCCGATCGCTGAGCCGCGAGCGGCTGGAGCTGGTTCGGGGCGCGAGCGGGGAGCCGACGCCGCTGCTGGGAGACGTGGTGGTGGACTCCGCCGCGGCGGTTTCGCTGCGCGCGCACGGAGTGGTGGTGGGCACGCTGGTGATCGCGAACCCACGCGACCGCAGCTTCGCGCCGGAGGACATGCGGCTGCTCTCCACCGTGGCCACGCACGCCGCGATCGTGATCGCCAATGCGCGGTTCTTCCGGATGGTGCAGCACGCGAAGGAGCAGTGGGAGACGGCGTTCGACGCGCTGTCGGAGGGGATCGCCGTCGTGGACGACCATGGACGCATCAGCCGGGCGAACCGCGCCCTCGCGACCATGCTGGGCGCGCCCGTTCCGGCGGTGATCGGCTGCGACCTGGGCGAGGCGCTGATCGGTCCCTCCCCCGCCCTGCTCGAGCCGCTCGCCGCGGCCCGTCAGGGCGATCGGGTTCAGCCCGTGGTGCTCCGGTCGGCGACGCTCGGCCGCACCATCCGCGTCAACGCTGCGCGCATCCCGGCCCCGGCGCACGATCAGAGCGTCGTCGTACTGGTCGAGGACGTGACGGATCAGCAGGCCCTGGAGGCACAGCTGATCCAGAGCGAGAAGCTCGCCGCGGTGGGCCAGCTCGTGTCGGGCGTGGCGCACGAGCTCAACAACCCACTCACGTCGATCGCGGGACTGTCCGAGTTCCTGCTCGAGCAGCAAGAGCTGGGGACGAAAGACCGCGGTCACCTGCGGGTGATTCACGAGCAGGCGGATCGCGCGGGCCGGATCGTGCGAAACCTGCTCACCTTCGCGCGCAAGGGAGCCGGGGAGCAGGCCCCGGTGGATTTGAACGACGTGATCCAGCGCACGCTGCTCCTCATGAGCTACGACGTCAAGCTCAAGGACGTCACGATCGAGAAGCATCTGGCGCCGCTCCCACCGGTGCTGGGGGATCGCTACGCGCTCCAGCAGGTAGTGATCAACCTGCTCAACAACGCGGCGCAGGCCGTCTCCGAGAACCCGCCGGAGCGGGCGCGCGTGATCCTGCTGAGCACCTGGGTGGACGACCGGGTGCGGATGCGGGTCACGGACTCAGGGCCGGGAATCGCGGACGCGGTGCTGCCGCACCTCTTCACGCCGTTCTTCACCACCAAGGAGCCGGGCCAGGGGACGGGCCTCGGGCTCTCGATCACCTATTCCATCGTGGATGCGCATGGCGGGCGGATCACGATCGAGCGGCCGGCCGAGGGAGGGGCCACGTTCCTGGTCGACTTGCCAGCGGCGCTCTCCTCCACCGATGCCGCACGACGCGATAGCGCCGAGCTCCAGGCGCTCGCGCCGCCCGCAGTGAAGCGCTCCATACTCCTGGTGGACGACGATCCGGCGGTGCGCCGCATGATCAAGGCGCTGTTCGGCAGCGACGGGCACACGGTGGAGGTGGCGCGCAATCCGCAGCACGCGCTCGACCTCGCGCGCACGCGGTCCTACGACCTGATTCTCGCGGACGCCCAAGCGCGGACGCACGACCACCTGTTCGTGGAGCAACTGATGGAATCGCACCCGGGGCTCAAAGATCGGGTGCTGGTCGCGACGGGGGACGTGCCGCCGGCGGCCGAGCAGCCGCTCGCGCGGCTCAGCCTGCGCTACGTCCGCAAGCCTTTCAACCTGCGCGATCTGCGGGACGAAGCGGCGCGGGTGTGGGCCGCGGGCGCGCTGTCGTAGGCCTCCGCCGGCCAGCCGAACGTCGCGAGATTCACGGCTCCGCCGGGCGCGAATTTCACGCCCTCCCGCAGCAGCAGCGCGCGTTGCAGCACGCTGTTGTGGTCCGCACCCGACAGGGAGATGCGGCCCGCCGCGTTGAGCACGCGCCACCACGGGACGTCGGATTCGTCGTTGAGTGCCGAGAGGGCCCAGCCGACGGTGCGGGCGGCGCCGGGTCGACCGGCGAGCCGAGCCACGATGCCGTAGGTCGCCACGCGGCCTTTGGGAATGTGGCGCACGACCTTGTAGATGCGGTGATAGAACGGGTTCACACGCCGCCGCTACGCAAGAGGGTCCCGAGTAGCCCAACCTACACGACAGCTAGCATACCCGTAGAACGTCTTCCAGCAAGCCCGCGTCCCCGGACCGGAGGATTGACAAAACGTCGTCCAGTGCTCTGCGCTCCCGCGGCCAGGCGAACCTGGCGGATGCCTCCGGAGGTGCGAGCCACTCGGCGCGATCGTGCTCCGCCGAGTGCCGCACCGCCGCCCGCGCCTCCACCACCCCGGCGAACACGGGGATCAGCACGACTTCGTTGGTCTGATGCCGGTAAAACGCCTCGACGCGCGACACGTTGTAGAGTCGCGCGGGCTCGAGCCCCGTTTCTTCACGCAGCTCGCGCAGCGCCGCCTGCACCGGCGTTTCGCCGGGCTCGATGTGCCCGTGCACCGTCTCCCACGACCCCGGAGAGCGGCCCCCCGCCGCGCGTCGCAGCACCAGTACCTCGAGTCCCGACCCGCCGGGACGCAGCAGGTAGGCATCGATGACGTCGACTCGAATGTTGGTCAAGTCGCGCCTCAGCGCCGTCGGCCCAGCACCGCCTCCAACCGTGCCGACAGCGCCCGCGCGCGGAATGGCTTGGTGAGGAAATCGTCCGCGCCCAGCTCGAACACCCGCACCTCGTTGTCTTCGTCGCTCTTCGCCGTGAGCACGATGACCGGGATGTCGGCGGTCGCGGGGCGCGAGCGGAGGTGCGACAGTACGCCGTAGCCGTCCAGGCCGGGCATGTTGAGATCGAGCACGATGATGTCCGGGCCCACCCGGTCGACCTGATCGAGCGCCTGCACGCCATCGCGCGCCTCGGAGACGATGTAGCCGTCGCGCTCCAGCAGATCCTTCACGACCTTGCGCAGACTATCCTCGTCGTCCACCAGCAGCACCTTGCGCGCCGGCAACCCGTGCGGCCCGGACACGCGCGGCGGCTCGGGCTCCTCCAGCAGCTCGAAGTGCGCCGTCAGCTCCTCGGGGGCGGCGCCGTGCGCCGGCTCCGTGAAGGACACGGCGGCGCCGCGTGCCGAGCCGGCCTGGGGCTTTGCCCCGCCGCTCGAGCGGCGCGATGCGGCCGCCTCTTCGTGCGGATGTTCGTCCTCGTCCGGGATGTCGACCACGCGCGTCAGTTCATCGAGCGTGGATTCGCCGCGCAGCACGTGGGCCAGGCCCGAATCCCACAGGCCCTTCATCCCGCCCCGCCGCGCCGCCCCCGCGATGTGCTCCGCCGTCTCGCCCGCCGCAATGCGCCGCTCCACTTCGTTAGAGACGGTCAGCACCTCGACGATCGAAAACCGGCCGCGGTACCCCGTCATGGCGCAGTCGGGACAGCCGGCCGCACGATACAGCGGCGTGCCCTTCGGGATCCATCTCCGGAGGCGATCGGCCGGCGTCTCCATCCACACTTCCTTGCACGTGGGACAGAGTTTGCGCATCAGCCGCTGCGCCATCACGCCGCGCAGCGCCGCGGCGATCTTGTAGGCTTCGACCCCGATGTCGACCAGGCGCGTGACGGCGTTCGCCGCGTCGTTTGTATGCAGCGTCGAGAGCACCAGGTGCCCGGTGAGCGATGCCTGCACGGCGATCTGGGCCGTTTCGCGGTCCCGGATCTCGCCGATCAGCACCACGTTGGGGTCCTGGCGCAGGATGGAGCGCAGCGCCGAGGCGAATGTCAGGCCGGCCTTCTCCTGCACCTGGACCTGCACGATCCCCTGCATCCGGTATTCCACCGGATCCTCGACCGTCACGATGTTCACGCCTTCGCTCTTGATCTGGTTGATGCAGGAGTAGAGCGTCGTGGTCTTGCCGGAGCCCGTCGGGCCGGTGACGAGGATGATGCCCTCGTGGTTTTCGAGTAGCCGCTTGATCCCCTCCGTCTCGTTGGTATTCAGCCCGAGCGAATCGAGCGACTTGACGGTGGCGCGCGAGTCGAGAATCCGGATCACGACCTTCTCGCCCAGCGCCGCCGGGAGCGTCGAGACGCGCAGGTCGATCGGCTGGCCGTTCACCGCCACGCGGGCACGGCCGTCCTGGGGCCGCAACCGGTCGGCGATGTCGAGCGCCGACATGATCTTGATGCGCGAGATGAGTGGGAGCCCGGCTTGGCGCGGGATCTTCATGACCTGGCGCAGCACGCCGTCGATCCGGTAGCGCACCGCCACCCCGCCCTCTTCCGGCTCGATGTGGATGTCGCTCGATCGCGCCAGGATCCCCTCAGAAATGATCAGGTCTACGAGCCGCACCACGGGGCGCTGACTCGCCTCGGCTTCGGATGTCGAGATCTCGTCGGGCGCATCATCCTTCAGCTGCACCAGCTCGGCGGAGCTCTCCATGCCCTCGAGCAGCTTGTCCACCGCCTTCTCGGGACGATACAGCTCGTCCAGCCGCTCCGCGATCTTGGACGGCGCGAGCAGAAACATCCGGATCTCCCGCGCGGTGGCGAACGCGAGGGCCTTCTCCGCGTCGAGATCGAACGGGTTCGCCGTCGCGACTTCGAGGTAGGAATCCGTGGCGCGGAGCGGCAGGATGTGGTAGCGGCGCGCCACCTGCTCGGGGACCCGCTCCTTGGCGGCCGGGTCGAGCTGCGCCAGGTCCGCGAGCTTCAGTCGGAAGCGGGTGGACAGGGCCGTCAGGATCTGCTCGTCGCTCGCGATCTTCTGGGCGACGAGCGTCTCCCACAACCGTGCCGGTGGCGGGGCCTTCTCCCGCAGCTCCACCAGGAGCTCCGGGGTGAGGACGCCCTCCAGCGAGTGCGCCAGCCATTCATCCGGGAAGTGCGTGTCGGCCATTTGATTGACTGCACCTAAGGTAGTGTCGGTTGGGAAGGTTTGGGAGGTTGTGGAGGCTGGTGGAGGCCGGGGGAGGTTGCTCCGCGCGCGATGCAACCTCCTCCAACCCCCACCAGCCTCCAAAACCTGCTTTACAGAATCCCCCAAAAGTCTCGCGTCACGTCGAAGGCGAACCCCACCCGATGCGTCGTGGTACCGAATCCCGCCTCCCAGCGGAGCACACCCAGCCACTCGAACGCCAGCCCCACGGTGACCCGCGTCCCGGGCGTCGCCGTCCACGGCGTGCCTGCCACCGGACCGGCGGCCCACCCGAAGGCCACGTAGGGTGCGACGGTCAGGGTACGAGGCGTGCGCGCGTAGGGCCCCACGCCGAGCGACACGAACGGCACGGGTACGCGCCACTCGAGGTGCAGCAGGGCCATGCGGCGGCCGCCCCACCGGCGGTAGTCGTCGCCCAAGAGCGTCCCACGCCCCCCGAGCACGAACGCGCGGTGCGCCGGGAGATCCGCGCTCGCCACCCCGCCCTGTCCCCGCACCAACAGCCGGGTGGAGCCCGCGGGGAACAACACGTGGCCCGCGCCGGAAAGCCGCAAGTACGTGGCGCCGCCGTCCTTTCGGCCACCCTCGAGCATCGTCTCGACGTGTAGATCGCGCCGCACCGCGAAGCCTTCGCTCTTGCGCTCCAGTGCGAGCTGCACCACGTCGACGCCGGGACCGCCGAGCGCGGGGTTCGCGCGGAAGCTGCCGTTCGCGGGGACCGCCTCCACCGCGAGCGAGCCGATCGACTCCCGCCCGACGGTGGCCCGCCATTCGCTGCGCACGCCGATGCCGTGCCGGTACGTGAGGCGTCCGCCGTCCGCCATGTAATAGTCCCCGTAGTCGCGGCCGAATTCCTGCGACGCAAACGAGTTGAAGAGCGGCGCGATCACGGCGACGTCACCGATATCGCGCACCTCGCGATACACGCTCAGCTCGAGCGCACTCGAGCCCCATCGCTCCACCGCGCTGAGGGTGCCCTTGGCGCGGCGGTCGGCGAACCCGTAGCTCGCGCGACCGCGCAGCTCGCGTCGCTCGCCCCCGCCGCGCACCACCACACCGGCGCCCGCCGCGAGCCCCTCCACCCGGTTCGCGTGCAACAGATCCGATACGCCCCGCACGCCGAGCCGGCGGCCCTTGAGGCCCGTGAGGGCGCGCCGGCCGGCGATCTGCTCCACCTCCGCGCGCACGCGCTCCAGATCGTTCTGCCGCACCGGCTCGGCGATATCCTGCAGCGCGGCGGCCAGAGGCTCCGTCCAGGGGAAGGAATCCCGCTCGGCCTTCGGCAGGAACGTGATCTCGTCTCCCGCAAACCAGCTGCTCGCCAGCCCGAGGTTGAGCACGTAGCCGTCGATCTCCCAGCGGGCCCGGATGATGCCGCGCACCGGCACATCCAGCCATGTGACGCGGCGCCGGATCTCGATCTCCTGCCGGTAGGGCAACCAGTAGCGCCGCTCCCACAACGCGTTGTCCAGCACGATGCTGACATCCTCGAGCGCGGGATCGAGGTAGGAGCGCGGCGTGAAGTTGAACGCCATGCGCACCAGATCCGCGGTCTCGGCGTCCAGGTATAGCGTCCCGACGATGCGCGGCAGGCCGAAATCCTTGGGGCGCACCCGCAAGGTCACGACCCGCACCTCGCGCTCCGGCAGCATGATGGTGGTCGTGTCGCCCAGCGCGAAGTCGTAGATATCGGGCCCCGCCGCCGAGAGCGGGTGGGGTACGTCCCGCACCTCGTCACCTTCGCCCAGTCGCAGGGCGGCGCCGAAATTGTTTTGGACGATGCCGAGGTGGTCGCGGTGGTAGTTGATGTCGGTGGGGAGCTGGGCCTGGTCGCGCCACCCGATGACGCGCTGCTTGCTGCTCGCCGGGGCCTTCCAGTACACTTCCAACTCCAGCTGGTCGGCCTTCACGAGCCGCGGGGGATCGGCCAGCCCTTGCCCGAACGCCCCGAGGAAGAAGAGGAAGCCGTGAGCCTGCGCCTTGTAATCGTGGAGCGAGGAGTCGGCGACGGCGCCGCCGCGGCGCAGCACGGCGCGGCGCGCCAGCGCGAGCGCCGCATCCGAGTTCCAGGCCTGCGCGGCGGCGGGCGCAGGACGGACGAGCGCGCCCAGGGACAGGGCGGCGGCGAGCGCGACGCGCATCCGGCCCCAATCTCGCGGCGTGACGGGCCTCGGGCAACGGTCCATGCCCCGTGTACCCCGCTTCGCTCCGGATGAGCGACCCCCGCGCCGATTTCCTCGCCCGCGCCCAGCGGGGCGGCATGGTCCCCGTGCTGCGCGAGGTGGTGCTGGACGGCGACACGCCGCTGGGGGCGTTCGTGAAGGTCGCCCGGCCGCCGTTCGCGTTCCTTCTCGAATCCGTCGTCGGCGGCGAGCGCTGGGCCCGCTACACCTTCCTCGGCACCGAGCCGCGTGAAGTGTGGCGCTACCGCGCCGCCCATCGCGCCGTCGAGCGCTGGACCAAGCCCACGGGTTGGCGGGCCGCCGGCGAGACCGAGGATCCGATCGGCCACCTGGCGCAGCGCATGCGGGCCTTGCCCGCCGCCCCCGTGCCGGGCCTGCCGCGCTTCACCGGCGGCGCGGTGGGCTACCTGGGCTACGACCTGGTGCGCACCGTCGAGCGTCTGCCGCGCCCCCCTGCCGACACGCTCGACCTGCCGGACGCCGTGATGATGATCGCCGACACGCTCGTCATCCTGGACAACCTGTTCGGGCGGGCGATCGTGGTCGCCAACGTGGAAGTCCCGCCGCGCGCGGCGCCGGCGGAGCGGCTGCGGCTGTACGACGCGGCCGAGGCGCGGCTCGACGACATGGTCGGGCGGCTCGGCCAGCGGCACGACCTCGCGCCGCTCGCCCTCCGCAACGGCCTGCCCCCCGTCGCCACGGAGTCGCGTTACCCGCGCGACGCGTTCGAGCGCGACGTCGCGCGCGTGCTCGCATATGTGGCCGCGGGCGACACGTTCCAAACGGTGCTGTCGCGCCGCCAGGAGGTGCCGGGCGCAGTCGACCCCCTGCTCCTGTACCGCTACCTCCGCGCGTTGAATCCCGCTCCTTATCTCTTCTACCTCGCGCTCGATGACTTCGCGTTGGTGGGCAGCTCGCCCGAAGTGTTGGTTCGCGTCGAGGGGACCGAGGTGACGGTCCGCCCCATCGCCGGCACGCGCCCGCGCGGCCGCACCCGCGAGGAGGACGAGGCCCTCGCCAAACAGCTCCTGGCCGATGAGAAGGAGCGCGCCGAGCACATGATGCTCGTGGACCTGGGCCGGAACGACGTGGGCCGCGTCGCGCGGTTCGGCAGCGTGCGGGTCACGGACCTGCTCACCATCGAGCGCTACTCGCACGTGCAGCACCTCGTGAGCGAGGTGCGCGGCCAGCTGCGCGACGGCTACGATGCGCTCGACGTGTTCAAGGCCTGCTTCCCCGCGGGCACCGTGACGGGCGCTCCGAAAGTGCGCGCCATGGAAATCATCGACGAGCTCGAGCCCGAGCGGCGCGGGCCCTACGCCGGAGCGGTCGGCTACGTGGGCTGGGGCGCCACCAGCCTCGATACCGCCATCACGATCCGCAGCGCGGTGGTGCGCCCGGACCGCGTGGTGGTGCAGGCCGGCGCGGGCATCGTGGCCGACTCAGATCCGGCGCGCGAGTTCCGGGAGACCGAAGACAAGGCGCAGGCGGTGCTCAAAGCGCTGGCGCTCGCCAAGGCGGGGGGGTGAAGTATATTCTGCGCTTGTGTTTAAGCTGCTGAGCACGACAGGCGAGCAGTCCATCGACCTGCAGCCTGGCCGCATTGTCGTCGTCGGGCGCGCCGTCACCAGCGACGTCCCGATCTACGACCCCACCATCTCCCGCCGGCACGCCGAGGTCTCCCTCGCCGACGGCGGCGTGAAGGTCAAGGACGTCGGCTCCTCGAACGGCACCTTCCTGAACGGCGCCCGCATCACCGAGGCACTCGCCACCGAAAACGACGTCATCACCTTTGGCAAAGTCGCGTTCCGGGTGAAGGAGGTCAGCGCCCCGGCCGCCCGGCCGCAGGTCGTGCCGTCGGTGTCCGCCGAGTTCACGGGAGCGAAACCGGCGGGTGGGACGATCGTGCGCCAGCTGCCCGTGAGCGTGTCTGGCGGCGTCCCCGCGATCGTGACCGCCACCCCGTCGGGCGCTTCGCACCTCAAGGTCGCCGCCAAGTCGCTCGAGGAGCTGCGCGAGAAGAAGCTCGAGCTGCTGCTCGAGATCTCGAAGGAGCTCTCCAAGCAGCAGGACCTCGACTTGCTGCTCGACAAGGTCGTCGAGTTCACGTTCCAGGTCATGAACGTGGACCGGGTCTCGATCCTGTTGCTCGAGGCCGCGACCGGCGAGCTCGTGCCCCGGATCTCGCGCGGGCGGACGGCCCAATCGTCCGCCTCGAAGCACGTGCCGCAGTCCATCGCCCGCAAAGTCGTGTCCGACCGCGTAGCCATCCTGTCGGACAACACGGCGGCCGATGAGCGCTTCAAGGGGAAGTCGATTCTCATCCAGAGCGTGCGCAGCGCGATGTGTACGCCGCTCATGGGGATGGACCAGAAAGTGCTCGGCATTCTGTACGTAGACAACCTCACCGCGACGCACTCCTTCTCCGACGACGACCTCAAGTTCCTGATCGCCTTCGGCTCGCTCGCCGCGGTGGCGATCGAAAACTCGCAGCGCGCGGAGCAGATGCGCCGCGAGGCACTGGTGCTCTCGAATTTCCAGCGCTACTTCTCGCCCAACATCGCGCAGGTGATCGCGCAGCAGCAGGATGCGGGCCGGCTCCCGAGCGAAAAGCGGCCTGTCGTGATTTTTTTCTCAGACATCCGCGGCTTCACCCCGATGTCGGAGACCATGAGCCCGGACGACATCGCCAGGCTCCTCACGGAATACTTCACGGAGATGGTGGAGGTCGTGTTCGAGCACGGCGGCACGCTCGACAAGTTCATGGGCGACGCGATCATGGCGTTGTGGGGCGCGCCCATGGCGCACGAAGACGACGCCGATCGCGCCATGAGCTGCGCGCTCGACCAGCTGGAAGCCTTGGAGAAGCTCAACACCAAGTGGAAGGAGGCGGGTCGCCCCGAGCTCGCCATCGGGATCGGGATCAACTTCGGTGAGGTGTTCGCCGGCAACATCGGCTCGGACCGCCGGCTCGAGTACACGGTGATCGGCGACGCGGTGAACACCGCGTCGCGCCTCTGCTCGAGCGCCGGGCGGAACGAGGTCCTGATCTCGCAGCCGTTCTTCGAGCAGCTGAAGCGGCCCCCGAACGTCGAGACGCTCGACCCGATACAGGTCAAGGGAAAATCGAAGAAGGTCCCGGTCTACCGGGTGAAGCGGTAAGACACCCCGAAGCGCTCGAGCAGGTCGAGCGCCAGCCGCAGCGGCAGTCCCATCACACCGAAAAAGTCGCCCCGGATCCCTTCGACCAGCGCCGCGCCCTTCCCCTGAATCGCGTACGCCCCGGCCTTGTCGAGCGGCTCCCCCGTCGCCACGTAGGCGGCAATCTGGGCGTCGCTCAGCGGTCGGAACGTCACGTCGGTCACGTCGAGCGCGTGCTCCAGCCGCCCATCCTGCGCCACCGCCACCGCGGTCATGACCTGATGCTTGCGCCCTTCGAGCTGCCGCAGCATAGCCACGGCTTCCTCCGGGGTCGCCGGCTTCCCGAAGATCGCGCCCCGCAGCACCACGGTCGTGTCGGCGCCGAGCACGACGGCCCCGCGCTCGCGCCCCGCGACGGCGGTCGCCTTTTCGCACGCCAGGCGCGTCACGTAGCCCTCGGCTTGCTCGGACGGCCCGAGCGTCTCGTCCACGTCGGGTGGCACCACGCGAAACTCGAGCCCGATCATCTCGAGCAGCTGACGCCGACGCGGCGATCCGCTCGCCAGGACGATCATTTCTCCAGGATCAGCGTCACGGGCCCGTCATTCACCAGCTCCACCTCCATCATCGCTCCGAACTCCCCCGTCTCGACGCTGGTGCTGCCCGCCGCTCCCCGTTCCCTGAGCAGGGCGACAAACCGCTCGTACAGCGGTACAGCGACCTCCGGCGGCGCAGCGTCCACGAAGCTCGGCCGCCGGCCCTTGCTGACATCCCCGTATAGCGTGAACTGCGACACGACCAGGATGCCACCATGCACGTCCGCGAGCGCGAGGTTCATCTTGCCCGCGGGATCGCCGAACACCCGCAGACCCAGGATCTTGTCGGCCATCCAAGCAAGGCTGTCTGCGGTGTCGGTGGACGCAAATCCGACCAAGACCACGAACCCCGTCCTGATCTTGCCGACTGATTTCCCACCGATGCGAACTTCAGCTCGTGAGACCCGCTGAACGACGACCTTCACTCCACCGTCACCGATTTGGCGAGGTTCCGCGGCTGGTCCACGTTACAGCCCCGCCGCACCGCGATGTAGTACGCGAGCAGCTGCAGCGGCAGCACCGTGAGCACCGGGGTCAAGAGATCGAGCGTCTCCGGAACCTCGATCTTCTGGTCGGCGAGCTTGGCGAGTCCCGAATCCCCTTCGGTCACGACCGCGATTACGCGGCCGCCGCGGGCCTTCACCTCTTCCACGTTGGACACCACCTTCTGGTAGACGGCGTCCTTCGGCGCGAGGAAGACAACCGGCATGAGATCGTCGATCAGCGCGATCGGACCGTGCTTCATTTCGGCCGCTGGGTAGCCCTCGGCGTGGATGTAGGAGATCTCCTTGAGCTTGAGCGCGCCCTCCAGCGCCACCGGAAAGTTGTAGCCGCGGCCGAGGTAGAGGACGTTGCTCGCCCGCATCATCCGCTCCGCGATTCGCTCCACCTCCGGCGCCTTGGCCAACACCCGCTCCACCAGCTCCGGTAGCCGGGCGAGCCCGCGCACCACCTCGCGCCCCTGGAGGATGGACAGCGAGCGCAGCCGGCCCATCTTGAGGGTCAGGAGTGCCAGCGCCGCGATCTGGCTCGTGAACGCCTTGGTCGACGCGACCCCGATCTCGGGGCCGGCGTGCAGGTAGATCCCCCCGTCCACCTCCCGAGCGATGGTCGAGCCCACGACGTTCACCAGACCGAGCGTCCGCGCGCCCCGCCGCTTCGCCTCCCGCAGCGCCGCCAGCGTGTCCGCCGTTTCGCCCGACTGCGAGATCCCCACTACGAGCGTGCGCTCGTCCACGATCGGGTTGCGGTAGCGGAACTCTGATGCGTACTCGACCTCGGAGGGGATACGGGCCAGCTCCTCCATCATGTATTCGCCGATCAGCGCCGAGTGCCAGGAGGTGCCGCATGCAGTGAACACGATCCGGTTCACCTGGAGCAGCTGCTCGTCGTCGATGTTCAGCCCGCCTAGCCTGGCCGTGCCGTCTTCCTCGAGCAGCCGCCCGCGCAGCGTGTTCCGCAGGCTCTCGGGCTGCTCCATGATCTCCTTGAGCATGAAGTGCGCGTGTCCGCCGCGCTCGATGGTGGCGAGGTCCCAGTCCACGCGCGTGACCGTCTTCTCTTTCTCCACCGTGTCGAGATCGAGGATGCGGTAGTCCTGCGGCCGCACCACCGCGATCTCTCCATCGTCCAGGTAGACCACCGACCGCGTATGGGCCAGCACGGCCGAGGCGTCGGAGGCCACGAAATTCTCCCCCGAGCCGATGGCCACGAGCAGGGGCGAGCCGCGCCGCGCCGCCACGATCGTATCGGGTTCGCGCGTCGACACCACCGCGATGCCGTAGGTGCCCTCGACCTGGTGCAGCGCCCCGGCGACCGCCTCCACCAGCGAGCCGGCGCCAGCGAGCAGCTCCTCGATCAGGTGCGCCAGCACCTCCGTGTCGGTCTCGGACCGGAACACGTGACCGCGCTTCCCTAGCGCGGTGCGCAGCGCGCCGGCGTTCTCGATGATGCCGTTGTGGACCAGCGCCAGCGTACCGCCGCAGTCGGTGTGCGGGTGGGCGTTCACGGTGTTGGGCGCGCCGTGCGTGGCCCAGCGGGTGTGGGCAATCCCCGTGTGGCCGGCGGGAAGCTTCGCGCCCAGCGCCTTCTCGAGCACGCTGATCTTCCCTGCGGCTTTGTGGACCTCGATCCGGCCGTCCTCGATCAGCGCGAGCCCGGCCGAGTCGTACCCGCGGTACTCGAGCCGCCGCAGGCCCTCGAGCACGAGCGCGGCCGCCTGCCGCGCCCCCGTGTACCCTACGATGCCGCACATAGTCGCCGCCCTTCGTCCACGAGCTGCTCGGCCGCGGCGTGGGTCGGCGCCTCGGCGATGAGCCGGATGATCGGCTCGGTGTTCGACGGCCGCACGTGGAGCCAACGATCCTGCCACGCCAGACGCAGGCCGTCCTGCGTGTCGACGCTCGCTTCCGGAAAACGCTTGCGCAACGCAGCATAGACGTCTTCCAGCCCCCGTTCCGCGTTCCGCGTTCCGCGTTCCGCCTTAGCCTTGACGATCGCGTAGCGCGGCGCGGCCCCCACCAGCTCGCTCACTCGCCTCCCGTCGCGGGCGAGCAGCGTAAGCAGCAGCGCGGCGGCCACCGGCGCGTCGCGGCCCGTGTGCAGGGCCGGGTACATCACCCCGCCGTTCCCTTCCCCCCCGATTGCAGCCCCCAGCCGAACGATGGTGCGCGCCACGTGGACCTCGCCCACGGGGGTCCGGACCACGTCCGCTCCATAATCTCGGGCCGCATCCTCCACCACCAGACTGGTGGAGAGGTTGCATACGACGACGCCCTTGCCGCCCTTGGCGCCTGCGCCGCCCATGACCGCCCTTACGGCAAACGCGAGCGTGTAGTCCTCCCCGATCGGCGTACCGGTCTCATCCACGATCGCCAGCCGGTCGACGTCCGGATCTACCGCGATTCCAAGTGCGGCGCCCGCACGCGTGACGAGGGTCGAGAGCCCCCCGAGGTTCTCCGGAATGGGCTCCGGGGCGCGGGGGAAGTGCCCGTCGGTCTCCAGATTGATGCCCGCGACCTCGCAGCCCAGGCGCTCGAGCAGCGTGCGCATCACCGGTCCGCCCGCGCCCCGCACCGCGTCCAGCGCGACCGTGAACTTCCGCATGCGGATCCGCTCGACATCGACCGCCGGCAGCCGGAGCACGGCGTCGAGGTGCCGCTCGACCGCACCCTCGTCCCTGGTGACCTTCGCCGTCGTCCCCAGTCCTTGCCCGTCCTCCGCCACCAGCTTCTGGACCCGGGCGCCATCGATGCCATCGAGGAAGATTCCATCGGGCCCGATGAACTTGAGGGCGTTCCATTCGATCGGGTTATGACTCGCCGTGATCGCGATCCCGCCGCCGGCCCGGTGATGCTCGACCGCGAGCTGCACGGTCGGCGTGGGCACGAGGCCGATGTCGATCACGTCGCAGCCGAGGGCGTTGAGCCCGGCGGTGACGGCGGCGGCGAACATCGGGCCGGACGTGCGCGCATCTCGTCCCAGCACGACCGTCGTACCGGGCCCCGGGCCACCGGCACTCGTCCCCTCGCGCAGCCAGAGGCCGAAGGCCCGCGCCCATCGGGTGACGACGTCCGCGGTCAGGTCCTTCCCTACAATGCCTCGGACGCCCGAAACGCCGACCATCAAGGTGTCGGTCATGCGGACAATCTAATCCGGGGGGGATGAGCGGCGGTGCGCGTCCGCAGGCGGCGGGAGGTGGAGTGGCCGGACCTCGGGTGTGGTAACAGGGAGGGCCGACGGGTCGGGAAAGGCGGCGAGGAACGCCTCGACGGCGGGCGGATGAAACTGCTTCCCTTTCCCGTCCTCGAGCTCCTGCAAAGCCTTCTGTACCGACAGGGCGGGCCGGTACGGGCGCACGCTCGTCATGGCGTCGAACGAATCCGCCACGCCCACCACCCGGACTTCGAGTGGAATCTGGTCGCCCTTCAGGCCATCGGGGAACCCCTTGCCGTCGAGGCGTTCGTGGTGCGAACGGACGATGGCGAGCGCCGTGGGGACGTCGCGCATCAGCGGCGCCAGGATCCGCGCCCCGATCACCGGGTGCTCCATGATGTGCCGGTACTCCGCGTCGGTGAGCTTGCCCGCCTTGTGCAGTACGGCTTCGGACACGCCGATCTTGCCGATGTCGTGCAGCTCCGCGCCGAGGGCAACGGCGTCCATCACCGCCGACGACAGCCCCAACTGGCGCCCGATCCGCGCCGAATAGTCGGCGACGCGCACCGAGTGGCCGCTGGTGTAGGGGTCTTTTTCTTCGAGGAAGTGCACCAGCGCCTGGAGCCGCTCGAGCGACAGCTCCTCGATGCGGCGCGCCTGCTCCTGGACCCGCTGCTCCAGGGTGCGCCGGTAGTCCTCCACCTCCATCTTGAGGCTGCGCTTGTCGAGCGCCTGCATCACCCGGGCGCGCACCTCGTCCAGGTGAAACGGCTTGGCGACGTAATCGAGAGCGCCCAGCTGCAGGCAGGCGACGGCGCTCTCCACCTCCGCGACGGCGGTCACGACGATGACGGCCGTGGTCGGCCAGCGCGCGATGATCTCCCGCAGCAGCGTGACCCCGTCCATCTGGGGCATCCGCAGGTCCGAGATTACGAGCGGCACGGGCTCACGTTGCAGCATCTCCAGCGCCTCCGTGCCGGATCCCGCCTCGGCGCAGCTGAACCCCTCGCCCTCGAGCAACCGCACCAGGACTCGGCGGAGGCGCGGCTCATCGTCTACGACCAAGCACTTGACGGCGGTCGGCTGGGTCATCGTGCGCTTAACGTAAAGGTCGCTTGCTCGGGTGGGAAGGCGCCCTTACGTTCCCGCCATGACCCAGGTATCGGGCGACGACCTGAAACGCCGCTTCGGCACTCGCGCGGTGCACGCCGGACACATCGCCGATCCGCTCGCCGGCGCGGTGATGACGCCCATCTATCAGACGTCGACGTACATCCAGGAGGGACTGGGCCGGCACAAGGGCTACGAGTACGCGCGCACGCGCAACCCCACGCGTGAAGTGCTGGAGCGGAACGTCGCGGCGCTCGAGGGCGGCCGCCACGGCTTCGCCTTCGCCTCCGGGCTCGCCGCCCTCGACGCCGTGCTCAAGCTGCTCTCGGCGGGCGATCACGTGTTGAGCGGCGAGAACCTGTACGGCGGCTCCCACCGGCAGATGACGCTGGTCTGGACCCGTCTGGGACTCGAATTCACTTTCGTGGACGCCGCTGAGACCGCGAACATCGCCGCGGCCGTCACCCCGCGGACCAAGATGGTCTACGCCGAGACGCCCACCAATCCGATGATGCGGTTGTGCGACCTCGCGGCTGTGGGGGAGATCGCGCGCCGTGCGGGCGCCCTGTTCGTCGTCGACAACACGTTCGCCACGCCGTATTTCCAGCGGCCGCTCGAGCTGGGCGCGGACGTCGTGCTGCACTCGACCACCAAGTATTTGAACGGGCACAGCGACATGGTGGGCGGGATGCTGGTGGTGAACCGGGATGATCTCGCCGAGCGCATCGGCTTCGTGCAGAACGGAGTTGGCGCGGTGCCGGGACCGTTCGATTGCTGGCTGGCGGTGCGGGGTACCAAGACGCTGGCGCTGCGCATGCGGCAGCACGACGCCAACGGCCGCCGCATCGCCGAGTGGCTCACCCAACACCCCAAGGTCGAACGGGTCTACTATCCAGGGCTGCCGTCCCACCCGCAGCACGAGCTGGCGTGCCGGCAAATGAAGGGGTTCGGCGGCATGATCTCGATCGAGCTCGGCTCGGTGGAGCGGGCCAAGCGGTTCGCGGAGCGCACCCGCATCTTCGCGCTCGCCGAATCGCTGGGCGGCGTCGAGAGCCTCGTCGGGCATCCCGCGTCGATGACCCACGCCAGCGTGCCACCCGAGATGCGGCGCGCGATGGGGCTCACCGACAGCCTGGTGCGGCTATCGGTGGGGATCGAGGAGGTCGAGGATCTGATCGCGGACCTGGAGCAGGCGCTGGCGGCCGCCGGGTGACGGCGCGCGTAGCGTAGCCGAAACCCGACGAAGGGGAGTTGTCGTAGTGGGGATTTATCTTCGATTAGGAGCATCGTATGACTGAGTCCACCAGTCTTCCGGCGGCGCGCCCACGCAAGATCCTCACCCAGATCGCGCCGGTGACCTGGGAGCACCCTGCCGACCGCGCCGCGCTGCAGTCACTCCGCTCCGTGCCCGGGTTCGACGAGGTCGTGAAGAAGATCTACGGCTTCATCGGCGAGCGGGGCGTGCGGCTGATTTTTCAAGCGGACGCGGTGCGGGTCGGGCCGACCCAGTTCCCGCGGCTGAACCAGTTGTACACCGACATACTCACGTCCATGGATTGGCCGGAGCGGCCCGAGCTGTTCGTGTCACAGACGCCGTTCGCGAACGCCGGTGCATTCGGCATGGACCGGCCCTTCATCGTGATCAACTCGGGCACCCTGCGGCTGCTCGACGACGACGAGGTGCGGAACGTGCTGGGCCACGAGCTCGGGCACGTAATGAGCGGCCATGCGCTGTACCACACCATCCTCGTGCTCATCCTCAACGTGAGCCTGGGCGCGCTCCCCTTCCTCGCCGGCATCGCCATCCTGCCGATCCAGCTCGCCCTGCTCGAGTGGTTCCGCAAGAGCGAGCTCTCATCCGACCGAGCCGGGCTGCTGGCGTGTCAGGATCCCACCGCGTCGCTGCGCGTGAACCTCAAGTTCGCGGGCGGCGGCGACATGTCGCAAATGGACCTGAATGCGTTCCTGGTACAGGCCAAGGAATTCGAGGAAGCGGGCGGCGCCCTCGACCGCATCTTCAAGATCCTCGGCGTGCTGGGTCGCTCGCATCCGTTCAATACGGTGCGCGCCGCCGAGCTGCAGCGCTGGATCGAGGAGGGCCACTACGATCGCGTGCTGCGCGGCGAATACACCCGCCGCGGACCCGAGGCGGAGCAGCGGCCCATCGACCGGGACATCGACGATGCCCGCGACCACTACATGAAGGAAGCGAAGGCCGTCGTGAACGACGTGGTGGACACCGCCAAGCGGGCCGCCCAGGCGTTCACGGACGCGTTCAACAAGAAGAAGTGAGAGTCCTGGTCGTCGGGGGGGGCGGCCGCGAGCACGCGCTCTGTTGGGCGCTGAAGCGCGACACGCCCGACGCAGAGCTGTTCGCGGCTCCCGGCAACCCTGGCATCGCCCAGCTCGGCACCAACCTCGCGATTCCCACCAGCGCCGCCGCCGACCTCGCCGCGGCGGCCCGCGAACACAAGATCGATTTCACCATCGTCGGCCCGGAAGCGCCGCTCGCCGCCGGGCTCGCGGACGCGCTGCGCGCGGCCGGCCAGGCCGTCTTCGGACCCAGCGCGGCCGCCGCGCGCATCGAGTCGTCCAAGGCATTCGCGAAGGACGTGATGCGCCGCGCGGGAATCGTCACCGCGGCGAGCCAGACGTTCACCGCGCTCGACCCGGCGCTCGCCTACATCAAGCGTCACGCCGAGCCGCTGGTGGTGAAGGCCTCCGGCCTGGCGGCGGGAAAGGGCGTGGTGGTGTGCGCCCGGCGCACGGAAGCCGTGCGCGCCGCGCGCGCGATGCTCGTCGAAGCAGCGTTCGGCGACGCGGGTCTGGAGATCGTCATCGAAGACTTCCTGAAAGGCGAGGAGCTGTCGGTGCTGGCCCTCACCGACGGCGAGCAGCTGCTGCTCCTCCCCGCCGCCCAGGACCACAAGCGGCTGGGCGAGGGCGACACGGGCCCCAACACGGGCGGCATGGGCGCCTATTGTCCGGTGAGCATCGCCACCCCCGGGATGCTCGAGCGGGTGCGGCGCGAGGTGCTCGAGCCGGTGATCCGCGAGCTGGCGACGCAAGGCGCCCCATTCCAGGGAGTGCTGTACGCCGGACTGATGCTGGCGTCCGACGGTAGGCTCGCCGTGCTCGAGTTCAACTGCCGCTTCGGCGACCCCGAAGCCCAGGCGCTGCTCCCGGTGCTGCCCGGCGTCACCCGCCATCTGGCGGACATCGCCGCCGGACGCTGGCGGCCGCGCGAGACGGCGCTCGCGGCGACGCGCGCCGCCGTGGCGACCGTGCTGGCGGCGCCCGGGTATCCGCAACGACCCGAGCTGGGCGCGGCGATCGTCATCCCGCGCGATCTCGAGCCCGGGACGCTGGTGTTCCACGCCGGCACGGAGCACGACGCGGCCGGCGGGCTGCGCGTGCATGGCGGGCGCGTGCTCACGGTCACCGGGCTGGGTGAGACGGTCGGCGAGGCGGCGCGCCGCAGCGCCGATGCGTGCGAGCTGATCACGTTTCCGGGGAAAACGTACCGACGCGACATCGGGTGGCGGGAGACTAGGGAGGCGCGTGCCGGAGCTGCCAGAGGTTGAGACGATCGTCCGGGACCTCGCCCCGCGGCTCGAGGGCTACCGGATCGCGCGCGCCCGCCTGGCCAAGACGGACGTGTTGCGCCGCGTGTCGAAGCCGCGCCTGCTCCGCACCCTCCGGGGCAACACCATCGAGGAAGTGATCCGCCGCGCGAAGCACGCGGTGTTCCGCTTGTCGAGCGGCCACCGCCTGATCGTGCAACCCCGCATGACCGGCTCGCTGGTGGTGTACGAGCGCGCGCTCAACCGGGACGAGGCGAAATACGCGGTGCTCACGTGCACCATCGACGACGGCCGCTTGCTGGTCTACCGCGACGTGCGCCGCCTGGGCACGGTGTGGCTGCTCGACGAAAAGGGCTGGGACGCCTACACGGGCCGTATCGGGCCCGAGCCGCTGGAGGAGACGTTCACGCCCTTCGTGTTCGCCGACCGCCTCAAGGGGACCCGGGCCGCGATCAAGAAGGCGATCATGGACCAGCGCCGGGTCGCCGGGGTCGGCAACATCTACGCCAACGAGGCGCTGTTCGAGGCTGGGATCGATCCCTCGAAACCCACCAACAAGCTGTCGCTCGACGAGTTCGCCCGGCTGCACGCCGCGGTAACCGGCGTGCTCGAGCGGGCCGTGCAATCCTCCGGCACGACCGTGCGTGACTACCGCACCGGAACGGGCGAGGAAGGCCGGTTCCAGTTCGAGCTCAAGGTGTACGGCCGCGGCGGCGAGCCGTGCGTGACGTGCGGCAAGAAGCTCGTCACGACGCACACGATCGATCTGCGGGCGACCACCTTCTGCCCCAAGTGCCAGCGCTAGGGTACAACATCCAATCCAGCGGCACCCCGTCTAACCTGCGGCTCGAAGCCGCACGCCGAAGCAAAACGGCGTCCGCGCCGTAATGTCGTAATCGCGGTGCCCAGATCGTCGTAGCGGTAGGGAGGTGTCGGAAATGGTTCACGGTTTCCTGACAGCCGGGCCCCTCCTCCCGGCGCGACCCTATTCGGTTAATTTTCGGGCCATATGAAACTCTCCGAAACATCCATCCAGCGGCCGGTGCTGGCCAGCATGATTTCGGCGGCACTCGTGTTGTTCGGCGTCATCGGGTACACGCGGCTGTCCGTGCGCGAGCTCCCCGACATCGATCCGCCGATCATCTCGGTCTCGACCACCCTGCCCGGGGCCAACGCGCAGGTCGTGGAGACCGCGGTGACCGACGTGCTCGAAGAGGAGCTGTCGACCATCCAGGGACTGCGGACGCTCTCGAGCTCCTCGTCGGAGGAGAACAGCCAGATCACCCTCGAGTTCACCCTCGACCGCCCGATTGACATCGCGGCGCAGGACGTACGCGACAAAGTGTCGCGCGTGCGGGGTCGCCTGCCGGTGGACGTGCTCGAGCCGGTGATCGCGAAGCAGTCGGCCGATGCGCAACCGTTCTTTTGGCTGGCCTTGAGCAGCGAGAACTACGACCTGATGCAGCTCTCCGACGTCGCCGACCGAGTCGTGAAGGCCCGGCTCCAGAGCCTGCCGGGCGTCGGCAGCGCCGGCATCTTCGGGGAGCGGCGCTACGCGATGCGGGTCTGGGTGCAGCCGGAGGCGCTATCGGCGCGCGGGCTGACCGTGCAGGACGTAGAGGCCGCGATCGCCTCACGCAATGTCGAGATTCCCGCCGGGCGCATCGAATCGACCCGGCGCGAGTTCTCAGTGCGCTCGCTGGGCGAGCTCAAGACGCCGCAGGAGTTCGGCGAAATGGTGGTACCCAATCAGGGCACCCAGCTCGTCAAGCTCAAGGACATTGCCCACGTCGAGCTCGGCCCGGAGGACGACCGTTCGATCTTCCGGTACAACGGATCTCCGTCGGTGGCCATCGGGGTCGTACGGCAGTCGAAGGCGAACCTCCTCGATGTCGCGCGTAACATTCGCCAGGCGATCCCCGACATCCAGCGGGCGCTGCCGCTCGGCGTGAAGCTGCAAAGCGCGTACGACGGGTCCGTGTTCGTCACGCACTCGATCGACGACGCCCGCCTTACGCTGCTCATTGCGGCGATCCTGGTGGTGCTGATCATCTTCGTGTTCCTGCGAAATGTGCGCGCCACGATCATCCCGGGACTCGCGATCCCGGCGTCGATCATCGCGACGTTCGCGATTATGTATTTCCTGGGCTTTTCGATCAACAACTTCACGCTGCTCGCCCTCACGATCGCCATCGGCATCGTGGTGGACGACGCGATCATCGTGCTCGAGAACGCCTACCGGCACCAAGAGGAGCTGCACGAAGCCCCGGAGCAGGCGGCGGTGAACGGCACCAACGAGATCGGCTTCGCCGTGATCGCGACCACGATCGCGCTGGTGGCGGTGTTTTCGCCGCTCGCGTTCCTGACGGGCACCGCGGGCCGGCTGCTGAGCGAGTTCGGCATCGCCGTGGCGGGTGCGGTCGTGATCTCGGGCTTCGTCGCGCTGACGCTCACGCCGATGCTGTGCGCCAAGATCCTGCGTATGCAGCACCAGCACGGCAAGGCCTTCCAGCTGTTCGAGCGCGGCTTCAATGCGATGTCGGAGCGGTATGCGCAGCTGCTGCGGCGCGCCGTCGATCACCGCGTTGCCGTTCTACTCGGCACGCTGGCAGTCGTCGCCGTCTCCGTCGCTGCGCTTCTGTTCTACCCACGGACGCGGCTGCAGAGGGAGCTGATCCCGACCGACGACCGTGGCTTCTTCCTCGTGGCCGTGCGGGGCCCTGAAGGCGCGTCGCTGCCGTACACCGACGGCTACGTGCGCCAGATTGAGCAGGTCATTGGCCGAACCCCTGACGTCAACGGGTATTTCACGATCGTCGGAGGGTTCGCCGGCGGCGTGAACAGCGCGTTCATCGGCGTGATCATGAAGGACTGGAGCGAGCGGCACGCGACGGTAGACCAGACAATCGGAGGCATGTTCCCTCAGCTCATGGGCATCTCGGGAGTGTTGGCATACCCCTTTGCCCCTGGCGCGATTGGCTTTAGTCCGCCGATCCAGTACGTCGTGCAGAATCCCGATTTCGCGAAGCTCACAGACATGATGGGTCCGTTTGTGCGTCGCGTGTCCCAGATCAAGGGCCTCGTGAACGCGCAGACCGATCTCTTTGTGAACAAACCGGAGCTGCGTGTGACGTTCGAGCGTGACCGCGCCGAGGATTTGGGCGTGCCCGTCCGCGACGTCGCGGGCGCCCTGCAGACGTTCCTCGGCGGCCGCCGGGTCAGCACGTTCACGCGCAACGACAAGCTGTACTACGTGATGATGCAGCTCGATCCCAAGGATCGCGCGACCCCGAGCGACATGCGGGGAATCTACTTGCGAGGCAAGAGCGGGCAGCTGGTCCAGCTCGACGCATTGGCGAACGTGCAAGAAGGAGTTGGGGCGCGACAAATCAACCACTTCAACCGGATCCCTGCGTTCACGTTGTCGGCTTCGCTGACGCCGGAGCTCGCCCAGGGGGAAGCGCTCGATTCGCTCGACGCCGTCGCGCGCCAGATCCTGCCCCCGGGGACCACGACGGCGCTCGCCGGGGAGTCGCGCGAGTACAAGGAGAGCGGCAGCGCGATCTACTTCGCATTTGTGATCGCGCTGATCGTGGTGTTCATGGTACTCGCATCGCAGTTCGAATCGCTGCTGCACCCCTTGACTGTGCTCCTGGCGGTGCCGCTCGCCGTTACGGGCGCGCTCGGGACCCTGAAGCTCGCGGCGATCCTCCATCGCTCGGGCGCCACGATGAACTTGTACAGCCAAATCGGGATGATTCTCTTGATCGGACTGGTCTGTAAGAACTCGATTCTGCTCGTCGAGTACACGAACCAGCTCAAGGAGAAGGGCCTCGACACCGTCGCGGCGGTCCTCGAGGCGGGCCGGATCCGCCTGCGGCCGATTCTCATGACGTCGGTAGCGACGATCATGGGCGCGGTACCGGTCGCGTGGGGAGTGGGAGCCGGCTCGGCAGCCCGCAAACCGCTCGGATACGCGATTGTCGGTGGCGTGTTCTTCTCGACGGCCCTGACGCTGTTCATCGTGCCCGTCGCGTACCTCGTGTTGCCACCGGTGGTTGCATGGCTCGCGAACCTGCTCCGTCGGCTGTGGCGCTTGGTGTTCCGTCGGGGCGAGCACGTACCGGTGGAGGCCGACTGATGCTGGCGCTGCTCGCGGCCCTACAGTTCCAGCTGCAGGCTCAGCCCATAGCCACGACGGCCGTTGATTCGCTGCCGGTCGTGACGCTTCCGGAAGCACTGCGCCGCGCCACCGGGCTCGACCCGAACTACGTCGCGGCTTTGGGCCAGGTGGACAACGCCGTGTGGGCACGGCGCACCGCGTTCAGCGTGTTTTTGCTCCCGGCGGTGGCGATTGAGACGGACGCCACGAAGAATCTGCCCGCCTTCTTCAACATCGGGACCTTCCGACCCGAGACGTACACGGTCACGGCCCAAGTGACCTTGCGGTATGATGTGTTCACGGGTGGGCAGAAGCTTGCCGAGCTGACGCGTTCGGCGGCGGCACTCGATGGCGCCCACGCCGGCGAGCTCCAGGCGCGGTTTGACGCGGCCCTCCGCACGGAAGCGGCTTATTACGCCGTGCTGGCGGACGCCGAGCTCACGCGGGTGGCGCGAGAGCGGGCGCAGCGCGCCGAGCAGCAGCTCGGCGTGGCCCGCGCGCGGGTCGTGTCGGGGGCGGCGGTGCAGACCGACTCGCTGCAGCTCCGGCTCGAGTTGAGTCGGGCGCAGGTGGCCTTGCTGCTCCAAGAGACGGCCCTGCGCGTCGCGCGGCTGGCGCTCGGGAGCCGGGTTGGCGCGACGGGACCCGTGGCGGCGGCGCCCTTGGACAGCGTCCTGCCCACGGCGCTGCCGATCACGCTCGACGCGGCGGTCGCACAGGCGGCCGACCAGGGCCCGGCCTACCGGCAGGCGCGCGCCAACGAGCGGGCCGCAGCGGCGATCTTCCGGGGGCGGTTGGGCACCTACCTGCCGCGCGTCAGCCTGGCGGCCACGGGGATACGGTTCGACAAGAAGTTCTACCCGTCGACCACCGCGAACTTCTCGCAGCTCACGCTGACGGTTGCCCTTCCGGTCTGGGACAACTTCCAGCGGCAGAACGTGATCAGCCAAGCGCGCGTGACCCGGGACATCTTCCGGGCGGCGCGCGATTCCGCCGAACGCTCGGTGCGGCGCGACGTCACTGCGGCATACGACGGGTTCGTCACGGCGCGAGCCGCCGCGGACATCGCCGTACAGGCCGTGGCGGTGGCACGCGAGTCCTACCGCGTCCAGCAGAGTCGTTACAGGGCGGGCGCCACCACCATCCTCGACCTGCTCAAGGCGCAGGCCGATCTCGACGACGCGGAATCCGGCCTGGTGCAGGCGCGGTACGCGACGCGACTGGCCCTCGCCGGGCTCGAAGCAATCCTCGGCCAGCGCCTCTTTCCCGAACAGGAACAGCGGTGATCAGACATGATCAAGACACGTGATGGGTTCTGGGTAGCAGCGGCACTCGCGATCGCCGTGGGCGCTTGCAGCAAGAGCAAAGCCGCCGCAGGGGGAGGCGGCGGAGCGGCGGGGGGCGCGCCCATGGGGCTCCCGGTCGAAGTCGTGGTGGCCCGCATGGACACCGTGCGGGACGAAATCGCCGCGACCGGCCAGATCGAAGCCGTGCAGTCGATCGACCTGCGCCCCGAGGTGGACGGGCGCATCGTCGAGATCGTGATCCGGGAGGGGCAAGAGGTCGAGCAAGGGACGCCGCTCTTCAAGGTGGACGATGCCCAGCTCAAGGCACAGGTCGCACAGCTCGAGGCGCAGCGCGACCTGGCGCAGCAGGCGCTGGCGCGCGCCAAGGACCTGGCGCAGCAGAACGCCTCGTCGACGGCCGATCTGGAGAAGGCCGAAGCCGAAATGCGCAGCGCGCAGGCACAGTACGACCTGCAGCGTATCCGGCTCGAGCGCACCACCGTGCGCGCGCCGTTCGCCGGCGTGGTGGGCCAACGCTATGTCAGCCTCGGCGATTACGTCACCAACAGCACGAAGCTCGCGTCGTTGCATACCGTGAACCCGCAGCGGGCCACGTTCCAGGTGCCTGAACGGTTCGCGCGTCAGCTGCGGCCGGGTCAGCAGGTGTCGTTCCGCGTCGCCGCCATCGCCGGGCGCGACTTCACGGGTGAGGTCGACTTTGTGGACCCCGTGGTGCAGCTGCCGGGCCGCACGATCCTCGTGAAGGCGCGCGTCCCCAATCCCGCCCGCCTCTTGCAGCCCGGGATGTTCATCGAGGCGAGGCTCGTGACAGCCGTCCGCTCGCAGGCGATCGTCGTCCCGGAAGACGCGGTGGTGCCCGCGGCGGGGGCGAGCTTCGTGTGGGTCGTCGCCGACGGAAAGGTCGATCGCCGCAAGGTGACCCTCGGCGTGCGGACGCCGGGGTTCGTCGAGGTGATGGAGGGCGTGAAGGCCGGGGAGCAGGTCGTGACGGGAGGCCTGGAGCTGCTCGCGCCCGGCGCGCCGGTCATGCCTCGGGTGGTGGAGCGGAAGCCGCCGCCGACGGGCCCACCCTAACCCGACGTCAGCCTAACGGCACCAACCGGGCCCGCGGCGGGATCCCCGCCTCGAGCTCCATGATCCCCACCGAGGGCTTGAGCCGGAAGCGCGGATGCCCCGCACCGCCAGGATTCATCACCGTCACCGTGCGGTCCACCAGCTCGAGCAGCGGCTTGTGCGTGTGCCCGTACACGATGATCTCGGCCCTGGGGAACGTCGCATGCAGCTTCTCGGGCGTGGGATGGCCGAGCTGATCCCCATGCGTCACCACGACGTCGAACCCGTCCAGCTCGAGCTCCGCCACCTGCGGCAGGCGGGCGCGTAGCTCAGGCCCGTCCGCGTTACCGTAGACCGCCGTCACCGGCGCGATCGCTTCGAGCTCGATCAGAATCTGGGGCTCGCCCACGTCGCCGGCATGCAGGATGTGATCGACCTGCTTGAATAGCTCGAACACCCCGGGTCGCAGGAGTCCATGGGTGTCGGATATCACGCCCAGTCTCACCGCGCCCTCGTGCAACGTGCCGTCGTGGCGTCGTGCAACTATTTACCTTCCCAGCGCTTCACCAGATTTATGTCGAGTCCCAGGTGATCGAGCACCCGCTGCACCACGAAGTCCACCAAGTCGCGGACCTGCTGCGGTTTGTGATAGAACCCGGGCGCGGCCGGCAGCACCACCGCGCCGGCCTCCGTGGCGAGCGTGAGGTTGCGGAGATGGATCAGGGAGAGCGGCGTCTCGCGCGGCACGAGGATCAGCATGCGCCGCTCCTTCAAGATCACGTCTGCGGCCCGCTCGATGAGCGAGCGGCTCGTGCCATGCGCGATCGCCGCCACGGTCCCCATCGAGCAGGGGCAAATCACCATCCCCGCTGTCTTCGCCGACCCCGACGCCGGCTCCGCGCCGCGATCCTTGTCGTCGAACACCCGCACGCTCGTCCACTCGCCCCCGGTGGCCTTCTTCAGCTCACGGTCGTCCTTGATGCCGCACTCCTCCGTGAGCAGCCGCCAACCATGGCTCGAGACCAGGAGCCACGTGGGCACATGGTGCACGGCGAGCATCTCCAACAACCGCACGCCGTAGGGGGCGCCGGAGGCGCCGGTGATGGCGAGAATCACGGGAAGCTTGCTCATCAGCGCCCGCGACGATTCGGGGTGGGAGAGCGCCGGGGATGAGCGGGCGGACGGGGGGGCGCGGGAGAATGCGGAGTGCGGAATGGGGAATGCGGAATAGACGGGCTAGCGTCGTGCCGCGTGCCCGCCTTTGGGTCGCGCTTCGATCCCCTCTTCTTCAATTCCGCACTCCGCATTCCGCATTCCGCATTGTCATAGCACCCGGTCCACGAGGGCGCCGAGGAACACGACGATCGAGACAATCCCATTGGCGGTAAAAAAGGCCGCATCGAGCCGCGACAGATCTCCCGGCTTTACGAGCTGATGCTCCCACGCGATCAGCGCCGCGCCGACGGCCACGCCCACGTAGTAGGCGACGCCCAGCCCCGCACCGGCCCCGAACAGGACGAGCGCGACCAGAGCCAGGCCATGCGACAGCTTGGCCGCCAGGATGGCCCGCGTCTGCCCGAGCCGCACCACCAGCGACTCGAGCCGCTCCGAGCGGTCGAAGGCTTCGTCCTGAAGGGCGTAGAACACGTCGAACCCACCCACCCAGAACGTCACCGCCAGCGCGCCTACCGGCAGGAGCCACCACGGGTCGCTCCATCTCCCGGTGACCGCGAGATACCCCGCCGGCGTCGCGATCCCGTCCGCGAGACCGAGCCACAGGTGGGACCAGTGCGTGAAGCGCTTGGCGTAGCTGTACGCGGAAATGAACACGAGGGCGAGCGGAGCGAGCGCCAGGCACAACGGGTTCAGCGCCCACGCCGTCGCCAGGAACACGGCCGCCGCAAGCGCGACGGCCGCCCACGCCTGCCGCAGCGTGAGCCGGCCCGACGGCAGCTCCCGCGCCCGGGTACGCGGGTTCCGCGCGTCCAGCTCGCGGTCCGCGATGCGGTTGAACCCCAGGGCGACGAAGCGCGCGCACGTGAACGCAAGCACCACCAGGCCGAGCGTGCGCCACGTGAGCGCCGTCTCGCGGGACGCCACGAGCACGCCGAGCAGCGCGAACGGCAATGCGAACACCGTGTGCGGCAGTTTCACGAAATTCGCGTAGCGGACCAGGAGACTCTCGCCACCGAAGGTCTGCCCCTCACGGGACCCACCTCCACCATCCTCCACCAACCTCCCCCGTCCTCCCCCAACCTCAGATTTCAATTCCCAGGTCCTTCCATATGGCGTCGACCTGCTGCTTCGTCGCCGGATCCATGACGATCTTGTTCGGCCATTCGCGCGTGAACCCCTCTTCTTTCCACTTGCGCGTCGCGTCGATCCCCATCTTCGAGCCGAACGTGAAGCCGCGGCTCGAGTGATCGAGCACGTCGATCGGCCCCATCGTGAACCGCACGTCGCGCTCCGGATCGATGTGGTTCAACGCCACCCACCACGCTTCCTTGGGGTCGCGCACGTTGACGTCCTTGTCCAGCACGACGATCACCTTGGCGAGCGACATGAGCCCCTGCCCCCACAGCCCGCTCATCACCTTATAGGCCTGCCCCGGATACTGCTTGTCGATGCTCACGAAGACGAGATTGTGAAAGATCCCCTCGGCCGGCATGTGCAGGTCGACGACCTCGGGCAGCGTGAGCTTCAGGAGCGGCAGGAAGATTCGCTCCGTGGCATGGCCGAGCCAATAGTCTTCCATGGGCGGCCGCCCCACGATCGTGTGCGGCCATACCGGCTGGGCCCGCAGTGTGACCGCGGTGACGTGCACCTTGGGATAGTAGTCGGCCAGCGAGTAGAAGCCGGTGTGATCGCCGAACGGACCCTCCAGGACCAGCTCCTCGCGCGGATCGATGTAGCCCTCGAGCACGATCTCCGCTTCCGCCGGCACTTCGAGATCGGAGGTCACCGCCTTGGCGAGCCGAACGGGCTCGCGGCGCAGGAACCCGGCGAACAGGAATTCGTCGATTGTGGGCGGGAGCGGCGCGGAGGCGGCGTAGATCGATGCGGGGTCGCCGCCCAGCGCGATCGCCACGGACATCTTCTCCCCGCGCTCCGCCATCGCGCGCCAGTGCGCCGCCCCGACCTTGTGACGCTGCCAATGCATCGCCAGCTCGCGCGGGCCGATCACCTGGATGCGATACATCCCGACGTTGCGGACGCCCGTCGTCGGGTCGTGCGTGATGACGCCCGGGAGGGTGATATAGGGCCCGCCGTCTTCCGGCCAGCACACCGGCACGGGAAACTGCGCCAGATCGACGTCCTGCTCGCGGATCACGAGCTCCTGACACGGCGGCTTGCCGCCGATCGCCTTGGGCGGGAACTTGGCCACCTCGGCGAGCTGCGGCAGCATCGCCAGCTTGCCGAGCAGGCTGTCCGGGACCCGGACGTTGAGGAGCGTCGCGATCCGCTCGCCGATCTCGTCTAGGCCCTCGACGCCCAAAGCCAGCGCCATGCGCTTTTCGGAGCCGAACAGGTTCACCGCCACGGGATAGCGCGCCGGGGCACCCGACTGGAGCGTCGGACGCTCGAATAACAGCGCCGGTCCCCCGCCGGGAGCCTTCATGCAGCGGTCGGCCACTTCGGTCATCTGCTTGTCCACCGACACCGGATGCGCCACGCGCGCGAGCTCGCCCCGGGCATCCAGTGCGCCCAGGAAGTCTCGCAGGTTATCGAGTGCCATGATGCACGGCGCAGATCCCGCCGGTCAGGACCTCGTATCCGACGTGCGAGAACCCGGCGCCTTCGAGTCGGCGCGCGAGGGCGTCCGGGTCGGGAAAATCGAGCACCGACTCTGGCAAGTAGGTATAGGCGTCCCTATGTTTCGACACCGCGCGGCCGATCGCGGGGAGGATGTGCCGGAAGTAGAAGAGGTAGAGCGCGCGCACCGGCGCGAAGCGCGGTGTGGTGAATTCGAGCACGACAAAGCGGGCGCCGGGCCGGAGCACGCGGTGCGCCTCCCGCAGGCCCGCGTCGAGATCCGCCATGTTCCGGACGCCGAAGGCCACCATGGCACCGTCGAATCGGGCGTCGGCGAACGGGAGCGTGAGCGCGTCGGCGCCGATGGGACGGGCGCGCGGCGCCTTGCCCTTCCCCCGCACCAGCATGGGCATCACGAAGTCCACGCCGAGCACGGTCCCGCGGAACTTCCGCGCGCGGGCTAGGGTCGCCGCGAGGTCGAGCGTGCCGGCGCAGAGATCGAGATAGGTGCCGTCGGGTCGCCGCTCCCATGCGAGCCGCCGCACCGCGGCGCGGCGCCAGGAGCGGTCCACGTTGAGGCTCAAGAGATGGTTCAGCAGGTCGTAGCGCGGCGCGATCGCGGCGAACATGCTGCGTACGTACGACCGCTTCGCCTCGCCACCCGAGTGCGCGGCAACCTCGAACGCAGGATGCGGATGAGGGGGGGGCGTCATAGGCGCGAAAGATAGGCCGGGCAACCTGACCGGCGCCAGCGATCCGGAGGTCGTGGCGTGGGCCAAGCAAGGCCACGAACCCGCGTTCCGCGAGCTGGTGCGCCGCTACGAGCGGCCCATTTTCTCGCTGCTGTATCGCATGGTGCGCGACCGCGCCCTCGCCGAGGACCTGGCCCAGGAGACCTTCATCAAG
>DATNOH010000004.1:0-7525 GCA_035601435.1 Gemmatimonadales bacterium | reverse complement strand
CGACCCTCGCGCCAATACGGGACCGCCTCCGAGCTTGTGCTCGCCCGCGCGCTTCTTTTCGGCGCCGGGCCAGTCCGTCGCGTGCGTGACGTCCACCACCAGCGCGACGGTCGGCTCGAGCCCCACCGCGCTGGTTCGGGCGCCGCCCCCGGTCCAGGCGATCTCTTCGCGCGTGGTGGCCACGCCGAACACTCCGGCGTGTTTGGGCCGGTCTGCTGCGAGCAGGCGCAGCGCTTCGGCCACCACGTAGGCGCCGATGCGGTTGTCGATGCTGCGCGACACGATCCGGGCGTTGGGAAACTCCTGAACGCTCGCGTCGAGCACGCCGGCGTCTCCCAGACGCACGCGCTCGAGCGTTTCGGCCTTGCTCGCGGCCCCGATGTCGATCCACAGGTCCGTGATCTTCGAGACTTTGTCCATGTCCTCGCGCTTCATCAGGTGCACCGCCTGTTTCCCGATCACGCCGTGCACCGGACCCTTGGGGCCGCCGATCACCACGCGCTGCCCCACGAGGACCTGGGAGTCCCAGCCGCCGATGCCGGCGAAATACAGATATCCCTCGTCGTCCACGTGCGTGATCTGCAGGCCGATCTCGTCGATGTGGCCGGCGAGCATGAGCCGGGGCGCGCCCTTGGGATTCAGCGCCGCCACCGAGTTGCCGTGCACGTCGGCCGTTACCTGCTCGGCGAATGTCTTCACCTCTTCGCGCCACACGCGGGCCGGCGCGGTCTCGAAGCCGGACGGCCCGGGTGTATCGAGGAGTCGCTTCAGGAAGTCGAGGGAGTCTCGGGTCATGGTTTGGCAACCGTTGTGGGCGAAAGACGCACGCGAAGCCGGCGGCGGACGCTGTCCGCCGCGGCCCCGGTCGCAAGCGTCGGCTGATGGCCGACGCGCACCGGAATGGCGGAGAGCCGGAGCCGCCGGTCGGGCGTCACCACGACCCGGAGAATCGCCGACAGGCGCGTCCACGGGTCGTCCTGCAGGAACACGAAATTACCGAGCGACTGCACGATCGGCTTGTGCCTGTACCAGACCACCGGCTGCAACACATGGGGATGGTGCGCGAGGACCAGGTCCGCCCCCGCGTCCACCAGACCGCGCGCCAGGTCCTGCATGTGCTTAGGCGGCGTGTCGACGTATTCGGTACCACCGTGCATACTGACCACGACGAGGTCGGCCCGGGCGCTCGCCTTGAGCTCACGAATCGCCGGGTAGATCCAGCCGGTGTCACCCCAGGCGACGTACTGCGAGCCGGCGTGGCTGTGGAACGTGTACGGCGCCGGGTTCCAGGCGCGGGTGAGCGCGAAGAAGGCGACCCGCCAACCCCGCCGCTCGAGGATCACCGGCTGCTCCGCCATGTCCCGCCCGAATCCCGAGCCCACGAACCGGACGCCGGCGCGGGTGAGCTGCCGCATCGTCTCCTCCACGGCAGCGGGCCCGCCGTCCCAGGCATGGTTGTTGGCCGTGCTCACCACGTCGAAGCCGGCGCGAGCGAGCGCGGCGGCGGCGGCTGGGGGCGCCGTGAATATGCCCCCCGAATCGGGCGCCGCTCTCGCGTCGGGCGCAATCGGGCTCTCGAGATTCCCGAAGGTGATGTCCGCCGCGGCCAGCGAATCGCGGAGCGCGAGGAACGAATAGAGGGTGTCTCCCTCCATCAGCCGCTCCTTCGCGAGCCGTCGACCAAGATTGATGTCCCCGACCGCGTAGAGACGCAGCGTGTCGGTGGGCTGCTGGCGCAGCTCCTGATGCACGTTGCACGATGCGACATTGATCGACAGCAGCAGCACCCCGATCACAAAACCCTCGTTGGAGCCGTCAATCGCGTATCAACCGGGCAAGCGTCTCAGCCACGTCCACGAGGCGGGGTCCCGGTCGCGAAGTATACGCATTGCCGTCGAGAAACTCGACGCGTCGCCCGAGCAGCGCCCGCGCCTGCGGGTCGGTGACGGCCGCAAGCTCGGTCTGAGCGCGGGGAACGTCGAACCCACACAGCGCCACCACGACGACGTCGGGCGCGAGCGCGACGAGCTCCTCCCACGGACGGGGTCGCGACGGCTCGCCCGCCGCGCCAGCGACGTCCTGGCCCCCGGCGAGCTCCACCAGCTCGGGGACCCAGTGCCCCGCGACGTACGGCGGATCCAGCCACTCGAGCACCAACACGCGCGGATTTTGTCGCGTGGCCCCGGCCTGCACGCGCCGCAGCCGGTAGCGCAGGCCCGCGTCGAGCTCCTCGGCTTCGTCGCGCAGCTCGAGGGCCTCGCCCACTTTGCCGATGTCCAACAACACCTGGTCCAGCGTGTGGGCGTGCAGCGTGACGACCCAGGGTGTGGGCATGAGCGTCGCGACCACGCGCGCCAGCTCGCCTTCGCCCACGGCGCAGACATCGCACACCGACTGTCCGATCAACACGTCGGGCCGCAGGTGGGCCATCAGGTCGACGTCCACCTCCACGGGCGAAATACCGGTGCGCCTCGCTTCCGCCATCGCGCGGTCGATCGCGGCGGACGGCATCGCGGGGTCCACTCGGGTTCGCGTGACCCGGGGGAGCGAGCGCACCTCGGGCGGGAAGTCGCACTCGTGCGACACCCCCACCAACCGGCCGAGCGCCCCCAGGGCGGCCACGATCTCGGTGGCGGCGGGCAGCAGCGACACGACGCGCATCAGGCGACTTCGGAAGCGGGCATCCTGAAATGTAGGGGCGCAGCATGCTGCGCCCCTACGCAGTCGTCGCGGTCGTCACTGCTGCTGCCGGCCGATGCGATAGAGCAGCACGCCGAGCGCCGCGAACAACCCGAACGCCAGCAGATTCGAGCGGGCGAGGCCGCCCAGCGCGTGGAACAACGGCGCCCTCTCGGCGAGCGCGTCCGCCGAGCCCAGCACGCCCGCGATCGCCGCCAGCACGATCCCGCAGATGGCGCCCCCCGCGATGAGACCGCTCGCGAACAGCACGCCTGGTCCCGACTCGACTTCCGCGATCGACTGCTGCTGGGCGTGCGCGCGACGCTCGATGAGCCAGCGCACCACGCCACCGGCGAACATCGCGGAGGAGGTCGAAATCGGGAGGTAGACGCCGACCGCGACCGGCAACGCCTGCACGCCCATCAGCTCGATGGCGATGGTGACGAACACGCCGAGCAGCACCAGTACCCACGGGAGTTTGTGGGTGAGGATGCCGTCGGCGATCAGCGCCATGATCGTGGCCTTGGGAGAATCGAGGCGGGGAATGGTCCTGCCGCGATACTCGTGAATGCGCCCGCCGATGCCGGGATCGACCACATAGCGCAGCTCATGCGTCGCCGGGTCCATGAGGTACTTGCCCGCGGCCACGCCTTCCGTGACGACATAGACGCGGACGACCTGATACGTCGCGTGGTCCACCGAGTCGCTGGCAGCGATGCGGAAGCGCGACATCGTTTCGGGCAGGACCTCGACCGTCGCTCGGCCCCCGCCCGTCGCCGGCGCCAGCGCCAGCGCCTCGGCGCTGAACGCGGGATGGGTTTCCGGCACCGGGTAGGTGTAGGCGCGGTTGAGCAGGGTGAGGGTCCACCCCACCACCAGCGCCGAGCCTAGCGCGCCCACGAGGATGGCGATCTGCTGGCGACGCGGCGTGGCGCCGACCAGGAATCCGGTCTTCAGGTCCTGCGATGTGTTGCCCGCGTTGGCCGTGGCCACGGCGACGACGGCCGCGATCGAGATCGCCTGAACCCGGTGGTCCACGCCGGTCCAGCCGACGGCGACGAAGATCAAGCACGTGCCCAGCAGCGCGGCGATCGTCATGCCGGAGATCGGGTTCGCCGAGGAGCCGATCTGGCCGGTGACGCGCGAGGACACGGTGGCGAAGAAGAACCCGAACAGCACGATCAGGATCGCGCCCAGCAGGTTGACCCCGACCTGCGGGAGCAGCGTGAGCACGATGGCGAGGGCCACCGACCCGCCCACGGTGACGGAGATCGGCAGGTCGTCTTCGGTCCGCAGCCGCGCCACGGCCTGGCCCATCCGGGAGTCACGCAGGTCGTTGAGGCTCGAAGCGAACGAGCTCATGATCGTGGGGAGCGACCGCGCCAGCGCGATGATTCCAGCCGAAGCGACGGCTCCTGCCCCGATGTAGAAAACGAAGCTGGCGCGGATCTCGCCCGGACTCATATCGCGGATCAGCTTCACCGCCGGGAAGCCGAACGGCTCGGTGAGGCCGGAGCCCACGAGCTTGATGGCTGGAGCGAGCACCAGGTAGGCCAGGCAGCCACCGGCGAACAGGTAGCCGGCAATCCGCGGACCGATGATATAGCCCACCCCCAACAGCTCAGGGGACGCCTCCGTGAAGATGGCGGCACCGGGGTAAAAGCTCAGCGCCTTGCCCGGAACGTCGGGCCAGAACTTGAGTCCCGCCTGCAGGAACTTGTAGACGAAACCCACTCCGAACGCCTGGAACACGCGCTTGGCCTGGAGACCCCGTTCCTCGCCGGCGATCAGCACTTCGGCGCACGCCGTGCCCTCGGGGTAGATCAGGGTGTCGTGCTCCTTCACGATCAAGGCGCGGCGCAGCGGGATCATCATCAGGATCCCCATCAGACCGCCGGCGGTCGCGAGCACCGCGACTCGGCCGATGTCGAGGTCGTAGCCCATCAACAGGATGGCGGGGATCGTGAAGACCACGCCGGCGGCCACGGAGTCGCTGGCCGATCCGGTCGTCTGCACGATGTTGTTCTCGAGGATCGAGGTCTTGCCGAGAGCGCGAAAGATCGTGATCGAGAGTACGGCGATCGGGATGGAGGAGCTGACCGTGAGCCCGATTTTGAGCGCCAGGTAGACGCTCGAGGCGCTGAAGATCAGGCCGAGCACAACGCCCAGCAACAGCGCGCGCGGCGTCAGCTCCGCGGGCGACTGGCTCGCCGGGACGTAGGGTTCGTGGTCGGGCATAGGGGGCTGAATCTGAGGGCGAGCGGCAAGAGGCGATAGAGGGAGCGGGACCACATCAGGCCAGCGCGCGCGTGCTCGTCATCACGCTCGCGCCGTTATCGTGCCGTTTCCCGCTCGTGACCGAACTGCGCACTCCGCGCGGAACCTCGCGCACACCCCTCGGGGTAGACAGGCCCCGTGACGGTGACAGCCGACCCACTCCTCCCGAGTCTGCAACGCGCCCTCGCGGGGCGCTATGTGCTGGAGCGACGCCTGGGACACGGCGGCATGGGGGTCGTGTACCTCGCCCGCGAGCTGCGCCTGGACCGCAAAGTCGCCATCAAGCTGCTGCCGCCCGAGCGGGCCATCCAACCGAGGGCGCGGGAGCGCTTCCTGCGCGAGGCGCGGACCGCCGCCCAGCTCTCGCATCCGGGCATCGTGCCCATCTTTGCTGTACACGAGGTCTCGGACTTCGTGTACTTCGCGATGGCGTACGTGGACGGAGACACGCTGGGGCGGCGGGTGCGTCAGCGCGGGCCAATGCCGCACGACACCGCGGCCCGGCTGCTCGAAGAGGTAGCTCGCGCGCTGGCGTACGCGCACGACCGCGGCGTGGTGCACCGCGACGTGAAGCCCGACAACATCCTGCTGGACCTGGCGACCGGCCGCGCGCTGGTCTCCGACTTCGGGATCGCGCGTGTCGGCTCGGACGTCACGACGGGGCCCCAGCGCGTGGTCGGGACGGCCGAGTTCATGAGTCCGGAGCAGGCGCTGGGCGAGCGGGTGGACCCGCGGAGCGACCTGTACTCGCTCGGCGTGGTCGGGTACTTCGCGTTGTCGGGCGAGTTGCCGTTCGTCGGCTCCGACGACATGACGGTGCTCGCGCGCCACGTGAACGATCCGGCGCCCCCACTGGCCTCGGTGGCGCCCGGCGTGCCGCCGCGCCTGGCTGAGACGATCGACCGCTGCCTGGCCAAGGATCCGGGCGCGCGCTTCCCCAACGGCGAAGCGCTCGCCGACGCGCTCGCCGCCGCCCTCGATCGGCGCGCGGCCGTGGCCGTGCGGGCGTTCGCGACCGAGGCGCGGCAGCTCTCGACCTCGGCGTTGCTGTACGGCGCGTTCGCAGCCGTCGCCCTCCCGCTCCTGGCGATTCGGTTGTTTGGGGCGGACGAGCCCCAGGCCCGGGCCGCGATCCTCGCGGCGGCGGTTGCGATCGCGGCGCTGCCGGTCGTCGTCATGGTCCGGCGCGTGCGCCGTCTCCGAAAGGCGGGATACGGGCGAGCCGACCTGGTCGATGCCCTGCGTGGGGAGCTGGCGCACCGGCGCGAAGAGCTGGCGTTCCTGTACGGGGAGGGGCGGTCCCCCCTGGAGCGCGCGCTGCGGCGGCTGTGCTACGCGTGCGTCGCGGCGGCCGGAGGCGGTGTTCTGGCCATGGAGCGGTTGCCGGGGTTAGCCGGGGTGGCAGGAGTGCCCACCCTGCTGGGCGTCGTCGCGGGGACCGGGCTGCTGGCCGCGATCGCGGCACGGGCGCGCACCGAGCATCGCACCGATCCCAAGGCCGAGCGGCGGCTGCGGTTTTGGAGCGGGCCGCTAGGTGGGTGGCTGTTTACGCTGGCGGGGCTGGACCTCACCGCCTCGCTCTCCCTCTCCGTAGTTGCGGAGAGGGGAAAGGGGGGTGAGGCTACGCCCGTACCGGACGCGCGGGACGCCTGACGCGGGCGAGGCGCCGCGCCGCCTCGGCCAGCATCTCCTCCGTCTTACAAAACGCGAACCGCACCAGCCGCCGGCCCAGTTCTGGGCGGCTGAAAAAGCTCGAGCCCGGCACGGGCGCCACGCCGATCTCCTTCGTCAACCAGAAGGAGAACTCGTCGTCCGGGAGCTCCGACACGCCGGAGTAGTCCGCCAGCACGTAGTAGGCGCCCTGGGGGGGCGTACAACGGAACCCGGCGTCGACCAACGCGCGGCACAGCAGATCCCGCCGCGCCCGGTAGTCGAGCGCCAGCCGCTCGTAGTAGTCCTCCCCCAGCGTCTCGAGTCCCGCCGCCACGGCCTCCTGAAGCGGGGCCGGGGCTCCCACGGTCAGAAAGTCATGCACCTTGCGGATCGCGTCGGTCGCGCCCGGCGGGGCCACGATCGTGCCGATCCGCCAGCCGGTGACGCTGAACGTCTTCGACGCCCCGCTGATCGTGATGGTACGCTCGGCCATCCCGTCGAGCGTTGCGATCGGAATGTGCTCGCCCTCATAGTAGATGTGCTCGTAGATCTCATCCGTCACGGCATACGCGTCGTGCCGCCGGCACAGCTCGGCGATCGCTTCAAGCTCGCGCCGTGACAGCACCCGGCCCGTCGGGTTGTTCGGTGTGCACACGATGATCGCGCGCGTCCGCGCCGAGAACGCGGCCGCGAGCCGATCGAGGTCGAGCTCCTGGGTCGCCGCCAGCGGCACATACACCGGCTTCGCGCCGCACAGGATCGCGTCCGGCCCGTAGTTCTCGTAGAACGGCTCGAACACGATCACCTCGTCGCCCGGATCGACGATCGCGAGCAGCGCCGAGGCCATCGCTTCGGTGGCGCCGCAGGTGACGGTGATCTCGGCTTCCGGGTCGACCGCCATGCCGTACCAATCGGC
>DATNOH010000003.1:0-8670 GCA_035601435.1 Gemmatimonadales bacterium | reverse complement strand
TGCTTGTCGGCGTCGGGCCGGTCGGTAAACCGCCCGGTGCTCTCGAGCACCAGGTCCACGCCCAGCGCTTTCCACGGCAACTTTTCGGGCTCCTTGATCGCCGACACCTTGATGGGCTTGCCGTTGACGATCAGCGCGTCGCCCTGCGCTTCGACCGTCCCGGGGAAGCGACGGTGCACGGAGTCATACTTCAGGAGATGAGCCAGCGTCTTGGTGTCGGTGATGTCGTTCACCGCCACGAACTCGAGCGCCTGCTGCTTCATGAGCACCGCGGCCCGGAGCACGTTGCGCCCGATGCGACCGAACCCATTGATCCCGACACGTACCGCCATGGTTCTCCCCTAGGTGAAATCCGGCACGACCGCCCGGCCGAACGTCACGGCCGAAACGGTGCCCGCGCCAGCCCGCTCCAACGCCCGGGCGGCCTCGGCCAGCGTGGCGCCGGTGGTGAAAACGTCATCGACAAGGATCAGCGGCCGCCCCAGTGCGGAGTGCGGAATGCGGAGTGGGGAGTCTGCAGGCGAGCGTTCATTCCGCACTCCGCACTCCCCATTCCGTACTTTGAAGGCCCCCGCCACGTTCGCCAGCCGCGCCTCGGGTGTCAACGCCGTTTGCGCGGCGGTGTCCCGTGTCCGGACCAGCAAGTCGACCACCGGGCGCCGCCAGCGGCGACACAGGGCGCGCGCCAGGCGTTCGCTCTGATTGTAGCCGCGGGTCCTGAGGCGGGCGCGCCCCAATGGTACGGGGACCAACCAGGCCGACTCGATCCCGGGTACCTCGAGCCCCGCCATCGCCCCGGCGAGCTCCGTGGCGATGCGCGGCAGACCACCGTACTTCAGCGCGTGGACCGCCTCGCGCGCGCCGGCGTCCAGCCACACCGCGGATCGCACCGGCCCGAACGCCGCCGGCCACTCGGCGCACAGGCGGCAGCGGCCGAACAACGGCTCCGGCTGCCCGCAGCGGGCGCACCACGGCGGACGAACGGGGCGCCAGCGGTGACGGCATACGTCGCACACCAGCCGGGAGGAATCGGCGAACGAGAGCAGGGCGCGACACAGCAGACACTCGGCGGGGAGGAGGAGCTGCTCGACCGCCTCAGGCACCAAGGGCGCGGCTCACGGCGGCGCGCATCACTTCGAGCGGCGCCGTCTCGTCCGGGAAGAACCGGCTGAACGCCGCCGCGCCCTGGTGTACGAGGACCTCGCGGCCGTCCTCCGCCCGCACCCCCGCCGCGGTCAGCGTGCGCACCCACCGGGTGCCGCCGGGAGCGTACACCAGGTCGAGGGCCGCATGCAGGCGGGCCGCACTGTCCGGATCGAGCGGCAGCGGGTCGGAGTCCTTGAGGCCGGCGGGCGTCGCGTTGATCGCGATGTCGGGCTCGAGCTTGCCGCGCGCGGCCTCCGCGTGGGTTCCCTGCCCGCGGGCCCAGGCGGCGAAATCGCGCGCCCGCGCGGCATCACGCGACAGGACGTGCAGGTCGGCCTTTGCCGCCGCGGCCGCCACCGCCACCGCGCGCGCGGAGCCGCCCGTGCCGAGCAGCAGCCAGCTGCCGGCACCGTCCACGCCGAGCCGGCGCAGAGCGGCCAGGATTCCCGCGACGTCGGTGTTGTCGCCCACGAGCGCTCCGTGCTCCGTCCAGAAGGTATTGCAGGCTCCCACCCGGGCGCACACATCCGTTTTCCGCGCCACGTATCGTTCCGCCGCCTCTTTATGCGGCACGGTCACGTTCCCCGCCCCGCCCACGGCGGCGAGGGCGGCGAGCACGGTCGTCAGCTCTTGTGCGGACGTGCGTAGCGCGATGTACACGGCGTCCAGCCCCAGGACGCGGATCGCGGCGTTCTGCATCGACGGGGAAAGCGAATGGGCGACCGGATCGCCGATCACCGCCAGCAGACGCGTGCTAGCGCTGACTTCCACTCGCGAACTCTTTGACGATACGCTCCACGCCCGTCTGGAGGAGCGCCTCGAGCTCGACGCAGGTGTCGCGGTACACATCGAGATCGCCGCCAAACGGATCGCTCACTTCGGCCTCGTCCCCCTCGCGGCCGGCGTACTCGCCCAGCACGAACACGTGACCCTCGCCGCCCAGCTCGTCCACGCGCGCCCGGTGGTGCCGTGCCATGGTGAGGATCAAGTCGGCGCCGTCGACCAGCTCGCGCGTCAGGAGCCGCGCCCGGTGGCTCGAGAGATCGAGCCCGCGCTCGAGCCCCACGAGATACGCTCCCTCGGATACGGGGGCGCCGTCCCAGGCCCCGGTGCCGGCCGAGGTGACCGCGATCCCCTCGATGCCGCGCTCCCCGAGAGCGCGCTCGAGCAAGGCCGCCGCGAGCGGGCTGCGGCAGATGTTGCCCGTGCACACCAGCAGGATGCGTTTCGTGTTCGATTCCTCGTTCATGGAGCGAGCCGTCCCGCAGCGCGTCGCAGCTCGCCGAGCGTCACCGCACCTTGGCGGATCAGCCGGGGCGTCGGCTGTGTGCAATCAACCACGGTCGACGGCGGCGAGTTTCCCAGGACGCCGCCGTCCAGCACGAGCAACGTCCCCGCATCCACCGCCGGCGCGAAGTCCCGCACGATGGCTTCGGCTCCCGGCGCCGGGGGACTCCCCGGCAAGTTAGCCGATGTGGACGTCACAGGCTCCCCCAGCGCACGCACCAACCTGGCCATGCCGCGATGGGACGTCCAGCGCACGGCGATCCCGCCTTCCGGGCCCCGCAGCACGTCCGGCAGCCGGCCGCTCCCACCTGGAAGCACCAGGGTGAGCGGCCCGGGCCAGAAGGCGCGCGCCAGCGCGGTCGCCGACTCGTTGAACGCCAGGCCCTGCGCCTCCGCCATGTCCCGGTCGGCGACCAGCAGCAGGAACGGCTTGTCGGGCCGCCGGCCCTTGAGACGCGCCACCGCCTGCACGTCCGGGCCTCTCGCTCGCGAGCCCAGGCCGTACACGGTTTCCGTCGGATAGGCGATCAGGCCGCCCCCGTGAAGATGCGCGATCGCCTGAGGGAGCGCGGCCGTCACGTCCTCGTCCGTCCGGAACGGGACCCCGCTCACCGCAGCTCACGCGCCAGCGCCTCGGCGACCCGGAAATCGTCGGCGGTTGTGACCTTGAGATTGTACGGCGAATCGGGGACCACCTCCACGGGGAAACCGGCGCGCTCGCACAGCTCCGCGTCGTCGGTCGGCGCGGCATCGCCGTTGGCGAGACCCGCGTACGCTCGCTCGATCATGGCTCGCGGAAACCCTTGCGGCGTTTGCGCCCGCCAGAGACGGTTTCGTGGCACGGTTTTCGTGATACGCTCCTGCTCGACGTCTTTCACGGTGTCGCTGACGGGTATCGCCGCCACCGCGCCCAGCCCGGCGCGCGCTTTGGCGAGCACCCCATCGATCGTTTCTCGGGTCACGAACGGGCGGGCGGCATCGTGCACCAGCACGACGACGGCGTGCGGCGGCAGCGCGCCCAGGCCGGCCCGGACCGAGTCGGTCCGGGTGGCGCCGCCGGCGACGAGCCCCAACCGGTCGCCCACCAGCTTGCCCAGCCATTCGGGGGGGCGCGTTTCGAATCCGGCGGGCACGACCACCACCACCTGCCCCACCTCCGGGTGGGATGTGAACGGCCGCAGCGCGCGCAACAGCATCGGGACGCCGAGGATCGGGCGGAATTGCTTCGGCTCGCCGGGGCCGGCGCGCACTCCGGCACCGGCCGCCACGACCACGACGCCCGCGTCAGGCCGCGAGTCGCCGGGCGAGCTCACCGATGCCGTCCACGCCCACCAGATCGAGCCCGGGCAGGCTCACCCGCGAGCGGGCGGACAGGAACACGCGGCGGAACCCCTGGCGCGCGGCCTCGCTGAGGCGTCGCTCGACCGCCGCCACGGGGCGGATCTCGCCACCCAGGCCGACTTCGCCGAGGAACACGGAATCGGCCGGGAGCGGCCGGTCGTGCACGCTCGAGACCAACGCCGCGACCACGGCGAGATCGGTCGAGGGCTCGACCAGGCGCACGCCGCCCGTCACGTTCACGAACACGTCGCGCTCGCCGAACGGCAAGCCGCCGCGGCGCTCGAGCACGGCGAGCAGCACCGCCAGACGGCGATGATCGAGTCCCGTGGCGACGCGCTGGGGCGTACCGAACCCGCTCTTCGCCGCCAGCGCCTGGATCTCGACCAACAGCGCTCGCGTCCCTTCCATCAATGCGGTCACGGCGGAGCCCGAGACACCGGTGGTGCGTCCCGCCAGGAACGCCGCCGCGGGGTCCGCGACGGGCTCGAGCCCGGCTCCCGTCATTTCGAACACGCCGATCTCGTCCACCGAGCCGAAGCGGTTCTTCACGGCGCGCAGGATGCGGTGGTCCAGCGTGCTCTCGCCCTCGAAGTACAGCACCGTGTCCACGATGTGCTCGAGCGTCTTGGGTCCCGCAATGCCGCCGCCCTTGGTCACGTGCCCGACCAGCAGCACCGCGGGCCCCGCCTCTTTCGCGAAGCGCATGAGCCGGGCGGCACACTCCCGCACCTGGCCCACGTTGCCGGGCGCGCCTTCGAGCTCGTCGGTGTAGGTGGTCTGGATCGAGTCGACGAACACGACGCGGGCACCCAGTGCGTGGGCGTGATGCGTGATCGCCTCGAGCCGCGTCTCGCCCAGCACGTGCACGGCGCCCGCGTCCACCGTCAGCCGCCCGGCGCGCAGCCGGATCTGGTCGGGCGACTCTTCACCGGACACGTACAGCGTAGGCACGCCCGCCTGCTCGAGCCGCGCCGCGCACTGCAGCAGCAGCGTGGACTTGCCGATGCCGGGCTCGCCGCCGACCAGCACCACGGATCCCGGGACGATGCCGCCGCCCAGCACGAAATCGAACTCGCGTAGACCCGTTTGCCACCGCTCGAATCCCGCCGCTCCCACCGCGGACAACCGGACGGGCGGACTGCCGGACGGGATGCTGCTCCTTCGGTCGACTCGTCCCCCGGTCCGCCCGAGCGGCTCTTCTACCAGCGTATTCCACGCCCCGCACGACTCGCAGCGTCCGCCCCACTTGGGTTGGTCCGCGCCGCAGTCCGCGCAGCGGAACACCGAGCCTCCCTTAGGCACGGGCGGCCTCGGTGGGTGCTTCGCGCGGCGTGTAATTGTCGAAGCGCGTGTACTCCTTCTTGAAGAAGAGCTTGACCGTTCCCGTCGGGCCGTTGCGTTGTTTTCCCACGATGAGCTCAGCAATTCCCTCGATGCTTTCGTTCGTCTTGGGATCGATCGGGCCGTCGTAGAACTCCTGGCGATAGATGAAGCACACGACGTCCGCGTCCTGCTCGATGGCTCCGGACTCGCGCAGGTCCGAGAGCTGCGGGCGCCGGTGCTCGCCGCCGCGCTGCTCCGGCGCCCGGGAGAGCTGCGACAGGGCAACCACCGGAACATCCAGCTCCTTGGCGAGCGCCTTGAGCGAGCGGGAGATGAAGGAGATCTCCTGCTGCCGGCTCTCGGAGTCGGTGGGACCCTGCATCATCTGCAGGTAGTCGACCACCACCAGGCCGACGTCGTGCTCCGCCTTGAGGCGGCGTGCTTTGGAGCGCATGGCGAGGGGCGAGAGCATCGCCGAGTCGTCGATCCAGATCGGCGCCGTGCCCAATAGCCCCGCCGCGCGGGCGAGCTTCGGATAGTCGTCGTCGCGCAGCTGGCCGCGGCGCAGGCGCTGCGCATCCACCAGACCCTCGGAGCAGAGCAGCCGCTGCACCAGCTGCTCCTTCGACATTTCGAGAGAGAACACCGCGATCCCCACGTTGTGCTCGATGGCAGCGTGCTGCACCACGTTGAGCGCGAGCGCGGTCTTCCCCATCGAGGGCCGGGCCGCGACGATCACCAGATCGCCGCGCTGGAACCCGGCGGTGAGCCGGTCCAGGTCGGTGAAGCCGGTCCCCACGCCGGTGAGCGCCCCTTGGCTCGTGTGTAGCTGCTCGATGCGCTCCATGGTCGGCCAGATCAGCTCCTTCAGCCGAACGAACTCCTCGGCACGCCGGAACTGGGCGACTTGGAACACGCGGTGCTCGGCGTTGTCGAGCACTTCGATGGAGGTGGAGCGGCCCTCGTAGGCGTCCTGGATGATCGCCGTGGCCGCCTCGATCAGGCGCCGCAGCACCGCCTTGTCGCGCACGATTTTGGCGTGGTACTCGACGTTCGCCGCGGTGGGGACCACATCGATGAGACCCCCGAGGTACTCCATCCCCCCGGCGCGGTCCAGGTCCCCGCGTCGCAACAGCTCGTCGCGCAGCGTGACCGGATCGATCACGTCGCCCCGCTCGGTGAGCGCGATCATCGAGCGGAACAGCAGCCGGTGTCCCTCGCGGTAAAACATCGTGTCGTCCAGCAGCTCGGCGGCTTTGAGGGCCGCGTCCTGGTCGAGCAGCATGGCCCCGAGGACCGCCTGCTCCGCTTCGTTGCTCCAGGGAGTCTGGCGGCCCGCGAATTCGGGAGTCGAGCGCTCAGGCGATGAGACGGCGGGCGATGCGGACGTCATCCCAGGTCGGCTTCTTCCAGTTGGGGTTGCGGAGCAGAGCAGCCGGATGATAGGTCACGATCAAGGGAATACCGCGGAATCGGTGCACGAAGTTCCGCAGCGCTCCCAGCGATTGCTTGGTGTTGAGCAGGGTCTGCGCGGCCGTCCCCCCCATCGCGAGGATCACGCTCGGCTTCACGATGTCGATCTGGCGGAACAGGTATGGCACGCATGCGGCGATCTCGTCGAACTGCGGCAGGCGGTTCTCGGGCGGACGGCATTTGACCACGTTGCAGATGAAGACCCGCTCGCGCGGCAGCTCGATCGCGCCGAGAATCTTGGTGAGCAGCTCGCCGGCGGGCCCGACGAACGGGCGTCCGGTTTCGTCTTCCACCCGTCCCGGCCCTTCTCCCACCACGACCAGCCGGGCGTCCGCCGACCCCTCCCCGGGCACCGTGTGCCGGCGGCCCTCGCACAGCCGGCACTTGGTACAGCCCGCCACGAGCTGCGCGATCGCGTCGAGCGAGATCGCTTGCGGCACCGGATCGTTGGAGAACAGGTCGCCGCCGGGGGGATCGTAAGAGATTCCCGGAGGGGGGAGATCGGAACCCTCCCGAGCGGGTCTCGCTTGGGTGTTCCCCGGGGTCGAGCCTTCCGGCAGGATGACCGGATTCCCCCCGAGCTGCCGCTGCTGTTCCAGGAATTCGCGCGCCAGTGCCCGCCCGTCGGTCACGTCAGCGATTGCTCCACCGCGTCGAGGATTTTGTCGGCCACGTCCCGCTTCGAGAGGAGCGGCAGCTCGATTGGCTCACCGTTCCTCCGGATGATGGTGACGCGATTCGTGGTCACTTCAAATCCCGCGCCGGGCTCGTGCGCGTCGTTCAGGATGATCGCATCTAAATCCTTCTCCCGCAACTTGGCCTGGGCGCGGGCCAATCCGTTTCCTCCTGCCTCGAGCGCGAACCCGACCACCACGCATTTCTTGGGACGCTTGAGCGAGCCGAGGATATCGGGGGTGGGTTCCAGCTCGATGGTCAGACCGCCGTTGGCGCGGGGACGCTTGGCGGCGGACGGTTCCGTGGGGCGATAGTCTGCCGGGGCGGCGGCCATGATGAAGAGGTCCGCCCGCGCCACCAACGCCTGCGCCGCGCGCTGCATCTCCGCGGTGGTTTCGACGCGCTGCGCGGTCACGCCGAACGGCAGCGGCAAGTCGCTCGGTCCCGAGACCAGGACGACGTCCGCGCCGCGAGCGTAGGCGGCCGCCGCGAGCGCGTAGCCCATGCGACCGCTCGACGGGTTGGTGACGACCCGCACCGGGTCGAGATGCTCGCGGGTGGGGCCGGCGGTCACGACGACGCTCTTCCCCCGCCACGGCGCACGCTGCAGCAGCAGCCGCTCCGCCGCGACGAGGATCGTTTCGGGCTCGCTCATCCGGCCCGGACGGTCGCTCGGTCCTTCGGCCAGCGGGCCCGTCTCGGGGCCCACGAAGACCCAGCCGCGCGCGGCGAGCGTGCTCACGTTGGCTTGCGTGGCGGGATGCGCGTACATCGCGTCGTTCATCGCGGGTGCCACGAGCACCGGCCCGGTCCGGGCGAGCAGCAACGCCGTGAGCACGTCGTCGGCGAGGCCCATCGCGGCGCGGGCCAGCACGTTCGCGGTGGCCGGCGCGACGATCACGAGGTCCGGCTCGCGCGCCAGCCCGACGTGGGCGAGCGCCCGGTCCCGCTGCCACAAGGAGGTGAGGACCGGGCGCCCGGTGAGCGCTTCGAAGGTGACCGGCCGCACGAACTCGGCGGCGGACGCGGTGAGCACCGCATCCACCGTCGCTCCGGCCTCGGTGAGCCGCCGGGCGAGCGTGCAGCTCTTGTAGCACGCGATTCCGCCCGACACGCCGAGGACGACGTGCCGGCCGGCGAACGCCATCAGCCTTCCTGGCGCCGCCGCCGCACCAGCTTGTACGTCAGCCGGCCGCGGACCAGCTCGTCCAGCGCCCGCGTGGTGAGCTTCTCCTCGAAGTCCACCGAGCGGTCGCGCGGGAACTCGTTCACGAAACGGGCGAACTTCGCAGCCACCAGCACGCCCAGATACTTGTTCTGGGTCTGCGTGGCGACTTCGCTCGGGGTCACAATCCGCATCACCTGCTCCTTCCGGTAGACTGCTTCAGTTGTGCTGCCTCGCTGCTCAGCTGTCGCACGAAATCC
>DATNOH010000002.1:0-2443 GCA_035601435.1 Gemmatimonadales bacterium | reverse complement strand
CCAGTACCTGGGCCTGGCCTACGTCGACGAGCGCCCGATCGCGGTGATCCACGCGCTCCTCACTCGCTGAGCCGCGCGGCGGGCCGCAGCGCGCAGACTCGGGTAGAGGTGTTCGCGCGGACTCGCCTCAGCCCTGCCGGAACCAGCCCTGCATCGCGGTGGCGATCATCATGTCGCCCTGCAGCTTGAGCTTGCCGGTCATGAAGGCCTGGACCGGAGGCAGCTTGCCGGCGACGAGGCGGAGGAAGTCGGGGAGCGCCAGCGTGAGGGTGACGCGCGGCGCGTCGGCCCGGCCCTTCACGATCTCGCACTTCCCGCCCGCGATCTTCAGCTGGTAGGTGTGCGGCGCGCCGGCCACGGTCACGTCGTACTGGACGATCGCGCTCTGGCCTGCCGCCCTATCGGGCAGGAACGCCTCCGCCATGCCCTGGAAGACGTCGTCGAGGACGCCCTCGACGCCGCGCTCCTCCACCCCGCGCGTGATCTCTTCGTCCGAGCGCCCCTCGATCAACGCGGCCAGCTCGGCCCGGCGTACCTCGATCGATCGGTCCGACATGTTACGTTCCCTGGCCTACTCGCGCGCGCGCGTCAAGACGGTGGAGCGCGACGGGACGCGGTCCGCGCATTGACTTTCTCCCCCGGGCAGGGGATCGTGCAGCGAAGGAGACCTCATGGCGACAGGGCATTTCGCTCCGTGTCCGCATTGCAACGCTCCGCTCTCGTACCTCGAAGGGGCCGCTGGCAGCACGATGACCCCCGCGTGTCCACGCTGCCGCCGGCCGATCACGGTGTCGCGGGCCACCTTCTTGATGGCCGATCACTCGCGCCCGATTTCCAGAGCACCCAAGAGCAAGTAGCGCGGGCGCGGCGCCGCGCGCGCGTGGGGCCGATGCGCTATCGCCCGGGCGCTCGGAGACGTCCCACGCCGGGCACGAATCGCCCGACCCGCGCCGCATAGCGTCGGTACTCCTCCCCGTACGTCCGCGCGAGGTAGGCCTCCTCGTCCCGCACGTGACGCCGGATGCCAAGCCCCGCCCCGATGAGCAGCCCGAGCGAGATCCAGCTCGGCAGGAGGAGCGCGAAGCCCAGGAGCGCCGCCAGCATGGCGACGTAGATCGGGTTGCGCGAGTAGCGGTACAAGCCGCCCGTCACGAGCCCCGGGCGTGCGCCTTGGTCGATGCCGACGCGCCAGGAGGCGCCGAGGTCCAGCTGCGCCGCCAGCATCAGCGCCGTGGCCCCGAGGACCATCACGGTCCCCGTCGCGCGCAGCACGGCAGCGGTGGCGGGAGCGAGCGGCACGAGGCCCGGGAGCCGGCGCGGCGCCACGGCAGCCAGAGCGGCCTCGGCAAGCAGCGCGACGGCGAGCACGACGAAGAGCGCTTCGCGGAGGTGCTGGCCGGGGCGGCCGGAGCGGAAGAGCACGATGCCCGAGGAACCGTAGCGGCGGAGCTGCACCCAGGTGCGCCAGCCAAACCCGAGCCCGTAGAAGGCGAGCACCGCGATCAGCGGCAACGCGCTGGCAACCACGGACGAGCGCTACAGCCGCCCGGTCAGCGGGATGACGATGGTGCGCTGCTGAGGCTCGTCCGTCTTCACCGTGATGCGCGAATTCACGGGACCACGACCCGGCTTCCCGGTGTATCGGACTGCGACGTCGTACTCGCGCCCCTTCGCGATCGCGCTCGCCGTCGCCTTGAACTCCGGGTCGCTCGAGGCAACCTCCAGGATCTTCAGCGTGCCGCCCCGGGGCTTGCGGATCTTCACGTGCAGCACGGGGGCTTCGGGCCCGGGCTGCACCTCGAGCCGCTGCGGCACGAACTCCACCGGCCCCGTCACGGACAAAACCGGGCGGATGGTGACCGTCTCCGCCTTGGGATGATTCGTGCTGAGCGTCACGTTCGCGATCGAGGAGCCCACCGGCGCCTTCGGCGTGGGCGTGATCGTCACCAGATAGCGGCTGCTCCCCGCGGCGACCGGCCCGCCATGTGCGCGCTGCACCGGGTGGCGCGCGGCGGGCGTCGGCGGGTCGGGCCGGACCGCCACCCGGACCGAGGGGTCCGCCTGCACGGCAAGGATGTCGAACGCCTTGCCGTCGCCCGCCGACACGGTGAGCTCCGTCGGCTTGGGCTCCCCAGCGATCGTCCGGAGCACGGGAGAGTTGCTGGGGGCGACGTCGATCACGGTCACGATCTCGGCTTTCAGCAGCAGGACGACCGGGCGCGCGCCGGGATCGCCCGTCGTCACCTGCACGCTCTTCGTGATGGGACCCTTGTAGGGGAACGTGTTGAGGCTGGCCGTCACCTTTCCCACCCCACCGGGGGGGATGACCTTGTCGAACTCGGTCACGGTGCAGCCTCAGCCAGGCTTCGCGTTGATGCTCAGCGCGGCCTGCCCGATGTTCTTGAGGACGAACTCGTGGCGGATGGTGACGCCCCGATCGACC
>DATNOH010000001.1:0-8593 GCA_035601435.1 Gemmatimonadales bacterium | reverse complement strand
TGGGCGTTGGAGCAGGCGCGGCGCCGGGAGGTATAATTAGGGATGAACGCGGGAACCAAGTTCGCCATCGGCGCTGCGCTGATCGTCGCCTCGGTGGGCTACCTCATGGCGTCGGGCGTGAAGCAGACCGGCCAGTATTTCCTGACGCCCACGGAGCTCACGCAGAAGATCGCCGTAGATCCTTCCTTTTACAATGTCGGCATGAAAGTCGGCGCCCGCGTCGTGCCGGGTACCGTGACCAAGGACGTGGCCAGCAACACGCTGCGCTTTCAGGTGACTGACGGCAGCGCGCGCTTCAAAGTCGAATTCCACGGCCTTCCCCCCGATACCTTCAACGACAGCGTCGAGGTGGTGGTCGAGGGTCGGCTCAAGCCGGACGGCGTGATCTACGCGACCAACGTGCTCGCCAAGTGCGGGTCGCGCTACGAAGCGGTCCCGAAGGCATAGATGACGCTGCTCGGCACGCTGGCGCTGTGGCTCGCCTTGCTGGTGGGGGTTTGGGGGGCCTTGGCGGGATTCGTGGGCGGGCTGAAAGATCGTCCCGATCTCGCGCGCAGCGCCCGCAACGCCGTCTTCGCGATGTGCGGCGCCCTCGTCGTCGCCGTCGCGGCGCTCGAGTGGGCGCTGTTCCAGCACGACTTCAACGTCGAGTACGTCGCCGCCTACACCAGCCGCAATCTGCCGATCTTCTACACCTGGTCGGCCTTGTACGCCGGCCAAAAGGGGAGCCTCCTGTTCTGGGCGACCGTGCTGTCGGCGTTCGGATCGCTGGCATTGGTCCTCACCCCACGCCGCCATCGCGAGCTCCTCCCCTACGTGGCGGGCGTCGTGTCGGTCGTCGCGGCCTTCTTCATCTCCGTCATGCTGTTCGGGCACGCGAATCCGTTCCAGCGACTGCCGTACACCCCGCTCGACGGGAGCGGCCTCAACCCGCAGCTCCAGAACCCCGGGATGGTATTCCACCCCCCGATGTTGTATCTGGGCTATATCTCGATCACCATCCCGTTCGCGTTCGCGATCGCCGCCTTGCTCTCCAAGCGGCTCGACACCGACTGGCTCGTGGCGATTCGCAAGTGGACCCTCTTGTCGTGGCTGTTTCTGTCGGTGGGGATTTGTCTCGGCATGTGGTGGGCCTACGTGGAGCTGGGGTGGGGCGGCTACTGGGCCTGGGACCCGGTGGAGAACGCATCGCTCTTGCCGTGGCTCACGATGACCGCGTTCCTCCACTCGGTCATGATCCAGGAAAAACGCGGCATGCTGAAGAAGTGGAACCTCGCGCTGATCATCGGGTCGTGGCTGTTGTCGATCTTCGGCACCTTCATCACGCGCTCGGGAGTGATCTCGAGCGTGCACTCCTTCACCCAATCGAGCGTCGGGTATTTCTTCCTCGCGTTCCTCATCGTGTCGGGGGTGGCGAGCTTCGCCCTGTATGCCAACCGGCTGCCGCTGCTCGAGGCCGAGGCGCGGCTCGAGTCGATGGTGAGCCGCGAGGCGAGCTTCCTGTTCAACAACCTGCTCTTCATCGGGATCGCCTTCTCGGTGCTGTGGGGCACCCTGTTCCCGATCCTGTCCGAGCTGGTCCAGGGCGTCAAGATCACCTACGGCCCGGCGACCTTCAATTTCGTGAACATTCCCCTCGGGCTCGCGCTGCTGTTGCTGACCGGGATTGGGCCGCTCATCGCCTGGCGCCGGGCGTCTGTCCCGAACTTGCGGCGCCAGTTCGCCGTGCCGGCGACGGCGGGTGGGTTCATGGCGCTCGTACTGCTCGTCGCCGGGATGCGGGACTTCTACGCCGTCGTGGCCATGGGCCTGGGTGCGTTCGTCGCCGCCACGATCGTGCAGGAATTTGCCCGCGGCACCGGCGCCCGCCGGCGGCAGTACGGCGAAGCGTATCCCCTCGCCTTCGCGCGCCTGATCGCCCGCAACCGGCGCCGGTATGGTGGCTACATCGTGCATGCGGGGATCGTCATCCTGTTCGTCGCCTTCGCCGGCATGGCGTTCAAGACGGAAACCGAGGCGACGCTCAGGCCTGGCGAGTCGGCGTCGCTCCGCAGCCCGTACGGCTACACGTACACCTTCACCAGCCTCGGCCTTTCGCAGTACGACGCGCTGAACCGGCAAGTCACGGCCGCGGCAGTTGAGGTACGACGCGACGGCAGGAAGATCGGGCTCTTGAACCCGGAGAAGCGCCAGCACGTCGACGCGTTCGGTCGGCCGACGTTCCAGCCCTCGACTGAGCCGGGCATCATGAGCCTGTTGCGCGAGGACCTCTATGTGGTCATGGGGGGCGTGGTGAACGGCACCGAGCAGGCGGTCTTTCGGTTCACCATCAACCCGCTCGTGTGGTGGGTGTGGTACGGCGGGATGATCATCGCGCTCGGGGGCCTGATCGTGATGTGGCCGGGCGGCTCGCCGGCCGCCAAGCAGTCGCAAGCGGGCTACTCAGTGCGCCTGGTGGGGAAACAACCGTGACCCGACGCTACGACGCTACGTCATACGTTGATCGCCGCGGGTTTCTGACGCTCGGCGCAGGAGCATTGCTTGGCGTCGTAGCGTCGTGGCGTCAGTCAACGCCTCAAGCCCCCGATTCCCTTCCGGGAACGGGACCGTCCGGCCGCCTGTGGGATCCGGCTCGCGCCGGAAGGCCGCTCGATCCCGTCACCGTCGCCGACAACGACGCCGCCATCCAGGCGATCGAGAAACAGCTCCATTGTACGTGCGGCTGCAATCTCGACGTGTACACCTGCCGGACCACGGACTTCACGTGCACCGTCAGCCCGGCGCTGCACCAGCACGTCATCGGGCTCGCGGAGAAGGGGATGACGGGGCAACAAATCCTCGACCAGTTCGTGCGCGAGCATGGCGTCGCCATCCTCATGTCGCCGCCCAAACGCGGGTTCAATCTGGCGGGCTACTTCGCCCCCTCCTTGCTCATTGTCGCGGCGGGTGTGGTTCTGACGCTGGTGCTACGCCGCTGGACGCGGGCGGCGGTGCCCGCACCGGTCCCCGACACCCCCTCCAGCACGGGTGGCACGCCCGAAGAGCTCGAGCGCCTGCGCGGCGAGCTCGAACGACTGTCGGTTTGACCGGCGTGCTCGAGCTGGCCGCCGGGATCCTGCTCGCCGCAGGGGCGGTCTACTTCGTGTTGCGACCGATCTTTCGACCCGAGATGGAGCGGTACGGGAATCGGGAAACGGAAAACGGGAGTGAGGGGGAGGACCCGGATGACGACCTCAGTCCCCGCGCCGTCGCGCTGCGCGCTCTGAAGGAGATCGAGTTCGACCGCGCCACCGGCAAACTCTCAGATGCCGACTACGACGTCTTGAAAACTCGGTACACCTCCGAAGCGATTGCCGCCCTACGTGCGGAGAGCCGCGAGCCGGGAGCCGGGAGCAATCCCATCCGCGCGGCCCATGCTCCCCGCTCCCCGCTCCCCGATCCCTCTTGTCCCACCCACGGTCCCCGACCTGAGGCCGACGCGCAGTTCTGCTCGGAGTGCGGCCGCCGCCTCGCCACCGCACCTGGCTACTGCGCGCGCTGCGGCACGGCGCTCGAGCACGATGCCCACTACTGCCATTCGTGCGGGGCGCGCGTCGCCGCTTAACAACCCTACCAGCCCCGCGTCTGTACCGCTCGGAGTACGGATCGAGTTCCAGACTTCGACAGGAGACGCGCATCCATGCGGCAGACCGTCCAGTTCAGCTTGGCCGCCGCCCTGATCGGGCTCGCGGCCGCCTGCGGCGAGGGCACGGCGCCCGCGTCCGACCAGGCTCAAGTGCTCGCCGCCGAAGCGGACCAGCTCGGCGCCATGGTCGACACCGAATTCGGCGTCTCGGGGGCTGCCGCCACGGCCCCTCCCGCGTCGACCACGACGGGTTCCAGCCTCACCGCCGACGCGGTCGCCACCACAGGTGACACGGCGCCGACGTTCTGGGGTCGTCTGCGGGTCGTGCCCGGCGGCCCCCGCCCCATTTATCATCGTGACGTGACGATCCAAGGCGACACCGCCCGCGTGGAGCACGACGTGACGTTCCACGGTCTGGTGCTTGTGGATACCACCGCCGACGGTGTCTTCAATCCGACCGCGAAGCCGCTGGCCGACCGTATGACGCAGCGCGCCGTGCTGGTGCGCGATCGCTCGGAACGCCGCGGCTGGCGCGCCGTACAGTTGTCGCCGCAGAACTGGACCGTCGTGGATGCGAGCCGGCAGACCGTGGCCGTCACCGATGTGAAGATCTATCGCAACGACACGCTGCTGATCGAAGTCACCGACCCCGGCGCGTTGTTCGACGTGGCCAATCGCATCCCCCGGTTCCATGTCGACGACACCGTGAAAGTCGTGGCGGCCGTGACGAACACGACCGGCTCGGGGTTCACGCCTGGCAGCTTCGTGTTCCTGGATGTGCGGCATGCCGACCGGCTGGTGACGACGTGGCGCCGCGTACCTATGACCGACAACGGCGACGGCACCTACCAGCGGACCTGGATCGCGCGCCGCACCGGCATCGATCGCTTTGTCGTGGACGCCCTCGACTCGGCCACCCTGTTGCTCGGCACGGCGGACAACTACCGGACGAACGAACTGGGGATCCCGTACCGGATCGAGTAGTCGGCTCTTGATTTTCGCGCCGCGCTTCCGTATCAGTGTGCGACCTTCAACGGAGCGCCGGTGTGAGCGGATTCACGACGCGGGTCGCGATCGTCGTCGCGGGCTTGGCCGTGATGGGGACGGTGGTACAGGGGCAGCGGCGCATCCGGGGTGGACGCGCCGTGATGGTCGATCGGCCCGCGGTGGGCCCACGGGTCGGCTATGACTTCGACTTCAAGCACGTCTTCATCGGGGGCCAGCTCAACCTGCCGGTGGGGCGCCGCTGGGGGCTCGTGCCGTCGGCGGAGTTCTATCCGGGTCAGACCGGCTCGCCGTTTCGGCTGAACGCCGACTTGAAGTACCATCCCCCGACGGTGTACGGCTTGTTCTACTTCGGCGCGGGCTTCGCCTACCTGCATGCCAGTGGCGCGAGCAACGCGGGCGCCAATCTGTTCGCGGGGTGGGAGGGCCGGCGCGCGCGGCCGTTCAAGCCGTTCCTCGAGGCCAAGCTCGTGGTCGCCAACAACACCTCGTTCAACGTCCTGGCGGGACTGAACTTCCCGTTGTAGCTAGAACTCCAACCGTTCCATGCGCCGCAGGCCGGCTCGCAGGGCGGTCGCCGTGACCACCGCGCACAGGGCGGCGGTCGCGGCGAACCACCCGATCATCCAGGCGTCGACCACTACGGGCTGCCCGAGATAGATCGACCGGACGTACTGGAAGACCCCCTGCCACAGGCCGAAAATCACCACGGCCAGGAGAGCGACGCTGGCCATCATGTAGACGAGCCCGCCGAACGAGGTGGGGATCTGCGCCGCGTTCTCGGTCTCGAACTGCGGAAACAGCGCCCCAAACGAGAGCGCCAGCGCGGCGATTGCGAATGTCAGACACACGATCGCCACCAGCCCCAGCACCATCATGAACGGCCGGACCTCGAGCAGCATGTTCGTGACGCCCGTGAGCAGCAGCGCCAGCCCGAGCAGCGGAATCGTGCCCACCCAATACTTGGACCACAGGAGCGCCCCCAGGTCCAGGGGGCTCGAGCGTAACAGCCACATGTGGCGTCCCTCGAGCGACACGGCGGGGAAAATGAAGCGCGCCGCGATGGCGGCGAGCACGAAGCCGGCGAGCCCGAGATTGAGAAACGACACCAGGGTGATGTAGAAGAATCCCACGGCCTCGCCCCGGTGCAGCGGCAGAGTCTTGATGTTGAACAGGTACACGACGACCAGCACGGCCAGCAGGATGAGCTGGCTCCACTGCGTGGTGTCGCGGAAGAACAACTTCACGTCCTTGATGACGAATTCGCGTTTGGCGACCGGGAGGAAATAGAGCAGGGCGCCTACCGTGCGGCGCCACAGCGTCCCGCGCACGAACCGCTCCGCCGCCTCCTGAGCTTTCGTGAAGCCCGGCGCGAACAGCCGCCGATGCAGCGACGCGCCCAGCACGACGAACGCGCCCGCGGTGCTCCACAGCAGCGCCAGCGGCAGGACGTCGACCCTGCCCCGCAGGTATCCCATCACGGCCTGGGCGGCCCACTCACTGGGCAGGTAGGGCGACGTCGGGGTGCGGAGCACGGCGATGAACTCGAGCAAGTTGCGGAACCCCTCGGGCGACGCCAGGCGCTCGGGCCGGATCAGGCGGAACAGGAGAATGAGACCGCCGGCGGTGCCGAGGGCGACGATGGACAGGAGGTCGCGGGTGCGCCGGGCAGGGAAGACGTTCACGAGGGTCAGCGTGAGCGCGGAGCCGGCAACCGCCGGGAGGACGAGCAGCGGTGCGACGGTCAAGATCGCGTAGGGAACGAACAGGGGTCCGCCGCGGAAGACCACGCCGTATGCCGCGAAGACGGGCACGGCCATGAGCGCAACCATCCAGGACGAATGGAGCAGCGTCTCGCCCAGCTTCGCGGAATACAGTCGCAGCCAGTCCACCGGCGCCGAGACGAGCAGGTCCAGGTCTTTCGCAAGGAAGAAGCTGGACAACGATGTGATCACGTTCGAGAGCACCAGGATGCCGACGAACGTCAGGAGCGCGACCCCTAGGATCTTGCCGGCGAGCAGCGGCCCGACATCCGGGACCTGCTCCAGCGCCTTGAGGATCTTGTAGAGGAAGGCGAATATGCCGCCCCAGAACAGCAGCGCGGCTACCACCAGAATGAACAGCCGAGCCGAGCCGCGGGAGCGCTCCTCGCGCATCCGCTGCAGCGCGGTGCGCCACTTGGGCTCGAGCACCCGCCACAGCGAGGGCTGCGTCACGCCGCCCGGTCTCCGTCCGCGCCCAATACCTCGACCAGGTCGCGCACCTGCGCGCCTCCGGTGAGCTTGAGGAACAGCTCCTCGAGGCTTGCGTCGCCGGCGCGGTGCTGCTGGCGCAGGTCGTTCACGGTCCCTTCGGCGACGATCCTGCCGTGCTGGAGGATCGCGACGCGGTCGCACATCGCCTCCGCCACCTCCAGCGTGTGCGTGCTCATCAGCACGGTGCCGCCGCGCGCCACGAACTGGCGGAAGATGTCCTTGAGGAGCCGCGCCGCCTTGGGATCGAGCCCCACCATCGGCTCGTCCACCACGATGCATTGCGGGCGATGGATCAGCGCGCTCGAGATGATCAGCTTCTGGCGCATCCCGTGGCTGTAGGCCTCCACCAGCTCGTCCTTCCAGTGCGTCAGCTCGAACACGTCCAGCAGCTCGGTGACTCGGCGCTCGACCGCGTCGCCTTCCTGGCCGTACAACGCCGCCACGAAGCGCAGGAACTCGGCCCCGGTGAGCTTGTCGTAGACGAACGGCCGGTCTGGAATGAAGCCGAGGCGCGCCTTGGCCGGGATCGGGTTCACTTGCACGTCGTCGCCGCCCAGGAGCACCCGGCCGTTGGTGGGGCGCAGGATACCGGCGATCATCCGGAGCGTCGTGGTCTTGCCCGCGCCGTTCGGGCCGAGGCATCCGTACAGCACACCCTGCGGGATGTCGAGCGAGATGTCGTCGACGGCGACGAAGCTGCCGTAGTGTTTGGTCAGGTTCTCCAGTCGGATCATAGCACCTCGAGGGTGAGGCCTCCGATCAGGGGGAGGAGCTCCGCCTGGCGGGCCAGCGCACCCGCGCTGAAGCGCAGGTGCGCGGCGTCGGCGGGGAACTGGCCCAACGTCGGGTCCACGGCCACCCAGTCCCCGAGATACACCTCGGGCCAAGCATGATAGTAAAAACGGCCGTTGAGATACAGCAGGCCGGCGGCGGTCCTGGCCGGCAGTCCCACCGACCGCGCCAACGCAACGTACAGCAACGTGTGCTCGTTGCAGTCGCCGCGGCGCTCCTTCAGCACCTGGCCTGCGCTGGGCAGGGTGGCGTTGCCGTTTCGGGCGAGGTACCCATGCACCCAGTCGCCGATGAGCCGGGCGGTTCGTGCCGGGTCGCGCTCGCCGCCGACGATCTTCCGGGCCTGCGTCACGATCCGTGGGTCGCCGCTTTGGACCAGCGGTTCGGGGCGGAGGAATTCCGAATCGCGCGCCGGCAGGGTGTAGCGCGCCGCGAGCGCCGCGGCCGTCGCCTGCTCCACGACGAGCGTATCACCCGCGAGCCGCTGTCCGGGACCCGTCAGGCGAAGCCGGTCCAGTGCCACACCCGAGAGGCGAACCCGCAGGGCCGAGCGCGTGGCGCGGGGGAAGGCGGCGCGCGCCGCGAGGGCGGTGGTCGCGATCACGTCGCCGGGCCGAGAGGCCCTGCTTGCCGCGGCCATGCGCGTGGTGTCGCGTTGCCGGAATTCCTGGTACGCGATCTCGAACGCCTGCCGCTCCATGGTGAAGCCGGAGGGAGCCTCCATCCGGACGATGCGGCCCTCGCCGTCGATCCAGACGGTCGCCGTGGCGACGCCGCCCGTGGTCTGCGCGATCCGGAATGCCCGAACGGTGTCGAACCGCACCGGCAGCCACGCCCTGGCGGTCGAGTCGTAGGCCGCGCTGTCCGACACGACAAACGTGGACTCCGCACCCACGGCGAGCGAGAGCTGGCGCTC